>DBQN01000031.1 GCA_002305255.1 Firmicutes bacterium UBA1393 | reverse complement strand
TCTGTAGTTCACGGTGACCTGACGCCGCCGTCGCGGCCCCTGAGATGCACAGATATCACGCGTTCACGGCGTGGGCTGGCGGCTTTTCGGTATTTCACTGCTCGAACTGCCCAGTTTCGGGTATTGAGAGGGCGCCATGCAAACCGCACCAGTCGGAGTCAGACCGTCTGACGCACCCCGGGACACTATCGCAGTCGCACAGCAGGATGCGCAAAAACCACTTGAATCACCCTGACCGGCATAGTATAATAGGCTTCGCGCGGGGCACCAACTGACTCTTGATCAGCGGGTCCGCTAAGTGAATACTGAAGCGTGCGCCACTAGCTCAGTTGGTAGAGCAGCTGACTCTTAATCAGCGGGTCCGGGGTTCGAGTCCCCGGTGGCGTACCATTTTTCATAAGGGCCGCGGTGAGGGTGAAACCTTGCCGCGGTCCACTACACTACTCTTGTCGGAACATAGATATCAAGCTGCCGAAACCCCATTGCGCGGAAGGCTTCATCGGGCGTGATAACGTGGAACATGGTGTGGCGCCCGGATCCCTCGTCCAGAGCGAAGGCACCGCTGTCCCTTGTCCACTCCCGAATCGCGGTGTACACTCGCTCCCCGTCTTCATCGTCCCCGTCTCTTGAGACAGCCGCAGCATAGAGCCCCCCGGGGAAGTCGATGATGCCGTATCTCCCGGTGTCCGACATGTCGTATGGCAGGACGTAGCCCCATACCAGCTTCTGGCTCGCTTCGTCGAACCACATGAAGTCACGGGGGAAGAACTGATCCTTGCGTTTCTTGTCCGCCTCTGTCCACCAGGCATCGAATGTCTCTAGGTCGCTGTCACCGGAAGCAACCATGCGGCTCGGCGGCAATTGCACTATCCCTATGCCTTCCATTGGCACTCCTCCTCAGGTTGACATGATCCGATGCCGTGACACCGCAAGATACTCTGCGCGGTCTCGGTTCTCCCGCAAGTCCGCTCACCATCCGGCGAAGTCGGCGGCGCGAATGGTGACCCCCCAGGTCGTCCTCAATCGCTACTGCGTGATGTTAACTCGAAGGAGATTATGTGCAGAAAACCGAAACTATTCTTGCTGAGTGCAACCATACCTGTTAGGAATGTCGGGGTCTTGTAGACCATTCACCATGGGGGGATTGTCGTGGGCCAGAACACAAGCAGCCTGCCAGGCGCACACCTGGATGCAAGCGGCTATGTGGGACGCGCCGCCGAGATTCTCGAAAGCATCCAGGATGGTTTCTTCGCGCTAGGACGCGACTGGCGTTTCACCTATCTCAACAAGCGGGCGGCCGCCATCGTCGGCTTACTGCCGGAGCAGCTTATCGGGAAGAACATCTGGGAGCTCTATCCCCAGCTGCTAGGGACTGAGCTAGAGCGTGCGTACCGGGACGCAATGCACGACCGCGTGCCCACTCAGTTCGAGCACGTGGGTCTCTACACTCGCCTTTGGTGCGAGATTCGTGTGTTCCCATCCAGCGATGGCGGGATCTCCGTCTACTGGCTAGACAGAACCAAGCGCAAGCAGGCAGAGGAAGACCTGCAGCGAGCCGTTGGTGTGCTGGAGGACCTCGTCCAGGAGAGAACCGCCAGTCTTCAACGATCCAATGACGAGCTGAGACGAGAGATAGAGAGACGCAGGCAGAGTGAGGAGAGACTGCGCGCGTTGGCCACTGCCGGTGCCGAGGTAGTCTTCCGGTTGAGCCCCGACTGGGGCTCGGTGTGTGAGCTCTCCGGCCATGACCTATGCGGTGCCACCGATGGCTCTATCACGGGGTGGTTCGATACGTACATCCACCCCAGTGATCAGGCGTTGATCTCCGCCGCAATCAAGGAGTGCATCCGCGACAAGAAGCCGATCGAGTTGGAGCACCGCGTGCTGAGAAAGGACGGCAGCGTGGGCTGGAGGCGCTCGAAGGCGGTGCCGCTCATGGACGACAACGGCGATATCAAAGAGTGGTTTGGCTCCTCGAGCGATATCACCGAGCGAGAGAGAGCTCAGGAAGAGCTGCATGACACCGCCGCGCGCCTGGCGCAGGCTCGTGACCTTCTCAGCGGAATCATCGAGGGGACCGCTGACATCATAGCAGCCATAGACACGGATTTCAGTTACCTGGCCATGAATGAGGCATACCGCAGGGAGTGTAAGGCCATATACGGAGCTGATGTCCATGTCGGCGGCAGCCTGATAGAGATGCTTGCCCCGTATCCTGAGGACGAGAAGAATGCGCGCGAAGTGTTCGAGCAGGCGTTCAGGGGCAACTCAGTAGTTGTCACCCAGTCGTATGGTGACCCCAAGAGGTCGCGCCGCATCTATGAACGGCACATCAATCCAATCCGAGACGCAAAAGACCGTATTGTCGGGGCAGCGCACATCACTAGGGAGGTTACCGAACGGAGGAGAATGGAAGAGGCGCTACGCGAGGCCGACCAGCAGAAGAACCGTTTCCTCGCCACACTCTCCCACGAACTGCGCAATCCCCTAGCGGCTATTCGTACCTGTACCGACATCCTCGGCCGCGTGCCGCCAGGAGGCGAGCAGGCCAACCGAGCACTGGCGACTATCAACCGACAATGCGAGCAGCTTGCGCACCTAGTCGATGACCTCTTGGATGTCAGTCGAATAACGCAGAACAAGATCGTATTACAGCCCGAGCGCCTTGAGCTGAATGACTTGCTGCGGGAGGTTCTAGGGGACTTCGAGGTCATCTTTGAGGCGAGTGGCTTGAGGCTGCAGTCCATGTTGGATCCGTCTCCGATCTTCCTTACCGCGGATCGCACCAGACTGGCTCAGGTGTTCGACAATCTCCTACACAACGCGGCCAAGTTCACCCCGCGAGGTGGGTTGGTCACCGTATCCACGTGTCTGGACGCAGATGTGGAGACGGCCATCGTGCGTGTCGCCGACACCGGCATCGGCATAGAGCCTGAAATGATCCCGCGGCTCTTCAAGCCTTTTGCCCAACTCGATACGAGTCTTGACCGACACGGCGGCGGGCTTGGGCTAGGTCTGGCGCTGATCAAACGGCTTGTAGAACTCCACGGCGGCGAGGTCGGCGTCGTGAGCGCCGGAGCGGGCTGGGGCACTGAGTTCACGATCAAGCTCCCGTGGAAAGAGCAGCAGGTGCAGGAGGCAAGAACCGTCACCGCCCCGCAGCACCGATGCCGCAGTGTTCTCATCATCGAGGACAATGTGGATGTGGCCGAGAGCCTCCGGGAGCTGCTCGAACTCGCAGGCCATGAAGTCGAGGTTGCCAACAGCGGGCATGAAGGGCTGGCACTTGCGTCGGCCAAACCGCCTGAGGTGCTGCTATGCGACATAGGAATGCCGGGAATGGATGGCTTCGCGGTCGGACGGGCATTTCGAAGTGATGTGCGTCTCAAAGACGTGTTCCTCGTGGCTCTCACTGGCTACACCCAACCCGATGACGTGGAGAAGGTGAAGGCGGCCGGATTCGATAGACATCTGGCAAAGCCGGTCGACCTGGCGACGCTTCGGAGAGTACTGGCGGCTGAAGACTGAAATCGCCAACCGTAAGGAGAACATCAGGCAGGGACGTTACGCTCTGTCTGACGCCACGCGAGACCGACTGCTGAGCGTGATCACGGTGTCGGTCTCGAACACTTCGCACACGCATGCGGCGGCTGGCGCCGAAGGCCCGCCCTGCATTGCCCACGAAAAGCCCCTCAGTCTTGCTGATATAATGTTTATTGATTGAGTCTTGGATAGCTGATGGGTGGTGCCGGCAATGCAGTATGATTACGTCGTCATCGGGGCCGGGATGGGCGGGCTGAGCGTCGCCAACTTCCTCGCCAAGTACGGCAAGAAGGTGCTGGTCCTTGAGAAGCACAGTATTCCGGGAGGGCTGGTGACCTCCTTCGCCCGAAGAGGGGTCCACTTTGACCTGGGCATCCTCGGGTTGTACGAGCTCGACGAAGGGCAAACGATACCGCAGTTCCTAGAGTTCTGGGGCGCGTCGCAGGTGCCGACTCGGCCATTGCGCGGCAACCTAAAATGCTTCATTGACGGCACCGAGTTCGATATCGAGGCCGGGAAGGTGCGGGAGAGTCTCCTTGAGCAGTTCCCGAAGAACAGGGATGACGTGAACCGCGTTCTCGACATCATGCACGCCATAAACAAGGAGATGCACTCCGGAAAGGAGGCTCCCGAACCGCCGTATGATATGACCCTCTTTCAGCTGGTCAAGTTCGGCATGAATGCGATGAGGCAGCGTCCCATGTTCATGAAGTATGGCAATAAGGACGCGCGCAGGGTGCTCGACTCGCTGACAACGTGTGATGAGCTGAAGACGGCGGTCTACTCGAAAGCTCCCTATCCGATGGTATTCATGGCCTTCGCCTACCAGTGGAGCGTGTACGGCGAGAGCCGGTACCCAGTAGCGGGCATGCAGGCGATCCCGGATGCGGCAGTCGAAAGCTTGAGAAACCAGGGTGGGGAGCTCAAGCTGAACGCCGAGGTTGCCGAGATACTCATCGGCAATGGGCGGGCGTGTGGGGTGAGAACCACAGATGGCAGCGTGTATCGCGGCGCAGTGATTAGTAACGTATCACCGCAGTTCACATATGAGTGGATCCCCGATACGGTGGCCGCAAAGGCAAGGATGAAGGCGGCCATCGCGCGCAGGAGGATCTTCGAGCCGGCCGCCGCGCTGTTTATGGCCCTTGATGAGAGCAGATACTCGCTCGGTGATCTCGAGAGCATCAGCATCGTGTCGACCCGCGACTACAGGATGACGACGGGCGAGTACAGGCCTGATACAGCGCCTATCTGCATCAACGTATACCCCGGCATAGAGGGCGACGAGTTCCGCCCCCTGGTGGCGATCATTCCTATCAGCTACGAATACCACAACTTCTGGGAGACTGAAGCGGGGCGCAAGCGAGGCCAAAGCTACCGCGCCCTGAAGCAGGAAGTAGAGGCGACGCTGCTGCATCGCATCGAACAGCACCTGGGCACAGGCTTTACCAATGCACTGGTACATCACGAGCTCTCCACTCCTCTCACCTTTGAAAGATACACTTACAGCAAGAACGGTTCGTTCATGGGGTGGTCCATCACACAACGCGACTACGGCAAGTTCCTCAGGCAGAGAACGGACATAGACGATCTCTACCTGGTCGGCCAATGGGTATTCCCAGGCTTTGGCGTTGCAGGAGTCATGGCAAGCGGGTACTACCTGGCGAAGGAGATCTTGAAAAGTGACGGAGTTGACCTCAAGAAGGACTTCGCCAAGTTCTTTGCTTGAGGACGATCCGTCGGGGAGGGACAGTCAATGCTCGTCCACAAATCTCGCGTCCACGCCCTTCGATGGTGGGGCATGGCGATACTGGCTGGGATCATGGTGCTGATGGCAACCGGCGCTGGCAGAGCCGCCGGGCTCGAAGAACCGTCCAGGGTCTATGGCCCTGTGACACTGCACTACACGGGTAAGATCGACGGCAAGTCGCCCCACCAGATGGAGATCACCATCGAGGGTGACAAGGTGACCGGTGCTTACTGGTACGATTCCGTAGGCACTGAGATCTCTCTGGCAGGCTCCTTAAGAGCCGGCAAGATCAGCATGACAGAGACCACCGCCGACGGTAAGGTAACCGGCAGGTTCACCGGCGAGCTGGATCCCTTGAAGTCATCATGGCAAGGCACGTGGACAAGCGGCGACGGCAAGCGCTCGCTTCCCTTCGAGCTCATTGCCGTGGCCGAGATTGTGAAGAGCACCGAGCGGCGCCTCGGCCACATAGACGTCACCGTTGCCAGGCCCATATTCCACTCATCTGCGCGGCTAGGCGAAGTCGACGCGCTCCAGAGCCTGGTCGATGCCAGGGCGTGGCGGGCGGCGCGGGGCATGGTCTCAGATGATCTACAGGAGTTCGGCTTGTTCGAGCCAGAGGAGGATTGGTTCTTCTTCGCCGCCGATGCCCAGATGAGGATCTGGTATTGCTCCGAGAACCTCATAAGCATTATGCAGAACACCTTTCTTTACACCGGAGGCGCCCATGGGATGTACTTCACGTGGCCGCTCAACCTGGCCATCGACGCTGACGGACCTCGGGAGTTCAGCCTCTGCGACATGTTCATCGCCGGAACGGGTTGGCTGGAGAAGCTCTCTGACTACGTCATCAAGAGCCTGAGGTCGCAGGGCGCATCCGGCGTGCTGAGTGGTGAGATCACCGCCCTTGACGAGGAGATGTTGGCCCGCTTCGCCGTGGGCCCGGTGGGTCTCGACTTCTACTTCGCCCCCTACGATGTTGGCGCCTACGCCGAGGGCACCTATCACGTGCGAGTGGCGTGGTCGGCACTGAAGGGACTGGTGGACATGGGTGGACCTGCAGCGCCCGTGGCCGCCGGGGCGCGGGCGAACTGACGCCGATATGAGGCGAGATATTGAGGTTGGAGGGGCTGGCCGCGGTGGCCAGCGCCAACGGCGGCGCCAACAGGAGGGACGAGCATGGGAAAGACGGACGACTACAGGTCGGTGTTGCGGAGGCTCGACGACTGGGATCAGTACCTCCTCGACGAATCCCGGCTCCCTGGGCCCCGGGCGAACCTCGAGCTTGCCCACGCCGTAGCCGAGGAGGGAGATCTCGAAAGGTTCAGAAGATGCCTTGCGTACGGCCCTGACGAGGCCCCGTATGGCTCGACACTGGAGTTCCTGCCGGTGTGCGGCGTGATCGGCCTTGGGAGAGTGCTGTCGGAAGGGCAGGCAGAGGTCCTAGAGGAACTGCGCATACACGCATCTGACCCGAGGTGGAGGGTAAGAGAAGGCGTGGCCATGGCGTTGCAGAGGTTCGG
The DNA here is from genome assembly GCA_002305255.1 of Firmicutes bacterium UBA1393. GTDB lineage: Bacteria > Bacillota > DTU025 > DTU025 > DTU025 > UBA1393. Next base: position 19,800 of record DBQN01000031.1, on the reverse strand, counting down.
CGACGAGAGCATGGACGCGCTCCTAAAGGAGATGGAGAAGTGGAGCCACGGCAACCTGCTTGAGCGGAGGGCCGCGGTGGCGGCGCTGTGTGAACCGAGGCTCCTCAAGGAATCGCAACACGTTGCCAGAGTGCTGAACCTGCTTGATCAGGTGACTCACGACATCTTGTCGGAGAAAGAGCGGCGAACAGAGGAGTTCATCGCGCTTCGGAAGGCCCTTGGCTACTGCTGGAGCGTGGCTGCCGTTGCCTTTCCCGCGGAGGGCAAGAAGGTGATGGAAAGATGGTTCGCAGTCGATGACAAGGATATCAGGTGGATCATGCGAGAGAACCTGAAGAAGAACCGGCTCCAAGCGGTAGATCCGGATTGGGTCGCACGGTGGCTGGCACGAATGACATAGGGAGGGTAGGGCAATGGATGGATCACAGATACTCACCATGATCGAGCGCTACGTAGAACGCAGGTGCGAGACGGAGGGCGTCCAAACAAGGTGGGGCAAGCCACTGGTGGCGTACGCGGACGCCGCGGATGAGATGTTCCTCAGGCTCAAAGAGGTAGTGAGTCCGTCTCATGCGATGCCTGCGGATCTACTGCCCGACGCCAGAACCGTCGTGGCCTATTTCGTGCCTTTCGATGACGCCATAGTGAGAAGCAATGTCGAGGGCAGGGACGCTTCGTCGGCATGGGCTAGGGCGTACGTCGAAACCAATCAGCTGATATCCGACTTGAACTCGCACATCAGTGATGAGTTGCGGGCGATAGGCCACAAGGCGTGCATCACGCCACCCACGCACAATTACAGTCCGGAACGGCTGATCAGTGACTGGTCGCATCGTCACGTTGCCTATATCGCCGGCCTCGGCACCTTCGGACTCAACAACATGCTCATAACCGAGAGAGGGTGCTGCGGCAGGATAGGGACCTTCGTGACTGACCTAGTCGTGGCGCCGACGAGGCGGCCCGGCATCGAGTATTGCCTGCATAAGCGCACTGGCAGATGCGGCAAGTGTGTTGAGCGGTGCGTGAATGATGCCCTGACAGTCAACGGTTTCGACAGGTTCAAGTGCCACGAAATGTGCCTTCACAACGACGCTCTGCACTCCGACATAGCCGCCGCGACTGATGTGTGCGGCAAGTGCCTGGTGGGCGTTCCCTGTTCCAGCGTTATTCCGGCGGCGCGACACTCAGACTAGCCACTTACTAGACGCCTTCACACGGTCCTTCACCCGGTCTCGCCGCATCATGCGACCTTTCACCATGTACGGACGATTATGAAGTGGATGCAGGAAAACGCGGAATAAATGAGAATTTCGTTGGCAGACCGAGATGGCCCACTGGCACTGAAGGTTTCGATTCTCCTGTGGACTCCTGTCCTCTACCAGGTAAGAGTGTGAGGAACAAGGGGAGGTGGCGTTGTGGTCTGTCGCAGGGGTTTCATCGTTCTCGCGCTAGTCATGCTGGCGGCCATAGCAGTACCATGCTTTGGTGCAGAGGATGATATCAGCTGGACAAAGAATGAGCTCGCCTTCATGGAAGCTCATCCGGTGATCCGACTCGGCGTCGACCCTGGATTTGTGCCCTTTGAGTTCATAGCTGAAGATGGCGAGTACAAGGGGATCGCCGCCGACTACCTTGCCTTGATCTCCGAAAGGACCGGTCTGCGATTCGAGGTTGTCAGGGGCCTCGCGTGGCCCGAAGCCTACGACCTGGCGCTGAGCGGGGGCGTTGACGTACTGCCCGCCATCGGCAAAACAGACGAACGGCAGCAATACTTCCTCTTCTCGGAACCGTACTACTACTACAAGAGAGTAATCGTAACTCGCGACACCGAAACAGAGATATCGGGCATAGATGACTTGGTGGGGCTAACAGTGGCTGTGCAGCGAAACAGTTCGCATCACAGCTACTTGATGTCTTTCCCCGGCATAAACCTCAGCCTCTACGACTCTGTGGAAGCCGGGCTTACTGCCGTCGCAACCAGCACCGAGAGAGCGTTTGTGGGAAACCTCGCCACCACGAGTTACCTGGTTCGTCTGCATGCGATGACTGGTCTGAGGTTCGTGTCTTTCGAGGCCGAGAAGCAGCAGGCCCTGTATTTCGCTGTCCGAAGGGACTGGCCTGAACTCATAAGCATCCTTAATAAGGCCTTGGACTCGATTCCCCAGGCTGAAAGGACCGCCATCAACAACAAGTGGATCGAGCTGGATACCCACATAGACTACGGGCCGCTCATCCGCACACTCTCTATCATCGGTGGTCTGGTTGCTGTTGCCCTTGGCGTCTCTGGTTTTTGGATTGTGAGGCTGCAGAGAGAGATCCAGCACAGAAAGCAGATCCAAATAGACCTGGAGCAGGCGAAGCGCGAAGCTGACAAGGCAAACGAGTTCAAGTCAAGTGCGATGGCAAGAATGTCGCACGAGATCAGGACGCCCCTGAATGCCATCACAGGCATGTCATACTTGTTGAAGAAGACTGAGATTTCGCTGACGCAGAGCATGTATATTGACCGGATCACCCAGGCGGCGAATAGCATGCTGAGCATCATCAACGACATTCTCGACTTCTCTGCGATCGAGGCGGGCAAGGTCGAGATTCAGGTCGCGCCCTTCAGCATGGATCAGGTGATTCAGAATGTAGTCAGTATCGTCTCTTACAAGATTAACGAACAGGGAATCGGCTTCAGGTTGACTAGGGACCCTCAAGTTCCCAACTGGTTCCTCGGCGACTCAAAGCGCATCGAACAGGTGTTGCTCAATGTCCTGAATAACGCGGCCAAGTTCACCACGGCCGGTGAAGTGTCGCTAGACATTCGGCTGGTGGCAAAGGAAAACGACATCTACCATGTGTCAGTCATCATCAAAGACACAGGCATAGGAATGTCGGAAGAGCAAATGGCCAGGCTGTTCACACCCTTCGAGCAGGGCGACAGCAGCATCAACCGGCGCTTTGGAGGCTCAGGACTGGGGCTGTCGATAGTCAAGAACCTGCTGGACCTGATGGGTGGAGAGATAGAGGTGTTCAGCACTCCCGGCGAGGGCTCCACATTCATCATTCGACTGTCACTCAGTGTTGACGAGGAGAGAGAGCAGGTGTACCGACAGGCCTTGTCGGCCCATCACTTCCGTGATGTCAGAACCCTAGTCCTCGAGAAGTCAGGCGCCAACATCAATCTTATTGCAGGCTACTTGGGTGCCTTCGGAATGCACTGTGAACTCACCAGTTCAGAGGCTAGTGCCGTCAGCATGCTCGAAGTGGCAAACGGCACCTTCGCCAAGCCATTCGACCTATTCATCATCGATTACGATACTCCGGCTGAAGGTGGGTTCCAGTTCATTGAGGCATTGCGGAGCAACAGGAAGATCGCCAAGCTTCCAAAGCTCATGGTGCTCTTGCCGATGATGCGCGAAGATCTCTTCGATCAACTGAACGAGCGTGGAATCGACATTGGCGTCGGCAAGCCCATCATGCCGTCGATACTGCTCAATGGGATTCTCGATATCTTCAACCTCAAAGCAGTGTCAGGCTCCCAGCCCTCGGCCAGCCGAGAAGTCCGTCCGGCGAAGCTCACGAGGCCGCACCATGTATTGCTGGCAGAAGACAACAAGACCAATCAGTTGATTGCGAAGTCGCTGTTGGAGCGGGTGGGGATCGAGTCTATCATCGCAAACGATGGGCAAGAAGCCGTAGAGCAATATCGTGAGCACAAACACAAGATCGATCTTGTGTTGATGGATCTTCACATGCCTGTCATGAACGGCTACGAAGCTGCGGAGAAGATCCGAGAGATCTCAACCACGGTTCCCATCGTGGCAATGACGGCAGACGTTGTTCTGGGTGTTCGAAATAAGTGCGAGCAGAGTGGCATATACCACTACATCAGCAAGCCATTTGATCCTGATCGCTTCATTCAGACCATCAGCGACATCATCCTTGAGAGTGAACCTGACAGCGAAGGCGAAGCTGACTCGTACATCCTCGACCGGCAACAGGGTGTGACAAACGTGGGCGGCAATGAAGAGCTGTATCATCAAGTGTTGCTTGAGTACCGCAGAGAGAACCGGGATACCCTGGAGAACCTCGGAGCTGCAGTTCGTGATAGGAGATACGCTGATGCCGCGCAGATCGTACACAAGCTGAAGGGTAGTTCCGGCAGTATCGGCGCCGGCTCACTTCATGCCGTAGCCGTGTCATTGTATAGAGCACTCAATGAGGAGAAGGAAGACGACATAGCGCAGCTGTATGACGAGTTTGCAGATCTACTGAGGAGACTGCTTGAGCAGATAGACAGCGTCGCCCGGTGATTATCGTACAGGAAGGCGAGACCGGGTGCCAAAGGACGGAGGATTCGCAATGCAGATCAAGATCTTGGTCGTAGATGACTCGGCATTTGACAGGTTGATCATCAAGAGCATGCTGAGCGAGTATTCCATCCTGACTGCTTGCGACGGCTTGGAAGCCATGCGTGTGTTGGAGGAAGTCAATGGGATTGACTTGCTCATACTCGATCTGAACATGCCCAACATGAACGGGTTTCAGCTCCTCGAAGCCCTGCGCGGCGACGAGCGGTTCAGGCGACTGCGCACGATAATACTGACGAACTACGATGAGCTTGAAAACGAGATCAAAGGTCTCAGGCTGGGCGCTGTCGACTACATCCGCAAACCCATTCACATGGACTCATTGAAAGTCAGGATCGATGTCCATGCTGCTCTATTACGCGCTCAGGATGCGTTAGAGCGCAAGCTCGACGAACAGACGTACTCCCTTGACATGATCCTCGAGCAGGCTCCCATCGGCATTGCGATTACGCGTGGAGGCGATCCGGAACGCCCTGAGGGGGTTCTGGTGAGGGCCAACTCAGTGTATGAGGAGATCACAGGCAGAACGATGGAGGAGCTCGCTGAACTGGGATGGGTCGCAATTACCCATCCTGACGACGTGAAGGAAGACCTCGACAACCTCCAGAGACTGCAGGCCGGCGAGATCAGAAACTACTCGATGGACAAACGATACATCAGGCCTGACGGATCCGTTGTGTGGGTACATATGATCGTTGCGGCCATGACCCCACAGCCGAACAGTGAGATGAGTCACATCTGTCTTGTTCAGGACGTATCAGACAGAAAGCAAATGGAGATGGAACGCAAGTACATAAGTGAGCACGACAGATGGACGGGCCTGTACAATCGCAACTACCTGGAGTCACTGCTCAAGAGAGACGCCATACTGGAGAGGCAATCAAAGCGGGCGCTGATTGGCATCAACTTGAGCATGGTGCAGCTGCTAGCGGTCAACTACGGGTTCCAGTACACCCAGGGCCTGATAAAGAAAGCAGCTGAAGTCCTCAATCAGTTCTCCACCGATAGTCGTCTCCTGTTCCATGCGCGTGAGAATCGGTTTGTGTTCTACTGGTATGACTACAAGGACAAACGCGAGCTGGTTAATTTCGCTGAAACTATCGCAGATACTCTGGAGTCTCTGTTCGTAACCGACAGAATCGGAGGCGGGATCGGGATTCTGGAGATTGGGCAGAGCCAGCATGAAGCCGATGTGGACTTGATCTTGAGGAAACTGCTGATTGCTTCGGAGAAGCATGTTAACGCGTCTCGAAACGACTTCCAGGTATGCGTCTATGACGAGGAGCTGGAGGCCACAGTCAACCGGGAAACATACATTGTGGAAGCTCTCAACGCCGCGGTGGCCGATGATCATGCCAAGGCTGAGCTGTATCTTCAGTATCAGCCGATCGTCGATCTGAGGACGAACGCAATCTCCAGTTTTGAGGCGCTGGCCAGGTTGTGGACTGCAGAACTCGGACCGGTGCCGCCTGCAGAGTTCATCCCCATTGCTGAGAAGACAAAGCTCATTCTCCCGATTGGCGAGAAGGTGATACTCAAAGCTTTCTCGTTCTTGAACAAGCTCAAGGCACGCGGATACGGTAGGATAGGCATCGCTATCAACGTTTCTGCAATTCAGCTGCTAAAACCGGATTTCGCGAGCTGGCTGCTCGGCGCAATGAGGGAGAGGCAGATTGACTCGAATAACGTCGGGATCGAGATCACGGAATCGGTGTTCGCTTCCGACTGCAAGGGCATCAACAGCATGACGAAGGAACTGAGGGACGCGGGGCTGCACATAGCCATAGACGACTTTGGAACCGGCTACTCCTCTCTCTCCAGGGCAAAAGAGCTGAGAATCGACTGCATGAAGATCGCCAAGCAGTTTGTCGACAAGTTGATGGGCACAAACCTGAAGAGGGCGATTACGGGCGATATCATTTCGATGTCACACAAGCTGGGGCACTGCACGATTGCTGAAGGAGTCGAGCACGACATCCAGCTGCAGTATCTGAAGGAACACGACTGTGACAAGGTTCAGGGGTATCTCATCAGCCGACCGCTGGATGAGGAGGATGCGATCAGGTTCGCAAGTGAACACGGAGCCATTTAACTGCCCTGAACGATTTCGGCGGAACAGAAACACCCCGAGAGCTAGGTTCCTCCCAATCGAGAACCACTGCCCGGCGACAGCACTACACAGCCCCCACATCTGTCGATGGGGGCTGTTGTGTTGCCAGACCGGCCAAAGTGTGGTGTCCCGGTTACTTAACGAGTGGTATACTCTCTCAGTGGACAGGGCATGACCATCTGGATTCCGACAAGACGGGCGTAGTGATAGGGAGGCTGCGACTGTGAAGAGACATACGTATAGTCCCGCCAAGTTCTTCGTGCCCACGCTGCTGGTTACCTGGATATCATGGTCGGCAGCGGCATACTTCAGTCATCGACCCGAGAGTGAGTCCCTACTGTTCCCTTGCATGATGCTGGGATCCATTGCGCCCGCGATAGTCGCGCTCTGCATTGTGTTCGGCTCGAGAGATCGGGAGCTGAAGAAGGACTTCATGAGCAGGCTGAGCTTGCTTCGGATGAGGCCAGCCTATCTTCCCGCCATCTTTCTACTTATGCCGGCAACCATTCTGCTTTCCATCGCGGTGTCACTGCTGTTCGGACAGTCGGCAGATCAATTCAGGTTGTCGAGTGAGTTCGGCCTCATGAGCGCAGAGGCGATGCTAGGCTTGCTCATCTCGATTCTGGCGCCAACCTCTGAGGAGTTGGGATGGCGAGGCTACGGCGTCGACAGCCTGCGGAGCAGATCCTCCTTCCTCAAAGCCAGCGCCGTTTTCGTCATCTTGTGGGCCGCATGGCATGTGCCGCTATTCTTCGTCAAAGACTCCTATCAGAACGAGCTCTGGCGCCTCGGCGCCCCGTACGTTCTCAACTTCTTCATCAGCCTCATTCCGCTGGCGCTCATCCTCAACTGGGTGTACGAAAAGAATGGCCGGAACATCTGGGCAGCTGTGCTGCTGCACATCATGGCCGTCGTGTCAGCAGAGCTCTTCTCGGTGCTGGAATCCACGAAGCTCATTCAGACCGTGATCCTGCTCATCATTACCGCGGCAATTGTGTACTACGACAAGGCGTTGCCTGCCGGGAGCCGCAGGCGCGTGGCGTTCGATCGCTAGATCGTTCGGATGCGCGACCGCTCGGTCGCCCGGTCTCAGCATAGTCCCAATAGTTCGCCGCCGTCGAAGGCAGGAGGCACCATGGGCCGCAAGTCTCTCATCATCATCGGCGCGGGGATAGCTGGGCTGTCGGCAGGCTGTTACGCCCAGATGAACGGCTATGACAGCTGCATCTATGAGGCGCACAGCATACCCGGAGGACTATGCACGTCCTGGACGCGCAGGCAATACACGTTCGACGGCAGCATTGACTGGCTGACCGGCGCCGAGCCGGACGGTATGTTTCATCCACTGTGGCAGGAAGTAGGCGCTCTCAAGGACATCCGCTTTCATCACCACGACGAGTACTGCCGCTATCGCAGCCACGACGGGCGAGTCGTAACCCTGTACACTGATCCGGACCGGCTGAAGGCGGAGCTGGTGGCACATGCGCCGGAGGATCGGGTGCCCATCGAGCGACTGTGCGCGATTATCAGAGTGTTCAAGGGCTTCAAGGCTCCCGTGGCCATGGCCCCTGAAGTCATGGGTAGTCTGGACGGCATCGCCATGATGGTGGACTTGTTGAAACAGGCGCGGGGGTACCATTACTTCTTCACGTACGGCAAGATCAGCATGGCGGAGTTTGCTTCCGCGTTCAGAAGCTCGTTGCTGAGAGACGCGCTCACTTCGATCTGGAACAACAACATGCCTGTATACATGTTCGCCGGCGTACTGGCCTGGTGTTCGAACGGCACCGCCGGATACCCGGACGGCGGGTCTCTGAGACTGGCTCAGAACATCGCAAGAAGGTATGAAAGCCTCGGTGGACAGATTCTCTATGGTCAGCGTGTTGAGAAGATACTTGTCAGCGACGGCAAGGTGACCGGCATAAGGCTTGCCGACGGGAGCGAGGCGCAGGCAGCAATCGTGATCTCCGCTGCGGACTACTATGCTACGGTCAATGGCCTGCTGGGTGGTGATTACACCCCGCAGGCAGTGGAGGAGTGGTTCAGAGAGAACGCTCCTTTTCCGCCTTACATACAAGTCTCGCTAGGCATAAACCGGAACATGGGCAACGAGTCCCGCTTGATCTGCGTCAGACCGCGAGATCCTCTCATAGTCGCAGGCAAGGCAGTCTCATGCTTGGTATTGCACAACTACGCTCTTGACAGGACGCTGTCGCCCGAGGGCAAGACGGCGTTTGCGGTGCGCCTATTCACCGAGTACGAATACTGGGCAGAGCTGCACAAGAACAGGGAGCGGTACAGGGAAGAGAAGCAGGCCCTCGCCGCGGCTGTCATAGACGAGTTGGAGAGGGACTATCCTGGATTAGCCGCCCAGGTAGAGGTCGTGGACGTGGCGACGCCGGCTACGTATTCTCGATACACTGGCAACTGGAGGGGCGCGCCCATGGGCTGGCTGCCCACGACCGCGAACTTCGGGAAGAGTCTCCCGAAGACACTTCCGGGGCTCGAGGGCTTCTACGCCGTTGGCCACTGGATTACCCCGGGAGGCGGCGTGCCGGTGGCACTTAAGACCGCCAGGGATGCACTGCAGATCATCTGCAGGAAGGACGGAAAGCCTTTCACAACGCTGAAATCACAGAAGTGAGGGTGACAGATGATGACAGCAAGTAGACGTGTCGGAGCGATGAGTATCTGGAAGTTGCTTGGTCTGATCTTTGTCCCGACTTTAATAGTGACCACGGTCTATGTCATCGTAGGGTTCATGCAAGACGCGATTCCTTCATTCCTGTTGTTCTTTCTTTGCGCTGCGTTCATTCTGTTTCCAATCGAGATCGGCATAGTCAGGCGTGCAAGCAAGGAAGAGTACGGTAGATACTCCCTGCGGAGTTCGTTCTCCCGGCACAGCGCAATGAGTTGGTGGCGAGTACTTCTGTACGCGTCGGTTCTGTTCGGGTTCTCGGGGATTATGTCTGTGACGATAGCACCATTGGAGAACAACCTGGTTGCTCCGATTTCAGACCGGCTCGCACAGATTACCCCCGCGTATTTCGACTGGAGCAACATTGAGTACTTGAAGCAGTACTCCAGTGGCATGGTACTGTTGGCTTGTATTGGCTACTTTGTGCTCAACGTTATTGTCGGTCCGATCGTGGAAGAACTGTTCTTCAGAGGGTACCTCACGGCGAAGATCAGTAGATTCGGTAATCTAGCGCCAGTGATAGTCACGATACTGTTCTCGCTGTACCATCTCTGGCTTCCATTCAACAACCTGTTCAGGATTGCCGTGTTTCTTCCCTCCGCGTTGGTCGTCTGGAGAAAGAACAACATCTACATAGGTATCGTGTTCCATTGCCTATGTAATGCCATATCAGCGATCAGCTTCATCTCCTCCGTGTACTCTGGGTGATACCATCAAACCGAAATATCTTCTCTCCCCGCCGGTGGCGGGGGAAGGAATCACCGCCACGATGCAGAATACTCGCGTACAACATTAGTTGAGCCAATCAACAAACTAATAGGAGTCACGGCATGAACATAAAGAGTTCTCGCCACTCAGCAGAAAACAGCCATCATTCGACACCTACCACGGGAAACCAGGGTCTTGTCAAAGACCTGAACAAGGCCATAGTGCTCAACATGGTGTGGAGATCGGGTCCTATATCGAGGGCCGATATATCCAGGGCCTCCGGGTTGAACAGAACTACAGTATCATCCCTCGTTGATGAGCTGATCGCCGGCGGCTATGTCACCGAGGTGGGAATGGGGGAGTCTGCGCTAGGGCGGAAACCCATCATGCTGAAACCCAATCCACAGGTAGGCGTCATAATCGGCGTTGAGCTGGGGGTCAACTTCGTCAGGCTCATCGCATCCGACATCATGGCGAATGTGGTAGCCCGCAGTGAGCTCGCAATACATCCCGACGATGGCGTGGACGCGATCGTAGAGAGCATGGTGAATGCGATCAAGTCTACGGCAGCGTCGGTGCCCCCAACGCTTCAGGGGCTCATCGGAGTCGGAGTCGGGGTGCCCGGGCTGGTCAGGGCGAACAGCGGTGTGCTGGCGTTTGCGCCGAACCTCAGATGGAAGGATGTCTCACTCAGGGCCATGATGGAGAATCAGTTGGGAGTACCCGTGTTCGTTGACAACGAAGCCAACGCAGGCGCGATCGGGGAGAAGTGGTTCGGCGCAGGTGTAGGCGTGCAGAACATGGTCTACCTGAGCGTGGGAATCGGTATAGGCGTGGGCATTGTGATCAACGGCGAGCTGTATCGCGGGAGCATGGGCTATGCAGGGGAGATGGGGCATTTCACCATACAGCCCGACGGGCCGGAGTGCGGATGCGGCAACAGAGGCTGCTGGGAGACGCTGGCGTCAGAGAGGGCTGCGCTGGGCAGGGCAGCTCAGGCCATTCGAGACGGCAGGCCCACAATCCTTGCCCGACGTGCGAGCGAGAGGCTCACCGTGGACGAACTCGCGAAGGCATGTTCCGACGGCGATGAAGTCTCCCGGCGCGCCCTCGCGGAAACTGGGAAGTACCTGGGAATCGGCATTGCGGGCTTGATCAACACTTTCAACCCCGACCTCGTGATCGTCGGTAGCACCGTCGGGTGCTGCAGCCAGCTCGTCCTCGATGAGGCTGAAAAGGAGATCCGGGCAAGGGGGCTCACTCAACTGGCAGGGGAGGTCCGGGTGGTGCAGGCAGCCCTGGGCCAGGATGCGTGCGCGATTGGCGGGATCTCACTGGTCCTAAATGACCTGCTCAGTCTCCCAAAGATAGCATTGTAGGGGAGGATCATGCCATGACCATCAAGAGAGTGAAGAACAGTGTTGGAATCTGGGCGTTCGGCGCCAACGCAACGCGCTTCATGCCCGGCGGCTACCATCCTGAGACGTTCAGAGAAGACATGCCCTCGAAGGTTCGTCGAGTAGTGGATGGTCTGGGCGACCTCATCGATGGCTATGAGTTCCACTACCCTTCAGAAGTGTCAGAAGACAACCTGGACGTCATCGTCGAGGCTCTGGGGGACGCGGACCTGTACGCCGTGGCGTTAGGGCTGTTCTCTATGCCCAAGTATGCCCTGGGTTCGTTCATCAACCCCGACCCGAAGCTCCGGAGGGAAGCGGTTGACACCGCCAAACGCGGGGTGGACGTCGCTGCGCAAGCAGGGGCCAAGTTCATCATATGGCCAGGCGGAGAGGGCTACAACTATCCGTTCCAGATACCCTACGGCCAGGTGTGGCAGAGCTTCATCGGCGCGATCGCCGAGATCGTTGACTATGCCCATGGAAAGGGCGTCACGGTGCTCCTCGAGCACAAGAACTCAGAGCCTGCCATGAAGATACTCATGCGCAACATCGGCATGACGCTTCATGTGATACACAAGGTGGCGGAGGCCGGCGTACCTACTGACCTACTCAAGGTGAACATGGACTGGCAGCACCTGATAATGAACGGCGAAACGCTGGCGGAGTACGCCGCCTTGCTGTCGAACGAGGGCCTGCTCGGGCACCACCATGGGAACTCGGGATGGGGCACGTTCGACGACGACAACATGACAGGCGCAACATGCTTCATGGAGACTCTCGAGCTCGCTGTAGAGCTGCGGAGGGCCGGATATGGACGAGATGGAGAACGCATCGGATTTGACCTATTCCCGTATACCGAAGACCAGATCGAGGCCGTGAGGCAGAACGTGTACCAGTGGGAGTTCATCGACTCCATCGCAGCAAGGATCGACGACAATGCCCTCGCTGAAGCGCAGGCTCAGCACGATGCTGTCGCTGCATACAAGACGGTCTATCAAGCCATGGGCCTTGACGAGAGCTTCCGGCAATCAGTCAATCTGAGACGGCGTTCGCACGGCGCCTAGGGCCCGCACTAGAGCAGGGAGTGTAGTCTATGGACTGCGTAATGGGAATTGACGTGGGAACCAGCGGCGTCAAAGTGCTGATCGTATCGGGCGACGGCAGCGTGGTGGCATCGTCCGGGGCGGAGTACCCGCTACTCAGCCCCAGGCCAGGTTGGGCAGAGCAGGATCCCAACGTGTGGTGGGAGGCTACTGTTCAGGCCATTCGCGAGTGTATTGCCGCGGCCGGCAAGGCAAGCGCGGTAGGCAAGGTCGATGTTCTGGCTGTGGGACTCACAGGGCAGATGCACGGATCGGTGTTCCTCGATTCCCGCGGCGATGTTCTGCGAAACGCCATCCTGTGGTGCGACGGTCGCACTGAGAAGCAGTGCGAGGAGATAGCTGACACCGTAGGTGGCAGCCGGCTCATTGACCTCACGCTGAACCGAGCTTTGCCCGGGTTTACGGCTCCGAAGATAGTCTGGTTGAGCGAGAACGATCCCGAAACCTACGCAGCCACCCGGAAGGTGCTGCTGCCCAAGGACTACATTCGATACCGCCTCACCGGCTCTTACGCTACAGATGTGTCAGATGCGTCAGGCACTCTGCTGTTCGATGTAGCCTCAAGGCGCTGGTCAGATGAGATGCTCGAAGCCCTTGGAATCTCCAGAGCGTGGCTCCCTGAATGCTTCGAGTCGCCTGAGGTGGTGGCGCACGTCACCGCGGCGGCCTCATCAGCCACCGGGCTGGCGGTCGGGATACCTGTGGTAGCTGGAGCCGGCGATCAGGCTGCGGGAGCAGTGGGGAACAGCATTGTCAGTCAGGGACAGGCCTCCTGCGTGCTCGGCACCAGCGGTGTGCTCTTCTGGAGCTGTGACGCTCCGGCGTACGACCGTCAGGCCCGGCTGCATTCGTTTTGCCACGCGGTGCCCGGCAAGTGGCATCTGATGGGCGTGACGCTGGCGGCCGGCGGCTCGCTCAGGTGGTTCCGAGATGCGCTGTGCGAGAGCGAGAAGCAACGGGCGAAGGCTGAAGGCATTGACGAGTACGAGCTCATCACGGCTTTGGCAGAACAGATCGAGCCAGGGTGTGAGGGCCTGGTCTTCCTGCCGTACCTGTCGGGTGAGCGCACGCCGTATAGCGATCCGAAGGCTCGTGGCGCATTCATAGGCCTGTCTCTCAGGCATACGAAAGCCCACATGGCCAGGGCCGTGCTGGAAGGCGTGGCCCTCAGCCTCTGCGATTGCACCGAGCTGGCGCAGGAGGTCGGTGTGCATACCTCTCGGGTGTACGCGTCGGGAGGCGGCGCACGGAGCGGGCTCTGGCGGAGCATACTAGCCGATTGCCTTGATGTTGAGGTCGTCAGGGTTGGGGCAGACGAAGGGCCTGCGTATGGCGCCGCGATACTGGCGTCAGTCGGGGTGAAGATGTTCAACCACGTAGAGGATGCATGCAGGCAGTTTGTGAAGGATACGGGTTCGGTTGTGCAGCCGTGTGCAGAGAGAGCTGCAGTTTACAGAGGACTACATTCGCTCTACCGCCCGCTCTACGGCGCGCTGAGGGATTTCTGCGACCGAGGGGCGGAGTTTGTTGGCTCCAACAGCTGATGACGAGCAATGACATACGAAAGGAGGTGGATCTGGCTTCGCACAGCCGTGAGAGACGTGAGTGTTCGAGGCTAAGCTGAGACTGTCCACTTTGCATCAAGAGAAAGGAGCAAGCAAGGATGACATTCAAGCGCTTTGGACTGGGTGTCGGTTTCGTGCTAGTTGTTCTCTTTCTGTCGATGACGATCACCATGCCGGCCTTTGCCGCCCAGCGGGTGACCATTGGGGTGTCCATTCGTAGTCTTTCCGAAGAACGCTGGGCCAGGGAGCGGGCGCTCATGGCCGAGAAGGCCGAACAGCTGGGCGTAGACGTAGTATTCACCGACGCGAACAATGATGAGTTTGTGCAAAACTCGCAGATTGAGAACTTGATCGCCCGGGGAGTCGATGCCCTGATCATCATCGCCAGAAACAGTGATGTGGCTGCGAATGGCGTTGCCATGGCCAGCAGCGAAGGCATCCCGTGTATCGCGTATGACGTTGCCATCTACCATCCTGATGCCATCTACATCTCCTTTGACAGCGTCAGAGTCGGATACGAGATGGCCAAGGCCGTCGTGGAGCAGGTTCCCAAGGGCCGTTACTTCTGGATCGGCGGCTCGCCCACAGATGACAACGCGTACCTCGTCCGCAAGGGTCACTTCCAGGTGCTGCAGCCGCTGATCGATAGCGGCGACATCAAGCTCCTCGGAGAGCAGTGGTGTGACGCGTGGAGCCCTGAGGAAGCCCTCAAGCATGTGGAGAATGCCCTCACGGCCCATGCCAACCAGATCGATGCTATCGTGTGCTCCAATGACGGCACGGCCGGCGGTGCCGTGCAGGCCCTCAAGGAGCAGGGTCTTGCCGGCAAAGTGCCTACCTGCGGCCAGGACGCAGATCTCGTGGCATGCCAGAGGATAGCTGAAGGCACTCAGACAGTATCGATATTCAAAGACGTTCGCGTGCTGGCGGATGCCGCCATGAATGCTGCCGTTGAGTTGGCTCAGGGCAAGCGCCCCGCCACTATCAATGGCAAGTACGTGAACGCTCAGAAAGGCATCGAGCAGGATGCCATCTTCGTGGAAGTTGTTCCCGTCACTAAGGAGAACCTCTACGAGGTCATCGTCAAGGGTGGGTTCCACAAGCTAGAGGATGTATATCGCAACATCCCCAGGGATCAGTGGCCCACAGGGTAGTGCTGCATGCTGTACGGTGCTGCGTCTCTTCCCACGTTCCGCAGGGGGGGAGGCGCAGCCCTTACCCTCGGCTCACAGAAACGCGTTTCGAAATGGGGGAGAGCCGTGCACGTGGAATCTGGCGTTCTTCTTGACATCCGCAATGTCACCAAGGACTTCCCGGGCACTCGTGCCCTGGATGATGTGTCTATGGAGATCCTCGAAGGAGAGATCCACGGGCTCTGTGGAGAGAACGGGGCGGGCAAGTCCACCCTCATGAAGATACTCAGCGGTACTCACCCCTATGGAACCTATGAGGGCCAGATACTCTTCGCCGGCGAGCCGGTGCGGTTCGCGGGAATACGCGATTCCGAGGCGAGGGGCATACGCATCATCCATCAAGAAATGGCACTGGTCAAGCAGATGACTGTAGCGGAGAACATCTTCCTCGGCGCCGAACGGGCCCGGTACGGGATTGTCGATCAGATGAAACTCTACAGCGAAACGCGAGAGCTTCTCAGCCGGTTTGGCTTGAACGTGCCCGCCACCGCGTTCGTGGGTACTCTCGGCGTAGGTCAACAGCAGATGGTGGAGATCGCGAAGGCCCTGCGGGGGCACGTAAGGCTCCTGATCCTGGATGAGCCCACCTCCGCCCTGAACGATTCAGAAGTCGAAAGCCTGATGACCACCTTGCGTGAGCTCAGAAACGCCGGTGTGACCTGCATCTACATATCACACAAGCTCAGGGAGCTTTTCGACATTGCCGACCGCATCACGGTGCTGAGAGACGGAAGGTGTATCGGAACCAGGCCGACCCGCGACGTCACCGAAGATGACGTCATCGCCATGATGGTCGGACGCGCCCCCACCGGCCGCTTCCCTCCAAAGACTAGAACTGCGGGCAAAGTGATGTTGTCTGTGAGGGACTGGACGGTCAGAAACCCCGAGAACAAGGAGCTCTACGCGGTTCGAGGTGTGTCGTTTGATGTGAGGGCCGGCGAGATCCTGGGCATATCAGGTCTCATGGGTTCAGGCAGGACGGAACTCCTTCAGAGCCTGTTCGGAGAATACGGGTTCCAGCCATCAGGGGAGATCGCCGTCGAAGGGAAGGAGTGCAGCATACACTCGTCTCGCGATGCCATCGCCCTCGGGATGGCGCTGGTCACTGAGGACAGGAAGAACACCGGTCTCATACTCATGCATTCAGTCATTCACAACATGACACTGCCCTCATTGCCCGACCTCAGCAATGGCGCTGTAGTCGATACCAACTCCGAGCTGGCCTCCACGTTAGGAATGGTCAGGGAGTTGAACATCAAGGCCCCTTCGATAGAGTCGCGGGTCGACACACTCAGCGGGGGAAACCAGCAGAAAGTGTCCATAGCCAAGTGGCTCATGACCAGGCCCCGGATACTGATGCTAGACGAGCCCACCAGAGGGATAGATGTGGGCACCAAGTACCAGGTATACGAGCTCATGGATCGTCTGGCCGCCAGCGGCATGGCGATTGTAATGGTCTCGTCTGAGCTTCCGGAAATCCTGGGCATGAGCGATAGAGTGCTGGTAATGCACGAAGGCGCAGTGGCGGGGATAGTCGGCGCCGATGAAGCGAGCCCCGAGAGGATAATGTCGTTGGCCGCAATGGGGGCGCAAGAGGGTGCGCAAAAGGGCGCGTAAGAGGGCGCGCAAGACTGGGTTGTAGGGAAATCCGCCCGAAAGGAGCTGCGGTACAGTGGCAGGTACACAGCTGGAAAGGCGTCAGTCAGCTGCAGATGTGTCGCTCATAGAGCAAGCCCGCCGGAGGGGCCTGAGATACAACCTGCGCGCATACACCATGGTGTTCGCGCTACTCGCCATCTGGCTTGCTCTGGCCGTCGCCACACAGGGAACATTCCTTGAGCCACGCAACATGTCGAACCTGTTCCGCCAGACGGCCATCAACGGTTACCTCTCTATTGGCATGGTGTTTGTCATAACAGCTGGCCACATTGACCTGTCGGTGGGAGCTGTGGCAGGGCTTACAGGCGCTATCGCCGCAATGCTGCAGATTCGGTGGTTGCCTGCCCTGGGCACGCAACTCGGCGTCACATGGCTGCAGCCAGGCTGGCCGTCCACAGCTATCAGCATTGTTGTCGCGCTCATCTTGGGCACGGTCATAGGCATATGGCAGGGGCTATGGGTCGCCCACGGCCAGGTTCCGGCCTTCATCGTGACACTTGGAGGGTCACTGGTGTTTCGCGGATCCATCCTTGGCATCACCAAAGGAGTGAACATCGGGCCGATGAACCCGACGTTTCAGTGGCTGGGCCAGGCATATCTCTCTGCCGTCGCCGGAGTAGTGTTGGCCATCGCCGCCGTTGCCTTGATCATTGCCTATACATTCGTGTCGCGACGAAACAAGCTCAAGTACGAGTTCCCAGTGAAGCCGCTGTGGGCCGAGGTAGGCCTGGCCGCCTTCTACTCAGGGCTGGCCATCGGCTTTGTCGTGATAATGCACCGTTATCGAGGTGTGCCGGTTCCGGTCGTGCTCTTGATAGTCATAGCCGCCTTGTTCGCCTTCGTGTTCAGCCGCACTCAACTGGGTCGCTATGCCCGTGCCATCGGCGGCAACCTGGAGGCCGCCCGCCTGTCGGGCGTGAATGTGCGACGGGCGATAGTGCAGATCTTCGCCCTCATGGGCGTGCTGGGTGCCATGGCCGGAATCGTGTTGACAGCCCGTCTCAACGCAGCCACCGCCAATGCGGGCAATCAGTTTGAGATGAATGCGATAGCCTCGTGCGTCATTGGAGGTACCAGTCTTCAGGGAGGATCGGGCAGCATCCCGGCGGCTTTGCTCGGAGCACTGGTGATGGCCAGCATAGACAATGGCTTGAGCATGCTCAATGTGCAGGCGTTCTGGCAGCAGATCATCAAGGGCCTGATCCTCATGGTGGCGGTACTTGTAGACGTGAAGTCCAGGTAGACGCCATCGCTGACTTGACCATGAAGGGTAGTGACAGGAGATGGCACGCGAGACTAGGCTGCTAGCCATTCCCCCGCCACAGAGTGAGATTCCTCGCCGATACCCGGAATTGCCTCCTGAAGTGTATCGAGCCAGGCTCCACCGCCTGCGCAGGAGGATGCAGGAAGTCGGCCTCGACCAGGTGGTGATATACGCCGACCGCGAACATGCTGCCAACTTCGCCTACCTGGCCGGATTTGGCCCTCGCTTCGAGGAGGCGCTGCTGGTGGTGGGCCAGTCAGGCACTCCCAAGGCCGTGCTCGGCACAGAGAACATCGACATGGTGAGGTATACCGCCGCAGAACTGGAGGGCGTGCACTATCCCACCTTCAGCCTTATCGGGCAGCCGCGGGAACACGTGAGATCCCTCAAGGAGATCCTGCGTCACGCCGGGCTGAAGCATGGCATGACAGTGGGCACCGTGGGTTGGAAGTACTTCACACCGAAGGATGGGTGCCCGGCGTCGTCGTTCGAGATACCCCACTACATAGTTCAGGCAGTTCTCGAGGCAGTGGGGGCGGCAGCGACCGGTGGCTGTGGCGCAGGCGAGGCAGGCAGCGTCAGAAATGTCACCGGCCTGTTCATGTGCCCGCGCGATGGATTGCGCACGGTGATGGAACCGGATCAAATAGCCGTGTTCGAGTATGCCGCGTGCCGTGTTGCCAACTCGATGCTGGCGCTGATGGACAATGTGAATGAGGGGATGACAGAGCTGGAGCTGGCCGACTACCTTCGGAGTAGTGGGCTTCCGCTCTCGGTCCATGCCATGCTCTCAGTGGGCGAGAAGGCACGATTCGGGTTGACCAGCCCTACAGGCAGGATCGCACAGCGGGGAGACTTCCTGACCACCGCCTTTGGAATAGAGGGCGCGCTCTCCTGCCGGGCAGCGTATATCGCACTTGATGAGACGGATCTTGCTTCTGCTGTACAAGACTGGTTTGAGCGCGTTGCCAAGCCCTACTTTGCAATGGCAACTGCGTGGTATGAGACCGTGCGCATCGGCATCGAAGGCCGCGAGATATGGGAGATGGTTGAGACCAGGCTGCCCAGGTCAGACTTCGGCTGGAATCTGAACCCCGGTCATCTCATCGCTGCCGATGAATGGGTGTCTACGCCTTTCATGCCCGAGTCTGACGTGAGGCTTCAGAGCGGCAACTACCTGCAGCATGACGTGATCATCACACCTCCCGCTCCGTACTTCGGAGCAAACATCGAAGACGGCATCGTGCTGGCAGATGAGGAGCTTAGGGCCAGCATCAAAGCTAGTTACCCCGACATGTGGGCCCGGTTCGAACGGCGCCGGCACTACGTCCTTGATGCCCTCGGGATCAACATCAGCGANNGTCGTGAGGTAGTCTGCCATCGTGCTCAGCTCGATCAGCGAGGCCAAGCTGCAACCGGCGAGTCCTGCCTCGCCGCGTCACCGACCGTGACAGCAACACGTATTGTGGAGTGGTGGATGATGCAGGGAGGAATCGGGCTTGAGCGATGAATCTTGCAGTCGCCTTGCGGATAGACTCGACCTTATCGCAGCGTGGCTGTCGGTGGCAGCGGACCTCCTGGCGGCCATAGCCGTGACCATCGTGTTCTGCAACGCAGACAGAGACAAGTCTGACCGCGAACCTCAGTCGCCCTCGTCCAGTTACCTGATGGACGTGCACCCCGTGCCGTCAGGCCGCAGAAGCTAGTTCAGGCGATCGACACAGTCATCTGGCAGCGTGGCT
>DBQN01000080.1 GCA_002305255.1 Firmicutes bacterium UBA1393 | reverse complement strand
ATGGCCGTACCTGAGCGCGTTTTGCTCGAATTGTGTGTCATTGTGAAGAATGAGGTGGGTCATGTAGAATTGAAGATGTCAGAAAAAATAGGAGAGAGATGAAGGTCAGCGGATCAGTGAGGTGACAGCCTCTCCCCGTGAACACTTCATCCCCCAGTAAGCACTTTGATTCTAATCGATTGTTGCCCGAACTGCAATACTCCTGTCGATGCTCAGCATGTCGTTGAAGAGGTGCGCCGGCGTGTCCGTGATGGCTCCGTGACGTGCCCGCGTTGTGACGGCCGCATGGCCCTGAGAGGCAGCTACGTGCGGAAGATACGGCGCCCCGGCCCCTTGCCCGACGTCAGGGTGGTCAGGGCCGAATGCTCAGGGTGCGGCTCGTCGCATTCGCTGATCCCGTCGTTCCTGGCTCCCCGGAGCCCCTATCCCCAACAGGTACGGGAAGAGGCGGTTCAGCACGTCGCCTACGGCCAATCCCTGAATAGCCTTAGCGCCTCCCTGGGAGTGCCACGCGTGACTATCCAGAGATGGGTTAGGGACCGGCGCCTCAGGGAACCCCGAGTTGTCGCCGCAGTGCGAGCGCTGCTGGCTCACCTGAATGAAGAGCTCCACGGCGATCTCGAAGAACTCGTAGCCAGAGCGGGTCGCGCCCTCAGATTCGACCCCCTGTGCAACCTCCTGGCAAGCCAAGTGAACGTGCTGTTAGGGCTTGCCCAAACCCTTGGATGCTTGCTGCCCGGCGTCCTACTGCTCTGACCGCCACAAGATGAGACCTCCCGTAACGAGACATCTCGGAATATGCTGAACGAGACTATCAAACCGGGAGGGGAAGGCATGAAGAACGAGGGCAGACGGGTCGAAGAGGCCCTAAAGCGGTATGCAGTGATCGCTCCGGTGTCGAAGGACGGCATGAGCCTGACGGAAGCATCGGAAGGATGGAGCGAGGTTCGTCAAGCACGGATCAGCAACCTGTCATCAGGGGCGCCGGATGTATCCATGCGAACATTGCGAAGGTGGGCGGCAGCTTACCGGAAGAATGGATTCGAAGGCCTACACAGGAAAGGACGAAGCGACCAGGGCTCGTCGCGAGGGCTCGATGCAAGGGTGCTGGAGCGCGCCTCCGGCCTCAAGGCGGAGCTGCCCGCCCGCAGTGTCAGGCAGATCATCGACATCATGGCCGCCGAAGGCGCCATCGAGCCCGGGTCGGTGTCTCGATCCACGTTAGCACGGCATCTGAAGGAATCGGGCTGCATGGACATCCCCAGACGGCCTGCCAAGGGCGTCAAGCGGTTCGTCAAAGCAAAGCCCAACCAGCTGTGGCAGGGGGATCTCAAGTACGGGCCCTACGTCCCCGATGCATCCGGCAAGCCCAGGCGCACTTATCTCATCGCGTTCATCGACGACCGCTCAAGGCTGATCACCCATGCGGAGTTCTACTTCGACCAGGACGGCCACAGCCTCGAACACTGCTTGAGACGGGCCATCCTCAAGCGTGGAGTCCCCGAGGCCGTATTCGTGGACAACGGCAAGATCTTCGTATCTCGCGTGCTTCGTACAGCCTGCGCAACCCTGGGCGTCAGGCACTTAGCGGCAGCCCCGTACTCGCCCGCTAGCAAGGGGAAAATTGAACGATGGATAGGAGCAGCTGACCGGTCATTCATCCAGGAGCTCAAGGTGTCCCCCGCATTGAGCCTTGAAGAGCTCAACCGGCGGTTCTGGGGTTGGCTTGATGAGTTCTACCACAGAAGGCGCCACTCGTCGCTTGAGGGCAAGACCCCGCTGGATGCCTGGCAGGCAGGAATCAAGGATGTGCGCGCTGCGACCCCGGAGGAGATCACAGCCGCCTTCCTGCACTCTGCTGAGCGTAAAGTGGATCATACCGGTTGCTTCTCCTACCAAGGCCGCTTGTACGCCGCAGGGGTGGAGTACGCCGGAAAGAAAGTTCTGCTGAGATTCGATCCTGCCGATCTCGGGAGCATCGCCGTGTTCTACAAGGGCGAGCACGTGGCGGAGGCCAAGCCGGCCATGACATCGGTGCAATCTCCCAGCCAGGCTCCGGAACCCGACGCAAAGACGGGAAAGGTCGGCTTCGACGAGCTCATGGTGAGGCAGAAGGAGCGGCGGCTGAAACGCAGGTTAGGAGCGATATCCTTCTCGACTCTGGAGGACGAGTAGATGTTCGAACAGTACTTCGGCTTCACTCATACTCCGTTCAGAAGGGACCTCAAGCCCAGCGAACTACTGGACTTACCAGGTGTCAGGGAGATGCGTTCAAGGCTCAACTATGTGGCATCGCGAAGGCAGATCGGAGTGTTCACGGGCAGCGTAGGGGCAGGCAAAACCACCGTAGCCCGCTGGTTCGTCGCTGAGCTACCCCAGGCGAAGTACAGGCCGCTCTACTTGCACGACTCGGAGCTGACGCCCAGGAACCTGTATTGGGAGTGCCTTAACCAGCTAGGGGTTAAACCAAGATTCTACCGAGGCGATGCCAAGCGGCAACTGAATGAGCTTTTGGTGGACATGGCAGAGGGTCAAGGGAAGATTCCAGTGGTCATCATCGATGAAGCCCACCTGCTCAACCACCAGATGCTTGAGGAGATACGCTTCCTGACCAATTTCCGTATGGACAGCTACTCGCCCATGAGCTTGATCCTGATCGGCCAGACAGAACTCTTGGCCTCCCTGGCCAGGCCATCGCTCCTGGCCATCTCGCAGCGCGTCAGCGTGCGCTACCACCTGCCTTACTTCGAGCTGGAGGAGACAGCTCAGTACATAATCCATCACCTGAAGGCGGCAGGCGTGACCACGGCGCTCTTCACCGACGAGGCGGTAAAGGCCATACACGAGGCCACACAGGGCGCAGCCAGGGCCATCGGCTCTCTCTCGAGCTCATGCCTACTTCACGCGATGAGTGTACAAGCCCGGCTGGTAGACGATCACGCCGTAAGAGTCGTCCTGGAGAACGAGTACAGATAACGATCAGGTCGCATCGCGGCGGCCACCCGCTTCGATGCGACCCGTTTCACAACAAAACGCTCTTTGTCGCCACAAGGCGGCCATGGCACAATCCAATCTCTGGGATGACACTTATCTCGGGCGAACCGCGGACAAATAGCGTGAGCAATGACAAGAGTGGAGCTGTCACCAAGACAGGCGGTTGGCACGTCT
>DBQN01000078.1:9768-11137 GCA_002305255.1 Firmicutes bacterium UBA1393 | reverse complement strand
ATGAGAAGCACAGTGCCGCCCGCGGAACACTCCGTCGGCGGCACTGCAGTATTCAGCTGTCTGTATGGCGTCGGTCTCGCGCTACTTTGCCAGCGCCAGCAACGACATCCCCAGGTCGTACGTGAACTTCAGAAGCTTGTCTTGCATTTCATCCGACACTCCGTAGGTGAACCTGTGGATCTCGTATGTGAAGTCTCCTTCATACTCGATCTCTTTCAGCGCCTTCATGATGGGTTCCCACACGATCGTGCCGAAGTAGGGTGCCAGGTGATCATCGTTCTGGCCGAAGTTGTCGGCCACGTGCAACGCCTTCAAGTTCTTACCGAGCTCGCGCAGGGCGGCCGGCTGGTTGATGCCTGCCATGTGTGCGTGGCCTGTATCCCAGCACACTCCGAAGATCGGATCGTTCAGGGCGCCAAGTAGATCGAGGAGTTCCTCCGTTGAGCGGCAATACCTGCGAATTGGCATGGGCGTCTCGATCATGTTCTCGATGGCGATGCCGACACCGTAGTTCGAGGCCAGCTCAGCGTATCTCTTGTAGAACTCTACGTTCTTGGCCACCGATTTCTTGTACGAATACCACACGCCGTCGTTGACCGAGCCCGGATGGATCACGAGCCACTTGGCCTTCATTATCCCGGCACCGATAATCGAGCGCCTGATCAGTTCTTCATGCCAATCGACGTCGGCCGCGGGCACCGTGGTCCAGTTGTAGAAGTGAGCATGGGCCTGGGAGTATTCGACGCCCTTTTCGTCGGAGAACTCTTTGATATTCTTGACCCAGCTCTCCCAGTCGGGCCTGGTCATGGGCAAGCTGCCCCGCGAGTAACTGGCAAAGTTCATGTCGAGCACTCTATAGCCGGCCCTCACGCAAGCATCGATACTCTGCTCGCACGTGTAGCACAGCTCCTTTTGCCAGAGAACCTTTTCATGAATGCATGTTGAAGTTGCGAGCCGCATTGTGAACGCTTCCTCCTCGAATTGGCCAGGCCTCGGACCATCGGCCTGCCCGGCTGCCGCCTGCTGCTTCCTACTGCTGCACGTATATGGGATTTGAGATCGCGCAGATGTCTGCCTCGTTAAACCACAGCTCCACGCGGCAGAAGCTTATTCCTTCTGTGGGCCACTGCTTGCGCCACGAGCCCACCTCTGACGACGCGAACCGCTCGGTGTGTACAAGCCCATCGTTGGTGTACACCTTGATGATGGTGCCGGGCACGAGCCTGTCGATGGCGATATCGATCGTCTGCCCCGGCTCGTATGCCACGGTTCCGCCCATTACCGTGTCACCGCTGGTGAGGGAGATGATGGGCCCGTCAACCTGCACGGTGACGAAGTTGCGCCCGAGCCGCAGCCCTTCCAGGATGGC
>DBQN01000078.1:9438-9737 GCA_002305255.1 Firmicutes bacterium UBA1393 | reverse complement strand
CGGCCCTCAACGAGTAGCGTCTGGTAGTCTGCAAGGGTCTTTCTGTCGTCATCACGGAACACCCCGTTGATGATCTCGAGGAAGTGGAAGTCGAGATCATAGCCGAAACGCGAGTAGTAGAGGTCGGCGTTGGGGTGGTTGAGCTGGAGCAGGGCGCCCTGCTCGCGCAAGGGGGCCAGGTATCTCTCCATCTGCTCACCGTCGTAAATCGTGGTCTTTCTGGGCACGAAACGCAGCCCGAAGATGTTCACGTGGGCCGCCGGCGTCGTGTGTTCGTAGCCCGATATCACCAGGAGGTC
>DBQN01000078.1:0-9390 GCA_002305255.1 Firmicutes bacterium UBA1393 | reverse complement strand
TCGTGACTGTAGGAGCTGTGGCAATGCAGGTCGCCCTTGAGGATGAACAGCTCCTGCGCCGACGCCACTGAAGCCAGCATCACTAGCGCCACGAAGCACAGCGCCACGAGCGCCGTTCTCCTCTTCACCGTAGTGGTCATGGGGCGTGCCTCCTTCACATCCGAGAGTTTGGGCTGCCGTATGCCAGCAGCCCAAACTCGATCTCACTATGAGCTATGAGTGGTCGTTTGTCTCGCCGGCAGCTGAGGCTAGCGAGGGAAGATCACCGCGGCCTCGGCCTCGAGAGACTTGACGGCCTGCTGGGGGGTGATGCTGCGGTCCATGATCAGCTCGGAGCAGACAGTCTTCATGACTGCGATGAACTCTGAGCTCTGGGCCGACCAGGGCATCTCCTGGGCGATGGCCAGCTGATCGAAGGCCACCTTGTACTCGGGCTGGGCCTTCCACAGATCCTGGAGGACCTTGGCCTTGGCCGAAGAGAAGGTTACGGGCAGATAGCCGGTGTCAGCTGCGTTCTGCGCGACCTGCTCATCCGACATGAGGAACTTCATGAACTCCCATGCAGCCGCCAGCTGCTGAGGCGTGTTGTTCTTGGCGATGATCGCCATGTTGCCGCCGCCGACTGGCGCAGAGGGCTTATCCCAGGTGGGCAGGAAGGCCACGCCGACCTTGATGCCTGCCGCCTTGGCGCTGTTCAGAATGTTGG
Source organism: Firmicutes bacterium UBA1393 (assembly GCA_002305255.1). GTDB lineage: Bacteria > Bacillota > DTU025 > DTU025 > DTU025 > UBA1393. The sequence continues at coordinate 8,684 of DBQN01000078.1, read as the reverse complement.
TCATTCCGCCAGAGCTGGCGAAGTAGGAAGCTATCTTGCCCTGGTTGAACAGGTCCTTCATGACGCTCTCAGCCTTGGTGACTGTAGGAGCGGTGCACCATCCGGCATCGACCCATTCTCTCCAGGCTGAGAGGGCCTTGAGCATCGTGCCATCCTTGAGGCAGGGCACGCTCTTGCCGTCAGCGCTGAACAGGTTGCTGCCCATCTGTACAAGCATGTTCTGGATGAACCATGCGGGGTCGTTCATCATCTCGAAACCGTACACGAGGGTCTCGCCCTTGCTCACCACGGTGACCTTCTTGCCGGCGTCGATGAGTTCGGCGATGGTCTTGGGAGCCTCAGTGTAGCCTGCCTTCGCGAACAGATCCTTGTTGTAGTAGAAGAGAGGCGTTGAGCGGATATACGGCATCGATATGAACTGGTCCTTGTATATCGAGTAGCCCTTGAACACGGGAACGATGTTGTCGATGTCGAAACCATCGCGCTTGATGTAAGGCATCATGTCGAGCAGAACACCCTGCTCAGCGAGGACGGGCACGCCGGCTGCGCGCTCGAGAACTACCATCTGAGGGTTGGTGCCGGCCGCGACGGCCTGCATGGTCTTGGCCAGTGTAACTTCGTAGCTGCCCTGGTAGACTTCTTCAACGGTAATGCCAAGCTTGTTAGTGGCGTTGAACTGAGCGACTGCGCCGGCGATCTGGTCGCCGTTGGCGCCTGCGGCCCTGGTGTGCCACACGGTGATCTTCACGGGACCGGTTACTTTGGGCGGCACGGCCTGGGCGCTGACAACCCCGGCCCAGGTGGCCACTACGACTAGCAGTAGCAGAGAGATGATCCTTCTTGTTTTCATTGCGCTATACTCCTCTCGCTGGTCAGTTTGGTGCCCTGGTAGACGCGGATAAGCACGGAACAGTGGGGATGTGGTTCCATCACCCTCTTTGCCAGGTCTACTTCACCCCCTTGTACGCGAAGCCTTCGATTACGCGCTTTCGCGCTAGCACGAACATGATGATGATCGGTATCACCAGCAGGGCGTTCCCTGCCATGATCGAGCTCCAGTTGATGCCGTACTCCACGTCTCGCAGCCGTTCGATGGCAATCGTCAATGGCCTCACCGACTCGGCGTCTGTCATGACCAGCGGCCAGAAGTAGGAGTTCCAGTGGCTAACAACGCTGAACATCACGATGGTGCTCAGTGTCGACTTGCACATGGGAAGCAGGATCTTGGTCATGGTTCTGAACTCTCCGGCATTGTCGAGCTTGGCTGACTCGATGATCTCATCGGGAACCTGCATGAAAGCTTGCCGGAGCAGGAATATGCCGAACGCGTTAGCCCCGAAGGGGATTATCTGCGGCAACAGAGTCAGCAGAAGTCTCCATCGGGCCATCTGAATGTATGTGGTGATGAACGTGATCTGCCCAGGTATCATGAACGCCACCAGCACCATGCCGAATAGAAGACCTTTGCCGAAGAAGTTGTACCTGGCGAAGGCGTACGCGGCAGGCACCATCACGATCACCTGCAGCACTGCGATAGACAGGGTGATAATCACGCTGTTTCTCAGATACGTCAGTAGGTTCAGCTTGGTAAGGCTTGATCTGTAGGATTCCAGGGTGAAGTGCTTGGGCCACAACGTCGGCGGGAACGCTATGGTCTCAGCATAGGGCTTCACCGACGTCACGAACATCCAGTAGAACGGGAACACGAACGCCAGCACGACAACGAGTTTCAATAGGTCGTTGATGATGCCGGGCGCGTGGCGCGCGAATCGGCGGACGAGTGGGCTTCCTGTGCTCATGGTGATCCTCCTTTCTATTGATAGTGCACCCGCTTAGACAGCACTTTGAAATACACAGCCGTCATGACCATCAGAATCACCATAAGCACGGTGCCTGCGGCCGACGCGTAGCCTATCCTGAAGTGCCTGAACGCGTAGCGGTAGATGTAGTAAGTCAGCACATCAGTTGAGCTGCCCGGCCCTCCTTCTGTCATGATCCTGATGGTGTCGAACACCTTGAAGGAGTTGATTGTAATCACGATGAGCAGGAAGAACAGCTGCGGCGACAGCATCGGAAGCGTGATCTTGAAGAAAGTGCGCACCTTAGGAGCGTTGTCGAGGGCCGCAGCCTCGTAGATGTCGGCAGGAATCGCTTTGAGCGCCGACAGGATGACTATGGCGTAGTAGCCGATGCTCTTCCACACCGACACAATAACCACCGACAGCATGGCCGTGCTGGAGCTGTTAAACCATCGCAGCGGCCCGAACCCGAAGAATCGCAAGACAATGTTGAGTAAGCCATACGTGTTCTGGTCCATCACCCACGACCAGATCATCGCGCATGACAGAAGTGCTATCAGGTGCGGCGTGAACAGCGCTGTCTGCGCGAAGCTGTTCAGTCGCGTATCGGCCTGGAACCACAGCGAGAACAGCAGCGACAACGGGATCAGCGTGCACACCACCGCCGCTGTGTACACTGCGGTGTTGCGCAGGGCTATGAGGAAGTCCCTCTTCACAAGGAACAGAGTCTCATAATTCTGTAGACCGACGAAGGTCTTGTTGGGGTTGACCAGGTTGTAGTTGAAGAAACTCAGGTACACCAGGTTCACCATGGGGTAGAACGTGAACACCAGCAGAAACGCCATGGCAGGTGCTATCAGGGCGTATGGTATCAGCGTCTCTTTGCGCAGCCGGAAGCGGCTCTTTGGCGATGCCATCACGCGCCCCTCCTCACAGCTGCCAGATAAGCCTCATACTCAGTGCCCTCGCCGGCGCGAACGCGCTTTCCGGCCCTATCGAAGAAGTAGATGTCTTCCTGAGCCACCGAGAGTACCACGTCCTCGCCACTGCGGAAGCTCTCATCGGAGCTCTTGACCATCACCGACTTGCCGTCCTTAAGCCCCACCTTATACAGGGTTTCCGAGCCCAGCATCTCACGCGTGACTATCGTGCCCGCCGCCTGATAAAGCTGCCCGGTGCCGGCCTTCGACATCACGACCTTCTCCGGCCTGTATCCCATCTGCATTCCGGCGGTGCCAAGGGGCAACACGTTCATGGCCGGTGTGCCGATGAACTGAGCCGTGAAGATGTTGTTGGGATCCCGGTAGATTCCCTCAGGCGTATCTTGCTGCTGAATCTCGCCCTTGTCCATGAGCACGATGTCGTCAGCCATGGCCATCGCCTCTACCTGGTCGTGCGTGACGTAGACGAAGGTGGTGGCAAGTCGCCTGTGCAGCTCTATCAGTTCTGCGCGCATGGCCAGGCGTAGCTTGGCGTCGAGGTTCGACAGGGGTTCATCCATGAGGAACACCCGGGGCTTCTTGACCATGGCCCGCGCCAGAGCCACTCTCTGGCGCTGCCCGCCTGACAGAGTGGAGGGCTTGCGTTTGAGGTACTCAGTGAGGCCGACGATCTCGGATACGTCTTTGATCAGCCTCTTCCGCTCATCCCTGGGCACACCGTTGTTCTTCAGGCCGAACTCGATGTTCTCCTCAACGGTCATGGTTGGGTAGAGCGCGTAGTTCTGAAACACCATTGCCACCCCGCGCCGGCCCGGCGGAATGTCGGACACATCCTTGCCATCGATGAGGATCTCTCCTGACGTCGCAGGACCGATGCCGGCTATCATCCTCAGGAGAGTGGTCTTGCCGCACCCTGACGGACCCAGCAGCACAGTGAACTTGCCGTCTCTGATAGACAGATCCAGGTTCTCGATGACCTTGGTGGTCCCGAATGACTTGCATACCTTCTTGAATTCGATTCCCGCCATGTGCGATTCCACTCCCATATGAAGATCATTAACGGGTTCGGGAGGACGCCCGCGAAAAGTTTACATTTGTTCCTACGTGTAATACATATGTGTCACTATTCTCCACGCGACGATGAACTCCTGCCGATGGCAGTCAAATGCCTCCCCTTGACCGCCTTTAGCTGTCGTAACAGGTGCTTTCCTTCACCAGCTCTGCCGAAGTAATCGTGCAGCACGCAGTAGACCTCGTAGAGCTGCTGATAAACCCCGACGCGTTCCTTATCAGGCACGTAACGCTTGCTGCACGCCCCCGACATCGCCCGCACCGCGTCGACCAGCGAATCATGGCCGCCTGCCCCCGCGCCTGCCGCCGCGGCGCCCAGCATCGCTGCTCCCAATGCCGAGGCCTGACTCGTCCCGCACACTGCCAGTTCGGCATCGAGCACGTCGGCATACACCTGCATGACCATGCTGTTCTTCGATGCGATGCCGCCGGCCGCCCTGATCTCGCGCACAGCCACCCCGTGCTGCCTGTAGTTCTCCACAATCAGCTTCGTTCCGAAGGCCGTGGCCTCGACCAGGGCCAGGTAGAGGTGTTCGGGCTTTGTTTGCAGCGTGCACCCTATGAAGGCGCCCGCGAGATCGGCATCGGCCAACACCGACCTGTTCCCATTCCACCAGTCAAGCGCGATCACGCCCGATTCACCCGGCCTGAGCTGCGCACACCTTTCGCTCAACAGCCCGTGCATGTCGACGCCGGCGCGTGCGGCCTCGGCCTGGTAACTGGCTGGCACGCAGTTCTCGACGAACCACTCGAAGTGATCTCCGACGCAGCACTGCCCCGCCTCATAGGCAACCAGGCCCGGGACGATCCCATCGCTGACCATCCCGCATATCCCCGGCACGTGCCGGCGCTCCTCGTCGAGCAGGATGTGGCAGCTAGACGTGCCCATGATCAGCACCATCTGCCCCGGCTCCGAGATCCCTGCACCCAGCAGCGAGGCGTGCGCGTCGATACACGCCACCGACACCGCCGTGCCCGGCTCCAGCCCCGTGAGCTCCGCCGCCTCGGCGGTTATCCTGCCTGCTCTGGCTCCTATTGGGTGGTACAGCGACCCAAGCTTCTCGGCGACGACGTTTTCTAGCCTCGGGTCAAGCTCCCGGAAGAACGCCGGATCAGGGCTGTGGCCGCTCGGGGTCCAGAGGGACTTGAACCCTGCCATGCACTTGCTTCGCCGTTCCTCGCCGGTAAGAAGCATGACGATCCAGTCGCCGGCCTCGATGAACTTGTACGCGGCTCGGTATACCTCCGGTGCCTCATTCAGCACCTGCCACACCTTGGGGATCATGGCCTCCGACGAGACCCTTCCGCCGCACGAATCTAAGAGGTCCTCTCCCCGCAGCCCAGCGATGCGGTTGATCTCGTCAGCCTCGGCCTGGGCCGCATGGTGTTTCCACAGCTTCACATAGGCGTGCGGAGTTGATGCGTACTCAGCCCTTAAGCATAGCGGCATCCCTGCCTCATCGAGGGGCAACATCGTGCATGATGTGAAGTCGATCCCCACCCCGACGATGTCGGTCGGTGATATCCCGCCTGTCGCCAGCGCCTTCCGGATGGCTGTTCGCAGCACATCCACGTAGTCGCCGGGATGCTGCAGCGCCCAGTCGGCCTCGAGGGGAGTTCCATCTGGGAGACTGGAGTCCATCACCCCGTGCGCATAGTCCATGGCGATGTCGACTACCTCGCGCCCGCCGTCAGTCTCCACAATGAGAACTCTGGCGGACCGGGTGCCGAAATCTATGCCCAGCGCGTATTTGGTACTCACCTGCCGAGCCACCGGATCATTTTTCGCTGCCTGCCTTTCGAGCGAACTCCTCGAGCAATCCGAGATCAGAGGCCAGTTGAAGCACGGTGTAGCGTGGACGGATCTCCTTGGCGTACATCACTCCGCCCTCGACCATGCCGTTGTCGACGCCGATGTCCATCGGCCTGAGGGGGGCACCTACGGCTGCCATCAGGCTCTCTACCTGGCCGGCCGACGGAGGGGTTGACAACACCTGCGCGATTCTCTCCCATTCGCGCTCGAGGATGTCGATTCTATGCAGCCGCTCGTCGATGGAGTTGCGGTTGGCCTCCTCACTGTGCCTGATGATCCCCGGGGCCGCGGTGCCGAAAAGCCGTTCAACGTCAGACCGCCATCTGGCAGCGTCGAAGGCAACTGCGTCGCGGCGCGCGGCCTCAAAGTCGACGGCCCGGGAGGCAAGGGCTGTGCCTATGCGGCTTACGACGACGGTTCCGATGCCGACCTTGGTTCCGTGAAGCACCGCCGCCCTGTTAAGCTGCAGGAACGCGTTCTCCCAGTAGTGCGAGATGTGGTGCTCGGCACCTGACGCAGGCCGAGAGTTGCCGACGAAACTCATGGCGATGCCGCTGAGGACCAAGCCTTCCATGAGATTCCTGATCGCCTCGGCGTCGCGGCTCGCCAGTCCGCTCGTGCTCCGGATGCACTTCTCCACTGAGTAAGCCACCATCTCCGCGACGCCCTCACAGTAGTACTCGCCGGTGACGATGTGGCCCAACATCCAATCCTTTAGGGCGGTGTACTTGCCGAACATGTCGCCCATGCCGGCCCTGATCATCTCGATGGGCGCGGCGCGGAGCACGTCGACGTCGGCGACGATGGCTTCGACGGTTTGTACTTCAACGGATGTTTTCAGGTTGTCGAGGATGAGTGCAGATGAGTCAGACGCAAATCCATCCATGGATGGAGCAGTAGCTACGATAATGACAGGGATGCTAAGGCGCGATCCAACGTATTTCGCGAGATCGTTTATGACTCCGGCGCCTACGGCGACTATCACATCCGGGCGGTGTACGGCAACGAAGAACTCACCGATGGCGCGCTCATCAGGCACCAGGTCACCCTGGCGCCGATATATCAGGATGCCGTCGGCAAGCCCGGCCTTGCGGAGCAGACTCTCGACTCGGCTTCCCGCCGCGGCATAGGTGTTTGTGTCGGCCACAACAAAAGCACTCGTGTGACCTAGCTCCCGAATGACTGAGGGTAGGTCGTCGAGTGCGCCGCTCTCAATGATCACTCTCTTCACGCCGACGCTGTGCGTTCTGCCACATGAACACTGAAGCTCTTTGCCTAGGTAGTCGCAGGCTGCGGAACTGCGAACGGTCTCCGAATCCAATACCAACGGGAACATCTCCTCAACAACTCATATCAGCAACACTTGCCTCAGCACTTGTATCAGCGCTCTCATCGGCGCGCCTCAGCGCTTACGTCGACTGAGCGGCGACCGCCTGCAGGTCGGATCGTCTGCTTGAATCGCGCCGGATCCGGGCCGTGTCAGCAACAACCGACGCGGAACTCGCGGTCGTAGTGATTGATCCGCTCGACTTTCGGAGCAGAGCCGCCCCCTGCGAACTCGGAGTCGAGCCATATCGATACCAGCATGAGCGCCAGCTCCTCGCCGATGACCCGAGCGCCCATGGTCATGATCTGAGCGTCATTGCTCTTGCGGGCCCTCTCGGCCGAATACGGATCGTGGCAGACTGCAGCCCTTATGCCAGGCACTTTGTTGGCAGCGATGCACATCCCGATGCCTGTGCCGCACACCAGTATACCTCGGCCCTCGCGCCCCTCGGCGACGGCGGTGGCGACTTTCACGGCTATATCAGGGTAGAGCACGGGCTGGGTGTCATAGCAGCCATAGTCCTCAACCTCGTAGCCCTTGCGCTGTAGAAATGCCTTGACCTTCTCCTTGAGCCCAAAACCTGCTTCATCAGAACCGATGGCTATCCTAACCAAGACCTACGCCTCCTCTAAGACAGCAACTCATATCCGACGTTCTCGTCGGTTATCAGAACATTCGCGTATCCGCCTGTCAGCGCCGCTTTGATACACTCAACCTTCTCGAGACCGCCTGACACCAGGATGCTGTGTTCCTTGGCCTTCAAGTCGTTTAGCTCGATTCCGATGGTGCGGCTGTTCAGCTCCGGGTCGCACACGCGGCCATCGGCGGTGATGATCCTCGAACACATGTCGCCCACGGCGCCCTTTGCCAACAGCTCATCTACCTGCTGGTGGCTTACGTAGCCGGCCCGGCATAGTGTGCGGTCATGGTCGAACACGCCGACGGAGCATATCGCCACGTTAGCCCTCTGCGCCAGTTTCAGGATGGAGCTGATGCTCTTGTCCTTCACGATGGCGTTCTTGGCCTCGATGTTGTCGACCACTGCAGGCAGGGGCAGCAGATATGGCGTACCGCCGAAGGCCTCGGCGAACTTCTTCGGTATCTCGCTGGCATAGATGTCGCGATCCGCCATGCTCACGGCACCGCACATCTGAACTACCTTGATGTTAGGCATCTGCTCGACGACTCTGAGCCTCATAGAACAGGTGTAAAGAGTGGTTCCCCAGCTGACGCCGATGATGTCGCCGTCAGATATGATCGTGTTGAGGTATCTTGAGAGGGCGACCGAGAGCTTGCTGAAAAGGCTCACCTCAGGTGCACCGGTAAGGGGGGTAGCTATCGCCTTCTTGAGGCCAAACTTCTCCTTGAGGTTGCGCTCCAGCTTCGACTCGGTTCCATTGGGATCGTTGATCCGGATCTCAACGATGCCGCTCTCCCTGGCTTCGTCGAGCAGTTTCGAGATGTACGGGCGCGACAGGCCAGTCTTCTCTGCGATCATCTGCTGAGTGTAGTTGTGTTCGTAGTAAAGCCTGGCGATGTTGACCAACTGGTCGATTCTCTTGGCCGCAGCCATGTACATCCCCCTCGCCCGCATATCAGTGACATTTGTGCCTGCGTCGGCTACAAATGTAATATTCTGCGGCGGTGGGACAATTCCTCCTATGATGCGATGATTGTTTGGTGCTATCGGCAGACGGGGTGCGGACGACAGTTGCCTGCGGATGGATGGGGTA
>DBQN01000086.1:6304-10953 GCA_002305255.1 Firmicutes bacterium UBA1393 | reverse complement strand
CCCACTTCGGCGGCGGTCGACCGGCCGTGGGTCCCGCGAGCCAGCCGACTGCCGGAACGGCCCCCATCAAACCCGCAGGTAGAGAGAGTAAGGGAGGCACGCCCTGCGGGGCGTGCCAACGACGCCTATCTTACCAACGCCCGTCGGCGACGTCCGGGCGGCGTTGACCTCCAGGTGGAGGTGTTCGGGGTCGGAAGTCCTCCAGCTGGAGGCGCCGGTGGGCGGGAGTCGTCCAGTTGGAGGCGTCCCGGCTGATCTCGCCTTCAGCTGGAGGTTGAACCCCCCGGCGCCATGTTACCCTCTTAACCTACCAACCCCTCCGAGGGGTGTAGTGAGTGTGCAGCAGTTCGTGGGACCGCTCCGACAGAGGCTGCCCCAGGTACTGCTCGTAAAGCGCCAGCACAGCGGGATTCTTGTGCGAGCGCCGCATCTCCATGCTGCGGTCGGCCGTGTAGAGGGATTCGGCACGTTCCGCCCGATGATACATGGCTGTGCCGATTGGCTGCCCGCCGCCGCCCACGCACCCGCCGGGGCAGCACATGACCTCCACGAACTGCCACGGGGCGTCGCCGCCTTTGATGCGTTCCATCACCTTGCGGGCGTTGCGCAGCCCGTGCGCCACAGCCACGCACACACTGCCGCCGTCGCCCAGGCTGATCTCTGCTTCCTTCACGCCCTCAAGGCCCCTCACGTCACTGAACTCCAGGCTTCCCAGGGGCAGTTCCTTTCCGGCCACGATCTCGTATACAGTGCGCAGCGCCGCCTCCATCACGCCGCCCGTGGCCCCGAAGATGGCGGCCGCGCCCGTCGACAACCCCAGAGGGGCATCGAAGTCGTCTTCAGGTATGTGGGCGAAGTCCACGCCTATCTCCCTCAGCATCCGCCCCAGCTCACGCGTGGTCAGCACCGCGTCTACATCCTGATATCCGCTTGCGCGCATCTCCGGGCGCTGCGCCTCGAACTTCTTCGCGGTGCACGGCATGATAGACACCGAGAAAACATCTGCAGGGTCCATGCCTGCCTTCTCCGCGTAGAAGGTCTTGATGAGGGCTCCCATCATCTGCTGCGGCGACTTGCATGTAGACACATGCGGGAGCAGGTCAGGGTAGAAGTGCTCGATGAACTTGATCCAACCCGGGCTGCACGACGTGATCATGGGCAGGGGATCTGCGTGCGCAAGGCGATGCAGCAACTCATTCCCTTCCTCCACTATGGTCAGGTCAGCCGTGAAGTCGGTATCGAACACCCGGTCGAAGCCGAGGCTCCTCAGCGCCGCCACCATCTTGCCCGTGACGATGGTGCCGGTCGCCAGGCCCAGCTCCTCCCCGAGCGACACGCGCAGGGCCGGAGCGATCTGCGCCACGACGTGCTTCGACGGATCCGACAGAGCCTCCCACACCCGTTCAGTGTCGTCGTGTTCCGTGATGGCCCCGGTCGGGCAGGCCAGAGTGCACTGGCCGCACATCATGCATACTGCGTCTACAAGGTCCTCGCCGTAGGCAGTGGTTACTACTGACTCGAACCCGCGGGCGACTGTGCACAGTGCTGCAACGCCCTGCACTTGCTCGCACGCCTCCACGCACCTGCGGCAGTTGATACACTTGTCGGGCTCGCGCACGATCGAGGGCGACGACTCATCCTTGTGCATGCCGCGCCCGACGCGGTCGAAACGTATCCTCTTGATCCCCAGATCGGCCGCGAGCGACTGTAGCTCGCATCGGAGGTTGCGCGAACACGACAGGCACGCATCAGGGTGGTGGGCCAGCATCAACTCGACCGCGAGTCTCCTGGCCTGCCTCACTGTCGGCGTGTTGGTGCGCACGACGGCGCCCTCCGACACAGGGTAGGAGCAGGCAGGCTGCAGCGATCTGGTGCCTTCAACCTCTACCACGCACACGCGGCAGGCCGACGGGGCTCCAAGGTCCTCATGCCAGCACAGAGTGGGTATTTTGATCCCCACGCTCCGCGCCGCCTCCAAGATCGTTGTTCCCGGCGCCGCGTGCACCGTGACTCCGTCTATCTTGAGAGTGATGTCAGGCATTGGCCGCGACCCTCCCTTCAGCGGCCAGGCAGGTTCCGGTCTCGCATTTGCCGTTCAGGTGGCCGCGGATTTCGTCTCCAAAATGCTTCATGATTGTCTCCAGAGGTACAATGGGAGACTGCCCCAGGGCGCACAGTGACGAGTCGCGCATCGCGCGGGCGAGATCCATGGCGAGACTGAGTTCGCTGGCTGTGGCCTCGAATCGGCGGAGCTTGTCGAACGTGTGCCTCAGGCGAGCCGCGCCCTCCCTGCATGGAGTGCACTGCCCGCATGATTCGTGCGCGAAGAAATCGAGGATCGAGCAGATGATATCTACCATGCAGTGACTGTCGTCGACGATCAGCAGCGCGCCTGATCCGAGGGTGGAGCCTACCGGCTGCAGGCTGTCGTAGTCGAGCTTCAGGTCGAGGTCACTGCCGGTGAGGAAGCCGCCGGATGCGCCGCCGGTCTGGATGGCCTTCAGCGACCTATCGCCCGGGATGCCGCCTCCCACGCTGTACACCAGTTCGCGCAGGGTCACGCCCATCGGCACCTCGACGAGGCCTCTGTTGCGCACATCGCCCGACAGGGCGAACACCTTCGTGCCCGCCGACGTTGGTGTGCCGATGCCCTTGAACCAGTCGGCCCCGCGGAGGAGAATCGGCGGAATGTTGGCGATAGTCTCGACATTGCACACCACGGTGGGCTTACCCCAGAGCCCTGCGACGCCTGGGTAGGGCGGTTTCTGTCGCGGTTCGCCGCGCTTGCCCTCGATGGACTCGAGAAGGGCAGTCTCCTCGCCGCACACGTAGGCGCCGGCACCCTTCTTGACCTCCACGTCGAAGTCGAACGCGGTGCCGAGTATGCCCGATCCCAGGAACCCGGCCTTGCGCGCCTGCCGGATCGCCTCCTCGATGCGCTCGATCGACACGGGATACTCGCCTCGGATGTAGACGTAGCCGCGCGAGGCGCCCACGGCATAGCCCATGATGGCCATTCCCTCGATCACCTTGTGGGGGTCGCCTTCCATGATGGCGCGGTCTTTGAACGTGCCGGGCTCTCCCTCGTCGGCGTTGCACACCACGTATTTCTGGTCGGCCTCCGCCCGCGCAGTGAAGCCCAGCTTCGTGCCGGTGGGGAAGGCAGCGCCTCCACGTCCGCGCAGGCCCGAGTGCTTCACCGTGTCGACAACAGATGAAGGATTCATAGTGGTCAAGACAGAACGCAGGGCGGCATATCCGTCGCGGGCTATGTAGTCTTCGATACTTCCCGGGTTGATGAGACCGACGTTCTCAAGCACGATTCGCGTTTGGCCCGGAGCGGAGGCGTCTGTACCCATGCGCACGCCCAGGGCACGCGGGGCCAGGGAGGGCCGGCTGCCCGGGTCGCTTCGGTCGTCCAGGTCGCCCGCGATGTAAGAGTCGAGTATCGGGCGGATATCGCCCGGCGTCAGATTGCCAAACACTTCTGAATCGATCATCATTGCGGGCGCGATGTCACATAAGCCGAGGCACGATGATCCCTCCACGGTGAACGCGCCGTCCTCCGTGGTGTCGCCCATCTCCACGCCGAGTTCGCTAAGGAGCGAGTCGACGACCTTCTTTGCCCCCGACACTCTGCACGAGGTCGAAGTGCACACCCTGATAATATGGCGCCCTCTGGGAGTCATTGAGAGCATGGAGTAGAATCCCGCGACACCGCATACTCTGCTCTCAGGCAACTTGAGAACCTGAGCTACGATCCTCAGTGCCTCTCGCGGTAGGTAGTTACGAAGTTCCTGTACGTCGTGTAACGCCAGCAGCAGGTCTTCCGGCTTGCCGGCATAGGCCGAGGCAACACTCGTCACTTGTTGCAGATAACCATGGTCACATGACGCCTCCAAGTCTGAACCCCCCTCTCAAGTTGAATGTGCTTGGCCAAGATTGTGGCGGAATTCACAATCATACGTCCACAAGAAAGCCGAAATCTGCGCCAGCCACCGGAGCGGCGCGCGGGAACGAAATGGATGATGCTTTCAGCACCAGTCTATATCCAAACCTAAGCCATGACAAGTACGAAATTCCGATAGATCCCATACTATCGATAACTGGTAACAATGGTGTGTCAATGTCAGGATAGACCGTGATTTCAAGCTGCCGGCCGTCGAGAGGCGGTCGACGGGCCGCCGACACCCCAAGTTTGATGGCTCGGGCCTGAATGTTATAATAGGCGTATGGCGGAACCCGTCAGTGGGTTCCCGGTGGCATTCGAGGGCTGGATGCGCGTGCAGGCGCGTGGCCGTAAAATGCTTCAATGCCGCCCCTGAGGGCGACTCGTGTAAGTATCCCGTCATGCTGCGCGAGCAGTTCGTCGTGAACGCCTGGTGTTCCAAGTCGCAGTTCCCACTGTGCATCTAATCGTAGCGTTCCACCACGCACCTTCGGGTGCGCGATGGCATTGCCGCACTCAGACCGCGTAATGGCCTGGGCTTTGCCATCCCCCACACACCGAGAGGAGGCGGTAATCTCTGCATGATCAAGTTCGAGAACGTGACGAAGGTATATAGCGGGGGCGTTGAGGCCGTCCACAATATGAACCTTCACATCAAACAAGGTGAGCTCATGGTGCTCGTCGGGCCCAGCGGATGCGG
>DBQN01000086.1:2491-6270 GCA_002305255.1 Firmicutes bacterium UBA1393 | reverse complement strand
TGAGGCGCAACATCGGATACGTGATCCAGCACACAGGCTTGTTCCCCCACTTGCGCATAGGCAGCAACATAGGGCTGGTTCCCCGTCTCAGGAAGTGGCCCAGGCAGCGCATTGAAGCGCGCACGCTGGAGCTTCTGGAGATGGTGGGAATGGAACCGGCAGTCTACCTCAATAGATATCCGCGTGAACTCAGCGGCGGGCAGCAGCAGCGCATAGGCGTTCTTCGGGCGCTGGCCGCGGAGCCCGACATCATCCTCATGGATGAGCCCTTCGGGGCCCTCGACCCTGTGACCAGGGAGAATCTCCAGGATGAATTGAAGAGACTGCAAGCCCGGCTGAAAAAGACCATCGTGTTCGTCACCCACGACATGGACGAGGCGCTCAAGCTCGGCGACAGGGTGGTCATCATGCGAGACGGCCGGATCATACAGGCCGACCCCCCTGAGGCGCTGCTCAGAAGGCCGGCCGACGACTTCGTGAGGCAGTTCATCGGCCGCGAACGTATGGCGACGAAGGCCGGCGGCCTGACAGTGGACGACGTAGCGATCAAGACCCCCGTCGCCGCCCCGCCCACCATGGGCATGGCCCAGGCCACCAGGCTGATGCGGCGAAAAGGCGTCGACACGCTGATGGTTGTCGACGATGACGGAACATTCATAGGAATCGCCAGCGCTCGGGAGATCGAGACCCGCGAGAGCCGCCCCGAAACACTTGCAGAAGCCGTGCAGAGAGACGTCCCGCGCGTTGTAGAGGGGTCGTCGGCGAAGGAAGCCTTCGAGATGGTGTTCATCGGCAAGGCCGGCGTGGTGCCGGTGGTCGACGCCGCAGGCAAGCTCAAGGGCATCGTCACCCGGGGTAGCCTCGCGGAGGAGCTCTATCAGGTGCTGTGGGAGAGAAACGGCCAGTGAAGGCGGGAGAGGAGGCAATCCACCTTGTCAACATTAGTTCAGTTCTGGAACTACGTGTCGGCGAATCCCGACACGATTCTCACGGCCATCCGTGAGCACGTGGTCTACCTGGTGGCCATGCCCGTGGGCCTGGCCATCTTGGTGGCGGTTCCGCTTGGCGTGCTGTGCACGAGGAACCGCTGGCTTGCGTCGCTGCTTCTGGGCACGGCCGGGGTGATGCAGACCGTCCCCAGCCTCGCGCTGCTGTCTTTCCTGGTCATGGCCGGCCTCGGCATCGGCTTCAAACCGGCCATCATCGCAATATTCTTGTACGCGATTCTGCCGATCATCAGGAACACCTACACAGGCATCCTGTCGGTGGATCCGTCCATCAAGAAGGCAGCCAGGGGCATGGGAATGACTGATCTGCAGGTGCTCGTCATGGTGGAGCTGCCAATGGCGATGCCCATGATCCTTGCGGGCGTCAGAACCGCGACAACCGTGTCGATAGGGTCGGGCACGCTGGCGGCCTTCGTCGGCGCCGGCGGCCTTGGAGGCCTGATAGTCACAGGGTTACGCATGCTGAGAGACCATATCGTGCTCGCCGGGGCGCTCCCTGCGGCGCTGCTGGCGATCATCGTAGACGCACTCCTCGGCCGGCTGGAGAAGGTGCTCACGCCGAGGGGTCTGAGACAGGGCAAGTAACCTACGTCAATGGAACTGGAAGGGGATGATCTGATGAACTTGAGACTGAGGATCGTGACTGCGATTGCAGCATTGGTGCTGGTGGCAGCCGTTGTGGCGGCGCCGGCCGCCGCGGCTGCGCCTGCCAAGAAGCAGATAGTGTTCCCATCGCGCGACTTCGCCGAGACGGCGATAATCGCCGAGATCGTGAAGCATCTGGTGGAGGCCAAGACCGACATCGAGGTCAAGCACCTGCCTAACATCGACTTCCGCGTCACGCTGGCCGCCATGCAAACCGGCGATGTCGATATGTACGGCTCCTATTCAGGCAGCCAGTTCACCACAGTGCTCGGCCAGGTAGTCACAGAGGAGTGGCTGGATCCCGATAAAGTGCTCGAGTACTGTAGAGTCGAGACAGCCAAGAGGTTCAACACCACGCTCTTCGGCCCGCTTGGGTTCGACAACACCTATGCTATCGCCGTACGCAGGGACTTCGCAGAGAAACACAAGCTCGAGAAGGTGTCGGACCTCAAGTCCATAGCGCCCACGCTCACCCTAGCCACCGACGCCGACTTCCTCCACAGAGAAGAAGTCATGAGCTACGCCAACTTCGTGAAGACATACGGGCTGAAGTTCAAGAAGGCCGTAGCAATGACATACGGGTTGATGTACAGGGCGGCATACGTGAAGGAAGTAGACGTGATCATGGCCTACTCGTCTGACGGACGCATCGCAGCCATGGACCTGAAGATCCTCAAAGACGATCTCCAGTTCTTTCCGCCTTACGATGGCATAATCGTGGTGAAGAACGAGACGTTGGCTGCCTATCCTGAGCTCGGCCCCGTCCTCGACATGCTCACCGGCCTCATCAGCCAGGAAGACATCCAGAAGATGAACGCCCGGGCCGACGTGTACGGCCACGAGATCGCTGACATTGCGAGGGACTTCCTCAAAGAGAAGGGGCTCATCTAGTAGACCGGAGACTGACAGACGCGCGGCGCTACCGGCGGCCCTATGGCTCAGTTCCATGGGGCCGCTTTCTCATGCGCACATGCACCGCTCGCACCGACTCGCGCCCCTTCTTCCTATCAAAGCTGGCCATCAGGGCGAACCCCACCTGCGATCCGGGCTCCCGGCACGCAGGGGGCAAGTCACGCACAAGCACGTATACATCGTCGCCGCCGTCATTGCGGCGGATGTATGTGAAGAGCCGGCCTTCCGGATATGGTTTGACAGTGCCTGTGTAGAATCGTAGGCCTTCCACGGCGCCTGCGCGCCAGTGTGCCGAGCAGATCTGAGTGAGCTGATCTGAGCTGGTGGGCAGGTCGGGCAATGCCTCGCCGGCGGCCTCATACGCGGCCTTTACCTCCTGCTCGGCCAGGACGGTTTCGGGCGAAACCCTCCACTTCGACTCCGCATAGACCGCCTTCGCCAGCGCGACGTGTTCGGCGGCGACGCGGGGCTTACCCAACTTCAATGCTAGACGGGCAAGCACAGCAAAGCATTTCACCTTGTACTGTTCCGACTGCCGTCGGTCAGATAGGGCTTCACACATGAGACGGTATGCCTCAGCATACTGCTCCGCCCTGAAGAGAAGTTCCGAAAGTTCAGCCTTCATGTACCAGTCTGCCCTGGGGCCCGCCACCACCGTCCTCATCTCGGCGATGGCCCCCGGCAGGTCGCCCGACTCGGCCAGCGCCAGAGCAGCCGTGCGCATCAAGAACACCTCGCCGGGGAACTCCACCAGCCCCGCCCTGGCGAGTTCACGCGCCTCGTCGAAACGCTTCAGCTCGTATAGAGCGCGCGAGCTGGTGAGGTACCATGTCAGGCGGTGAGCCATGTAGCGCTCATTGCCCACCGTCCGCGGTTGGTCGTCGAGCATGTTGGGCGTGACCTTAGACGACCAGTCCAGCACCGCCTGCCAGTGTTGTCTCTCCTTGGCCAACTTCATCACACCCAACACCACCAGCGCCAGCGTCAGGCCCGTGGGTTTGAGCGCCAGAATCTGATCGCCCGCATCGGCGGCAGCGGCGAGGTCGCCGGCTGCCATTGCCGGCTTGAACAGGCGCTCATGCAGGATCCTACTGAGTTCCTCACGGGTGTAGCTGTCGGCGGGGTAGCGTGCCATGGCATCCCGACACACGGCCTCCGCCGCGTCGAGATCGCCCTTCTTGCGCAGACAGTAGGCGTACCTCCATCCGATCATCG
>DBQN01000086.1:819-2456 GCA_002305255.1 Firmicutes bacterium UBA1393 | reverse complement strand
TGTTCATAGCCTTCAGGCAGACCACTGAGCATGGCGATCCCTTCCTACTTCTTGTTGATGAGGTGGGCACCACGAGGGTTTCGGGCGTACCATTCGGTATCTTGCGCTAACGTCCTTCTAATTCTGTGGATTTGAGGCATCCAGATGGCACTGGGCCGACATCCCCCTGACAGCCAAGCACAGATCCTCTCCCTTGCGGTTGCCGTACCCTCCGGGCGAGCGGCGCGCCACCGCGGCAGTCCCGCCATGTGGGAGGCGAGGGACGCGCGAGCGCGGAAGGAACGAGACTCGATGCTCGCGAATAGGTAAGCCAATTACATCCAATGTAATCGAGGCTGCTGACGGTTGCCACTTCGGCCTCGGCCTCTGCGTGCCCGACGCGCGCCAGAACACCGCGGGAGTGTGATCGACGATGTATCGAGCCTACCGCCGCTTCAAGATGAGCCGAGACGCCGCCCGGCGCTACGCCGAAGCAGGTGTGTCCGCCATCGACGACCTCATAGACTACCTGGGCATGGGAGAGAAGGTTAGCTTCATCGCAGATGGCCTCAGGAAGGTGAGGGAAGACGCCGAGAGGGTGTTGCGCACAGGCCGTGCCCTGGCCGGCGCGGCGGTGATAGCCCCCGTCGGGCTCTGGCAGTTCGCGAAGGGCCTCGGCTTTCCCGACCGCGACATCAGCACCCTGGGGATCGGGCGCCACAGGTTCTTCCTCTTCCACTCGTCCCTCGGTGTCGTCGCTCTGAGATACCTGCACCGCCTATGGCTGGAGAGAGAGGCCCATGGCGGGCAGCCCGGCCCTGTGGGGCGGGCGTTCATGAAGCTCACGGGCGCGGCCCTGGGGGCATACGCCATGGGAGTCGGGGTTCACCTGGCTATGGATGTGTTTCAGCCCAAGTCAGTGGTGTTCCCCTTCTTCGGTTCGCTGGTCGATGGCACTCTGGTAGACGACAACATATGGCTCCTCGGCAACTCACTGTGGGCGTTCAAGATAGCACGAGACGTGTTCGTCATCAGCTTCGCGCCCGAACTCGAGGCAGCCAGGGAGTATGTGAAGACCACCTTTGGAGACTGGGGGGATGTCGCGTACGATGATGTACATGGTAGGGCTTGAACTGCTGACCCGCCGCGAGAAGGCGTCTTTGCTTGCCCAGATGAAGAGCATCACCGCAGGCATCGTGCTCCGCGAAGGCGCGCGCTCCGTAGGGGGCAAAGTTGCGCAGGCCGGGAAGCGGTTGGTGGGGAGGCTCACTGGCGACGGCGCGATGGCGAGCGCCCCACCAAGTACTGCGGTACGCAGCGAAGTCGCCGCGCGCATGCAGTTGGAGGAATGGCGACTGAGGTCGATTCCCGAGTCGTCCTTCGACCGTGAGTATCGAGCACAGCTGTGCAGGGTCGCCGCGGCAAAGGCAGGCGATGCTGAGGATGTGGTGTCGGGGAGAATACTGCACCGCGCAGCCCGCGCCCTCGGGATTCGAGTAGCGGTCTACGCCGATGACGCGAGCCTGGAATCTGCTGTGATGGAGAAGGGCGTTGCGCGGCTGATTGACAGGCTCACGGAGCACCTCAAATTCGCTACCCCGGAGGAGGAAGTGAAGCTCGAGAGGATCCTCAACGAAGAGCTGTCGCGCATGGGCGCC
>DBQN01000086.1:0-664 GCA_002305255.1 Firmicutes bacterium UBA1393 | reverse complement strand
TAGCTGTCGCGAGCGCGGGCGTGGTGGCTGGAACGCTTGAGAGTAGGATCAGTGACGAGTTCGCCGTTGTTCTGGTCATGGTCGGCCAGGCCGCGCTGGCCGAGCGCTCACAGATGCGCCCGGTCTAGAATAGGCTCTGTTGCACTTCGCCGTCGGGTGTCGGCGAAGTGTCCTGCGCGGCCGATCGCTTTGCATCCGGGGGCGCCGGCCCAACCAGTATCGGCGAGTGGGGATCGTGTTGGCGCCGGCGGGCTGCGGCCGCTGCGAGGCTGTTCGTGGCGTAGCAGTAACGGCAGCCGTGTAGACAAGTATCGTTCGCGCCGATATCCTTGCTGATCGCGCAGAGGCACGCACTGCGCTGACCCGGATCCTTCGTTGTTAGGGGAACGCCCCACACCTCATTCAGGAGACCATCGTCAATGCACTTGCCAGGGCGGATACCCAGATCGGCCAGGTTCACCGTTTCTGAGCAGCACTGTATCTTGAGACCGTGCTCCTGCGCAGCCGCAGCCATCCATCGGAGAAGATCCCGGCTCTCAGTCTCAGCGCCAGTGTACTCCGCGAACTGCCAGCCGGCGCCCTCCAGGGGCTTGAGGTTGCGGCGTACCTTGCCGTAGTAGTCTACAAGACTGATCACTACCCGTGTCGTCATCCCCTCCAGTGC
>DBQN01000065.1:52366-68567 GCA_002305255.1 Firmicutes bacterium UBA1393 | reverse complement strand
CCCTGCACATCGCAGGGGGGCGTTCTCATGTACCCGAGCCGGCGGCGGGGTGTCGGTGCCGGCGTCAGTGGGTATCCATTTCCAAGGCTTGCAGGATAGAACGAAAGAACGTCGAATTCTGCAGGTATCTCAGACATCTGATGGATAAAACGGGCATTTGGAGGCGCTACCATGGCTAGGCGTACTGTGGCGATCATACTGGGGCTGTTCCTGTGTGTATCACTTGCGGGGTGCACGATGACTGCCTACTTCGGCGGTTGGGCGAAGATCGGCGGCACCGTAGTTACGCTTGATACTGATGGCATGACGCACCTGCCTCTCGCCGGCGTGCAGGTGACCTTGACGCCTCTGTCGCAGTCGGATGTGGCGCACAACTTCATCAGCGGCGTCGACGGCCGTTGGTTGACCAGCTACTGGCTCAAGCGTGATGCCTACATTGTCACCTTTGCGCTTGATGGCTACAATACGGTTACCGCCACCGAGGAGCTGGCCGAGCGTTGGGAGATCTACGAGATGGAACCGGTGGTAATGCGGCCGAGTGAGGACTGATCCCGGCCGGCCCGCGATAGCCCCCTTGTACATACCCTCCTAGTTGCCCGCCCCTCTTCGTGTGGTGGCGGGTATTTCCATGTGTGCAACACTCCAACTTGACCAGCAGTAAGAAAATCCGGCGAAATTCGCACTAGTGGATACTGTTGGCATTACCTAATGCATGGTAAGATAGTAGCGGCTGACCAATCTGGCAAGTACAACCGGAGGTGAATGACAGAGTGATCCAATGGTCGCCTGAGGAGCGTCTCATCATTGAGACGCTAGCAGTCGATGCCTGCGCCGCTGGGAGTTGCGAGACGGGGACGGTCTACATCAAGCTCCTGATAGCGGATAGAGCATGGCGCATATACGGGGATCGCACCGACTTTGCCAGGCTTCAAGCTCTCGATCTCCGTGACCTGGTGATGAACGAGGGCTGGAAGGGTAGCGAGGTCATGGAGAAGCGCATTTGCGAACTTGCCTACTCACTCACCACCGACAGGCCTGAACCGGAGTATTAGCCACTGTCTGTTGCCCTCAAGCCCCCAAGCCCTGCCTCCATCGATCGTCAAGAGCACTGACAGCGTAACGGAGAAGCAGGCCGGGGCACTAACCAGTCCGCTGTCTCACGCGGTCTCGCGCCAGGGCGCTTGCAGGCGTCAGGGTGTGCGCATTGACTTTGTACAGCTGGCGAATTAGCATGTGAAGTGTGTAACTTTGTCTCGCCAGTACAGTGAAAAGGGCTGATTCCCGTGAACAAGGCAGAGCATTCGGCAGTGTCACGTTTTCAGGAACCGCTGGTCTTGATTGCCTATACGCTGAGATGGGTCGCGCTGGCCACGGTGTCGGGGGCTGCGGCAGGGGCAGGAATAGTACTCTTTCTGAAGTTCCTCTCGTGGGGAATCGAGCTGGCACATGGATTCAGTCTGTGGTGGGTTGCGCTACCCGTGACAGGCCTCGTTAGCTCGTTGCTTATCAAACATGTTTCGCCGGAAGCTTACGGACATGGTACTGAAGCTGTCATACGTGCCGTGAACGAGGGGGAAGGCAGGATACCGTTTCTGGCTGCTCCGATCAAAGCGATAACGACGGTCTTGTGCATCTCATTCGGGGCGTCTGCAGGCAAGGAAGGGCCGTCAGCTCAGATAGGGGCAGTCATCGCTTCTGATATCGGTGGCGTGCTGCGGGTGTCGGCGAGTGACCGACGCACACTGGCCATGTCAGGGCTGGCCGCGGGCTTCGCGGTGGTGACGGGTGCACCCGTAGCGGGGGTGCTGTTCGCCCTTGAGGCCCTGCGCATGGGCCAGCCTGATTACTCCGCGTTGATGCCTGCGATGGTGTCTACGCTGAGCTCTGTGACGGTGGCCAGGTGGATGGGGTATTCGCATCCATTGCACGCTTCGTTTGCACTTCCTGCGGCCGACGGAAGCCTCTTCTTCAAGCTCGGCCTGCTGGCGCTGTTCTTCGGCATGGTGGCGTGGCTATACATCGAGGCCGAGCACGTCGCGGCGCATTCGTTCCACCGTATACACAACCTGCCGGTCAGAACTTTCGTAGGCGGCATTGTGCTCGTGCTGCTGGCTCTGGTGTTTTCGCGGGAGTACATGGGCCTGGGCGTGGAGATTTACGAGGGGGCACTGATGGGAGAGCCTGTCCACGGCGCCGCGTTCCTCCTCAAGATTCTGTTCGTCGCCGTCACCCTTGGCTCAGGTTTCAGCGGAGGCGCGATGACGCCGGTGTTCGTGATCGGCGCTGCCGCTGGGTCGGCCGTCGGTAAGTACTTCATGCTGGAACCCGCTTTCGTGGCTGCGTTGGGCATCGTAGGTGTATTGGCTGGGGCGGCAAACACGCCTCTGGCTGCTGTCGCGCTGGGCGTGGAATCGTTCGGAGCCGGGTTCGGCCTGTACGCGATCATCGTAGCAGGAATCGCGTATGTGGTGTCAGGGCACAGGAGCATCAACGAGACCCAGCTACTGGGCGCACCCAAGGCGTCGTGGTTCGTGGTGGATCCCTGCGAGACCTGTGAGGACGGACGCGGCGCACACCTGAACGGGACGGCACCGGTTAATTCGTATCTTCTCAACGTTCCGCGTAGGGGGATTCATTAGCGAGATAGACTAGACGATCTTTCGGAGGGCTGAACACAGGTAGCCCGCGGCGGTGGCGAATGCACAGCCTGTAGCTGCCGCCCCTGAGTCTTGCCACACGGTCTCACATGCGAGACCGCCGTCTAGAGGGGCCATCGTCAGCAGCTCTATGTCCTCAGGTTCGGCCACGC
Organism: Firmicutes bacterium UBA1393; assembly: GCA_002305255.1. Lineage (GTDB taxonomy): Bacteria > Bacillota > DTU025 > DTU025 > DTU025 > UBA1393. The sequence goes on along the minus strand of DBQN01000065.1, from coordinate 65,758 downwards.
CTGCGAGGACAGCGTTGCACGCGTGCATCGGCCACGGCCTGCGCGAGTGAGCGCACCCGGCGCCCTTGAATGCACCGTCGCGGGAAGCGTACTCATTGTGTGTGGATCTGATGTACGACAGTGTGTTCACGTATGCGGGGTTGTCGCGACTGACGAAGCCATGCCATGGGAGCAGTATAAGACTGCCCGGCGGGTCATCGTAGAGCCGGTAGTTGCCTTCGAGGTCTATCGACCAGGCGAACATTGGGCCGAAGGGGCCATCCACCACGCAGTGGTCCATAATCGCGCGGCGCACGGCTGCCGCAGTCGCCTGGAGTGCCTGTGATATTTCGGAGTCTCCATGTTCGGCGAGGATCTCCGACAGCCCGGACAGGGCCCGCCACACCAGCACGTTGTCGTAAGTGAGGTATGGGTAGGCCGTCGGATCGTCGCTGGGATCAAGGAATGTGCTGTAGAGGGCGGTGCGTTCATGACGCCTGCCCTCTAGCTCTTTCATGAACCTCTGCAGGCCTGCAGCCATGTGCTGGGCAGCAAGCAAGCCGGTGTCGTGCGTCGCGGCGATGTATTTGTCTAGGGCGATGACGTATGCCGCCAGCTCGTCGAGCTCGAACCCTGGATAGAGCAGAACGCCGTCTATGTAGTGGGCGTGAACGCCCATGTTGCGAACGTGCCTCCCGAAGCCAGTCTCCAAGATCTGCCTTGCGAACGCCGCATCTGACGCGAGCATGGCAGGGAAGGCCCAGAGGAAGGTGTCGCGTGCCCAGAACGCGGCCGATACGTAGTACCTCGGGCTTCGCGATGTGAGCAACACTAGCTCTTCTGTGTCGATGGCGCAACCATGTGCGAAGAACCGGCAGAAGTGCAGATTCCGATTGGCGCGCTCGAGCGCAGCAGGCTTCGATGCCTCGGCAGAGGTAACCTCCCTCGCTTTCAGCCACTCCACCGTGGCGCTCAGGGCGGAGTCGACGCCGATGCGACGGAGGTGCACGTTTGTGGTGGCAGCACCGTCGGGATCTGCGTTCACCGATGCCCAGAACGTGACTGAAACGGTGTTGCCGGGTGCAGCCACTGCGCTGCATGTCAGCGTGAAATCGCCGGTTGCTTCATCCGCCGTCCACTCCATCTCTGTGTCGGCGCCCAGCGCAAGCGAGGCAAGGCTGCCGGCTCCCGTTCGGGCCTCCAGTACCAGGCTCTTCGTCCATGTCGAGTATTCGAGATGGCGCTCGACTGCAAGGAGCCTCCTGCTGAACACAGTGCTGCACACAGCGCCGAACGTTCCCGAAAGGCCGGGCCGGAAGTCGACCTCAGATGAGTTAGCACTGTTGGCGGTGATTTCGAAGGACACCATGAACCCGCGCTCACCCACAGGTGCGCAGATGGTGATCGTCACGTCTGCGGTGGCGACAGGCGTGGTGGGAGCCGCAGCGGCAGTGGCAGCGTCGGCGGTCGCGTGAGCGTCGCCTGATTCAAGACTCAGCGTGAATCGGGCCTGCGGTATCCAGTTGGCAATATGAGTCCAGTTGGCCGCGCTGAGCCCCTCTATAGGTCGTCCCGCTAGGGCTGGCCGCAGGAGTGGCTGCGCTGCCGGAGCATCGCCGTGCCGGCCGCGACCGAGTTCGGGCTCTGCTCCCATCAGCTCTATCAGGCTCTTCGAAGCCATATGAAGCAGATTGATACTGCCTAGCGACGCGTTCTCAGGTGCGATGTCAGGCAGGGCAACCCACTCGTTACCGGTGACGAGTGGGCTCCGGGCAGTTCTGGTCTCGATTGGCACGGTGAGTATCTGGTTTGGCTGCGTGACCGCCACAGCAAAGGCCCCCTCTGATCAATGCTCATGTCTGTATCGCGTCGGCTCGAGTGTCGCGTTGCAGGACTCTCGAGGTCTAGTCGGCCGGATGGCTACTCTGGCCCCAGCCTGCACTGACAGGCCCCAGAGGGACGTGCAGTCTCTTGAAGCCCTCTGCGAGGTGTATGCCTTCACCTGCGAGGCGGGCAGTGCTCTCGGCCATGGTTCTTACTGCGGCGACGGTTTGCGGCCAGATACTCTCCCACTGACTCGTGTGGGCCCTGAGCGCCTCGAGCTTGGCATCGAACGTCGCTGAGATGTCGATGAAGTAGTCTGCCTCGTCGGTGTTGAAGAGCACTATGTCGGTGATGGTCCACGGGTCGAGACCGTCGCGGAGCTGATCAGGGTGGAAGTGGGGAAGCCTGGCCTGAAGTCTTGCATCCAGCGCGGCCAAGCCTATCTCTCTGTGGTCAGGGTGGAGTTCGTACCGCTTCCATGGATCGAACGTGATGAGAACCTCTGGCTTTAGGATCCTGTAGAGCCGTGTAAGCTCGGCTCGCAGGTGCCGCACGTTCTGGAGGTCTCCGTCCTCATGCCCCAAGAACTCCATGGATGCCAGTCCGAGGAGCCACGCTGCGGCCCGGCACTCCTCCCGTCTTGTAGATGCATAGAGATGCCTGCTGGAGGCCGGGTCGTGGGAGCCGCGGTCGCCGTCGGTAGCGATGATGAGGCTGATCTGCCAGCCTTCGTCGGCCATTTTCCGGATGGATCCGCCACAGAAGAACTCAAGATCGTCGGGATGTGCGCACACTGCCACCGCTGTTCTTGCTTCGTTCATGCGAGTTGCCGGCCTCCGTTCGATACTTCCTTGCGGCCGCATACAGGCCTACGGAGTAGTTGCTGTAGAGCATCGGGTTGAACCTGAGAGGATTGGCGGCCCGGTATGCGTAGAGCGCGTCGAGGGATATGTCGGCCGTCACGACCTCCTCATCATCGTGTGACGAGGCCTGGGCTACTACGCCGTCGCCGCCGGGCGAGATGTCGATGGGGCACACTATGGCGCTCCGTCCGGTGAACTCCATGCCCGCCAGCGTACCCACCATGCACGAGCTGAGCCCGAACATCTGTGCTTCTTGCACGCGCGGCCATATCCCCCGCATTGCGTACCAGACGTTGTAAGGTTCGTTGTTGGCTGACGGCACGATGACGATGTCTACTCCTGCCGCCCGTGCGATGCGGAACGGTTCAAAGTAGGTGGCATCCATGCACACTGGGGCTGCGGCCACCACGCCTCCGATATTGAAGGTAGGGATGGATCTGCCGGGCTCAAAGCCCCAGTGTGCCTCTGAGGGCATGAGGTGTGACTTGGAGTAGCGCGCAAGCCTGTCGCCGGTGGGGCCGTACACGAAGCCGACATGGCGCATGGCGGCGGGGCCTTCAGTTTCGTCATGGAGTACCATGGTTCCGGTGACTATGTATACGCCCAGTTCTCTGGCTACTGCGGAGAACACGGATGTGTAGACGCGCTGTGAGTATGGTGAAAGCGCGGCCAGAAGGTCGGCCGGGCGTGCCGGCTCGCCCGATGCCGCCACGGCTGTGGCCTCATCCAGCGACGAGGCCCCGGCCAGCGCGCGCCCGATCCCGGGCACCAGCCCTACCAGAGGCAATCCGCTGTATTCGGGGAAGGCTACTACCGATGCGCCGGCGCAGGCGGCGCGAGCGGCGAGTCGGTAGATGAGCTCGGCATAGGCCCGTCCAGATCTCACCGTACAGATGCGCATCTGCACTGCAGCCACGCGCATTGTCGATGGCCTGACCGGCGAGGCGGTGGACTCCGGCACGGGGTCTGACACACGCTGCAGCCTCGAGTCATGACGGCGGAGGGTTCGGATGTGCCTGACTATGCCCTCTGGCCTGCTCCTGTTCGCCAGCAGATGATGAAGGAGCTGCTTACGGATGGATGAAGTGAAGGACGGCACGTCAGCGCCTCCTTTCAACCGGCGTCGCCACCTTCACGGTTCTGGTGGTGAGGTAGGCATCTGCCAGGCGGTCAACGTAGAGGTCGATGTTGAAGTGACCAAACACCGGGAAAGCCGCTCTGGCCTTCTTAAGCATGTCAGTGTCTAGTTGCACGACAAAGTCATCCGACTCCGAGTCGGAGGTTATCTCTGCCAGCACGCCGCGGCCGCCCTCAGTGCATTCCACCGGGGCGAAAGCACGTGACCGTCCGTGATAGGTAGTGCCAAGCCAGCTGCCGGAGAGCGAAGCCTCGATGCCGAATACCTGATTGGCCTGGGCTATCTGCCACAGCCCGGCGGTTTGCCGCCAAACAGTGTAGGGAGCGGGTACGGCAGTCAACGCGATGATCAGATCGGCGCCTTGCAGGGCGTGGATTCGACCGACCTCGGGGTACCATACATCGGTGGCTAGCTCGATTCCGAGGGTCATGTTCGCCACGCGAAACACGGGCAGGCTCGTGCCACACAGCAGTCCGGCCTTCTCTTCCTGTTCGGTGGAGTGAGTCTGAATCGCCTCGCCGATGATCTCACCCTTAGGTGAGTAGAGATCCGCACGATTGACGTAGCCGCCTTCCACCGGGGCCCAGTATGAGCCCGGGCAGAGGTAGACCTTGTTAGACAGCGCCGAGGCGGCGTAGAAGTCTTGCCAGTCACTAAGCTGAGAGGCTGAGACGAGCGACGCGGCCCACGCTACAGCATCGAGACCGTGTTTGCCCGCCGGCACTGATCGGCCGGCCGACGCCCCGGCCAGGCCCAGGTGTGCTGGCATCACGATTAGCTGAGCGCCGCTTCTGGCCATCCGTGAGACGCCAGCCGATACGGCAAGTCTGTATTCATGAGCGGTGACTTGAAGGGCGGGGTCGATCTCAAGAACCCCGCAGGCCAGTGATGGCATTTCGTCCATCCTCTCGGCGTGTTATCTTCGACAGTATTTTACACGACCATCGCCATTCCTGCATCTTCGCGGCGCGCAGTGCGGGCAGACGCAGCAAGTAGCACGCGGAACGCAAGGGCAGTACGCGCCCGAGCGCACCCCCTGAGCGCAGTTGCGCCGGGAGAACCGCTGCGACTATAATTGGTGTAATCAAGCGCAGTCTACAAGATTCTGAGGTGAGTTATGTGCTTCGCACTCATACCTGTGGCGATCTGAGGGCGTCTGACGAGGGGAAGCAAGTGATCCTGTGCGGATGGGCCCAATCAGTGCGCGACCACGGAGGACTTGTTTTCATCACCCTCAGGGATAGATACGGAACCACTCAGGTCGCGCTGCAGCCCGACGCGGATGGCCGTGACGTCGACAGTGCCACAGGCGCGTTGAGTATCCCTCGAGAGAGCTCGATCATGGTCACCGGCAAGGTGGCGCTCCGACCGGAGGGCGCGCGCAACCCGGCGATGGCCACCGGCGACATCGAGGTGATCGCATCGGCCGTGGAGATCCTGGGGCGTGCGGCGCCTGTCCTCCCGGTGGAAGTATCGGATGAGAGACTGGCGAATGAGGAGACCAGGCTCAGATATCGCTACATAGATCTGCGCCGGCCCAGCCTTCAGCGGAACCTGCAGGTGCGGCACGTGGCAGCGATGGCCGTGCGCAACTGCCTGTCAGACCAGGGCTTCCTCGAGATACAAACGCCATTGTTCGTTCGCAGCACGCCGGAGGGAGCGCGCGACTTTGTCGTGCCCAGCCGCAACTTCCCAGGCATGTTCTACGCCCTCCCCCAGAGCCCGCAGCTGTACAAGCAGTTGCTCATGGTGGCCGGGTTCGATCGCTACTTCCAGCTTGCACCGTGCTTCCGTGATGAAGACCAGCGCGCCGACAGGCAGTTGGTGCACACTCAGATAGACCTCGAGATGAGCTACTGTGACGAGGATGACATCTATGCCTGCGTGGAGAGGGTGATTCGCGCAGCATTCAAAGCCGGCATCGGTGTCGACCTGGGCGAAGAGAGATTTCTCCGGATGTCGTACGACGAGGCCATGGAGCGCTTCGGTTCGGACAAGCCTGACATGAGGTTCGGCATGGAGTTGCAGGACGTCACCGATATTGCCGCCACCACCGAGTTCGGCGTGTTCACGTCGGCGGTCGCGGCAGGCGGGAAGGTCAGGGCCATCGTCGCAACGGGCTGCGCCGGCATGACGCGTCGCGAGATAGATGAGCTCACCGAACTAGCAAAGGTGTATCGAGCTCAAGGCCTGGTGGCTGTCAAAGTAGAAGGTGGCGCCCTCACGGGCAGCGCGGCGAGACACATAAGCGCTGAAGCCCAGTCTCAGCTGCTGCAGTGCCTCGGTGCTGCCGACGGCGACCTGCTGCTGTTCACTGCGGGCTCGGCGTCGGTGTCGGCAGTCTCCCTTGGCCAGGTTAGAAAGGCCCTCGGTCGGAAGCTGGGGCTGATCAAGCCAGGCGACTACAAGTTCCTCTGGGTAACTGAGTTCCCCCTGTTTGAGTGGAACGAAGAAGCAGCCAAGTGGGATGCGATGCACCACATCTTCACGATGCCAAGGCTGAGTGACATCCCCGTACTTGAGACCGACACGGGCAGCGTCAAGGGACGTCTGTACGACCTCGTGCTCAACGGCACTGAGCTGGGCAGCGGTAGCATCAGGATCAACACTCCTGAGTTGCAGAAGCGGGTGCTGAAGATCATTGGCGCCGATGAGGAGGCTGCTGAGCGTAAGTTCGGCTTCCTGCTGCACGCTTACGAGTACGGCGGCCCGGTGCATGGGGGGTTCGCGGTCGGGTTTGACAGGCTCATTGCGGTGATGCTCGGGCTTGAGAACTTGAGAGATGTCATCGCCTTCCCGCAGAACGCTGCCGGAGTGTCGCTTGTGGATTCGTGTCCCAACGAAATCGAACCCGCTCAGTGGAAGGAACTTCATATCAGGCCCGATGGCAAGGCTCTGTAGCCACCATCTCGAGGGAGGACGTTGTGCTGTGAATACCCGCATTCGCGAGCGCGAAGCGCTTACATTCGATGACGTGCTGCTTGTTCCAGGGATGTCAGAGGTGCTTCCCTCGGAAGTGGATGTCACGAGCAGGCTCACAGATGAGATAGTTCTGAACACTCCGCTGCTGTCGTCGGCCATGGACACAGTCACAGAGGCGCGGATGGCCGTGGCGGTGGCGCGTGAGGGTGGCCTCGGGGTCATTCACAAGAGCATGAGTGCCGCGGCACAGGCCGATGAGGTAGATAAGGTGAAACGCTCAGAACACGGGATCATTGTCGATCCCGTGTTTCTTCCGCCTGAAGCCCTTGTGGGAGAGGCTTTGGCGATCATGGAACGTTATCACATCTCGGGCGTCCCAATAACCAAGGATGGCGTTCTGGTGGGAATCCTCACTAACCGCGATCTGAGGTTCGAAACCGATCTTTCAAAACCTGTATCTGAGGCGATGACGAGCACAGGCCTTGTGACTGCCTCCGTCGGCACCACCGTGGCTGAAGCGGTGGAGATCCTTAAGAGGCACAAGGTGGAGAAGCTGCCTCTGGTAGACGAGGAGTTCCGTCTGAAGGGCCTCATCACCATCAAGGACATCAAGAAGGCGCAGAAATACCCGAACGCAGCCAAAGACGCGCAGGGCAGGCTGCGTGCGGCGGCAGCCGTGGGAGTAACCCCCGACACGCTTGAAAGGGTTGGACTGCTCACCGACGCCGGCGTCGATATGGTGGTGGTGGATACCGCCCACGGCCATTCGCGCGGCGTGATCGAGATGGTGAAGCGCATCAAGAGAGCCTTCCCGAAGCTTCCGGTGATGGCCGGCAACGTGGCGACTGCAGCCGGGGTGGAAGCACTGGCCGACGCAGGCGCCGATTGCGTCAAGGTGGGTATCGGCCCCGGATCGATCTGCACCACGCGCGTAGTGGCCGGAGTGGGAGTGCCTCAGCTTTCCGCAGTGATGGACTGCGCCGAGGCCGCCCGAGCTAGAGGAATCACCATTGTAGCCGATGGTGGGATCAAGTACTCTGGCGACATCACGAAGGCGCTGGCCGGCGGAGCCGCCGCCGTAATGGTGGGCCAGCTGCTAGCCGGGTCTGAGGAGAGCCCCGGAGAGACGATACTCTACAGAGGCAGGGCCTTCAAGGTGTATCGTGGCATGGGATCACTCGGGGCAATGCAGGCAGGTTCGAGTGATCGCTACTTCCAGCAGGGAGCCAGGAAGCTTGTTCCCGAGGGCATCGAGGGCCGCGTCCCCTACAAGGGTTCAGTGGGAGACATCGTGTTCCAGCTCGTCGGCGGTGTAAGGGCAGGCATGGGTTATGTGGGCGCCGCAAACCTCTCTGAACTCGTTGAAAAGGCGCAATTCGTACGGATCACGGGAGCGGGAGTTCGCGAGAGCCACCCGCATGACGTGGAGATAACCAAAGAAGCCCCCAACTACTCAGTGATGGGGGTGGATAGTGAGCAGCCGTAGTCATTGAACCATCGACCCGGCTGTGAAAGGAGGAGAACAACAATGCGCAAGAGGTATTTCTCGCTAATGGTACTTGGTTTGTCGCTGGTTGTGGCCTTTGCGGCCATGGGGGGATCCGGCCTGGCAGCTCAGGCCGATGTCAGAAGCGTCATAGTCAACCCCAACCAGCCGTTCCAGGCATCGCTATGGACTGACAGGAGCAACTATAACCCGGGAGATAGGCTGACTGCCCATTTCCAGGTCAGCAAGAACGCTTACGTGTACCTGTTTGACATCGATACCACGGGCAGCGTCAGCCTGATCTACCCGAACATCTACTCCGAGAACAACTACAAGCGAGCCAACACCACTTACTCGCTGCCCGACAACTCGAGGTACAACCTGACCATCGGGGGGCCCGCAGGCACAGAGCAGCTGGTGCTGATCGCGACGCCGAAGGCCATTAAGGATGTGGAATGGATCCGCAGATCACTCGAGCAGGGCACGTTCGGACCTCAGCTTAACGTGTCGATCTCGGCAGAGAAGTTCATGTTCGAACTCAGGTCGGTAACCGTCACGCCGACTTTCGGATCCGACTGGGCGTCGGCCTACACCACATTCACAGTCGGTGGTTTCAGCCCATGGCCGAGTACGCCCACATACCCACCTGTGACGCCGCCGCAGCCGAATCGCTACGGGACGATCAATGTGACGTCGCAGCCGTCGGGAGCTACGGTGTTCGTTGACGGGGTAGATCGGGGCACGACCCCTCTGACCGTGACCGGAGTGGAGTTCGGCACCCACGATATCACCGTGGTTAAGCAGGGCTATTACACATATGCCTCGCAGATCACCGTGAGCAATACCGGAACCTACCCTCTTCACGCGGTGCTGTCGAGAGTGCCGGGAGGATCCCAGCCGGTGCAAGAGGTTGCCCTGGTGAGCCGTCAGTTCACCGTTAAGTGGCCGAGCACCGGGCCGTTCGTCGAGAACTTCAGCTATCGTGGGTACTCGGGTAGCGTGACCGTCGACGGGAGCCCGCTTCTGGGGATGCTCACAGAGGTGCGGGCAACCATGAGAAGCGACGGCGTTGGGCCTGTGGAGTTCGCCCGCATAGCTCCGAGTGGACCGGATGCCCCGTGGCCCGGGCGCACCTACGAGAAGATCCAATACCCGTTCAGGGTGAGGCTGACAGTAATGGAGTTCTCCACAACGACGGGCGCCATATTCGGACTGCAGTACCTTGACAGCGTCAAGGTGAGAGTCGATGTGTGGTACGTAGGCAACTGATAGCGCGACAGAAGGAGCCGGCAGCCGGAGCTGCCGGCTCCTTTCGCATGGTGGCGGTGGATGGCAGGGCTGATGGGACCAACCCCGCCTCCGCGCTCTGTGCCCCCTGTGCCCGCTGTGCTCCCTGCGCTCCCCGAGCGACCAACGCCGGGCGACTGGCCGAAGAGCGGCTATGGGGAGTCCTATGTGGCGACCCCAACCCACAGGGCAGCGCGGTTGAGAATCTATGTAAGGGCAATTATAATTAGGATATCATGAGAGCATTGGGCTTTGTATGCGTGGAGGTGCGTCAGTTGCAGGTGACTCGGATAGCCGACCTCAGCCGCCACGAGGGCGAGGAAGTAGGGATACAGGGATGGCTGTACAATAAGCGATCCAGTGGAAGCATTTCGTTCTTAATCATCCGTGACGGATCTGGGTTCGTGCAGGCCGTTGCAGTCAAGGCTGAGCTTGCTCCAGAAGTGTACGAGCTGTGCGACACTGTGACGCAGGAATCGTCGTTGAGAATCACAGGCATCGTAAGGCGTGATGCACGCGCATCGGGCGGGTATGAGCTTACGCTCACTGGAATTGAGATTGTGGCCCTTGCCCAGGAGTATCCTATCAGTCTGAAAGAGCACGGTGCCGACTTCCTGCTTGATCACAGGCATCTGTGGATACGCGGGCCGAGGCAACACGCTGCGCTGATGGTGCGGAACGAGGTTATTGCAGCGGCAGAGGGCTGGCTTCGCTCAAACGGGTTTGTGAAGGTCGATGCTCCGATCCTCACGCCGGCTGCTTGTGAGGGCACGAGCACGCTCTTCGAAACCGACTACTTTGGTGAGAAGGCATACCTCAGCCAGAGTGGCCAGCTCTACGCGGAGGCCGCTGCCATGGCGTTCGGCAAGGTCTACGTCTACGGGCCGACGTTCCGGGCAGAGAAGTCCAAGACCAGGCGTCACCTGATCGAGTTCTGGATGATCGAACCCGAGGTTGCGTATGCCGATCAAGACGACAACATGGTGATCCAGGAGCAATTCGTATCGCACATCGTCAAGAGCTGCCTGCAGAACAGGCGGCAGGAGTTGACCTTGCTGGGGAGAGACCTGTCAGCACTGGAGGTCATCGAGCCCCCGTTCCCTAGAGTGACCTATGACGAGGCCGTCGACATGCTTCATGCCGCCGGTTTCGAGTTCACCTGGGGCGATGACTTCGGCGCCCCGCATGAAGTGGCCATCTCCCAGGGCTTCAACAAGCCGGTGTTCGTCATGAACTACCCGACGCAGGCGAAAGCCTTCTACATGCAGCCCATGCCCGGCAGGCCCGAGGTGGTTAAGTGCGCCGACCTGCTGGCCCCGGAGGGTTACGGTGAGATCATCGGCGGCAGTGAGCGCATTCACGATCTGGCCTTGATGGAGCAGAGGATGAAGGAGCACAAGATGGCTCCAGAGGCTTACGACTGGTATCTGGATCTCCGCCGTTACGGAACGGTGCCGCATTCAGGTTTCGGCATGGGCATAGAGCGAACGGTTGCCTGGATCACCGGATCTGAGCACATTCGTGAGATGATCCCGTTCCCGAGGCTACTCAACAGGATCTACCCGTGAGTCAAGGGAATTCTGGGGGCACACGGTAGGAACCGTCAGTGCACGGTGCCGTCTAATAGCATAGCCAGAACATTCCGAGGAGGGTGATAGGCTTGAAGCGAAGATTCGCATTGCTGCCATTGATGGCGGCGACCGTGTTGTTGCTGGCGTTTGCTGCATCGGGAGCGCAGGCCCAGTTCGTAAGTGACTACATCACCAGAGGAGAGCAATACCTGGCCGCAGGCGCGGCCGACAATGCTATATTCCAGTTCGAGCAGGCGCTGAGCATGGAACCCTCTAATACGCGCGCGCTGTTCGGCCTGGGCAGGGGCCTTGAGATGAGGGCGAAAGTGTCGGTGGTACTCAACTATAGGATGGAGCTACTGTCAGACACTTCGGCCGCCAGGGAACAGAGTTTTCCCGTTCTCACGGATCAGGGCTACGCAGACGTAGAGCGTGCAGTTGATGCATACACCAGAGCCGCTCAGGGCTGGCCTCGCTATACCGAGGGATACCTGCGGGCCGCCAACCTTCGCTGGGCGAGTGGCATGCCTGATGCTGCCAGAGATCTGGCACAGCGCGCTCTGAATGATGATCCAAGCGCTGTCGGCGCGGCAGTGCTGGCGGCAAACATCATGGCTGATGCCGCCGACTATGCAGGCGCCACGGCCGTCCTAGATCGGGCGGCAGCCGCAAGCGGCGACAGAGGCCTGCCCGCACTGGTCGGGGCGTACGCCTTGATACAGCTGAAGCAGTCCAGGCCGGAACAGGCCATATCCCTGCTTGTATCGGCTGCCGGCAGAGCTGACGCACCCGCGTACATCTTCAAGTACCTGGGCGACGCATACACGGCGTCTGGGCAGCATCAGCAGGCTACCGACGCGTACCAGCAGGCAGTGGCGCGTGACTCGGAGTCTATTCTGTCGAGAGACGCTCTGGGACGCAGTCTCAGGCTCGCCGGTGAGCATGCGCTGGCGGCGCAGCACCTGTCTTTCGCGGCCAGGGCCAACCCCGAGCTCCTGTCGGCGGTGCTAGGCCACGGTTCCGCCCTGATCTCTACGGGTGGCGGTTCTGCGGCTGTGAGCGCACTCAGGCCGACGGTGGAAGGGTTATCGCGCTACGGCAACGACAATGAGTACCTGTTGCTGGCGATAGCCATGTGGCGTTCGGGTAACGCGCAGGCCGCGTTGACAGCAGTCAACGATGTGCTGGGAGTCAACCCCCAGAACAGGATCGCGTCCATATACAAGACCAGGATAGAGCGCGAGACTGGGGCCGGGGCGATTGCTCCTTCCGGAGTTCAGACCAGGGCGCTCATCGTAGAGTCGTCCTACGTGAAGCCCTTCGAGGGCGTGCTCATCAATGGAGGAGCGAGAACCACAAACAACACCAGTGTAACGCTGGGCGTTTACGGCGAGCTCACTCAGGTGGGGTTCAGCAACGACAACCGCACCTGGAGCACCTGGTTCTCCAAGCCCAACGAATACGGGGAGTTCGCCTGGGAGCTGACCCCGGGTGATGGGCAGAAGACGGTGTACATGAGGTTCCGCGGCTTCCTGGGCCTCGGCATCGCCGGTGAGCCCGGCACCATAGTGCTTGATACCACTCCGCCGACGGCCGCTGCGCGCCTGACGGCGTCTTACGGCAATCGGTACGCGGTGGAACTCTCAGCGAGTGATGCCTCGGGCATCAAGGGCTTCTGGCTCTCCTACGATCAGCAGGAGTGGCAGTGGTTTGACTGGAGAGGCCCGAAGTTCGGCATAACGATTCCCACGACCTACCCGGCAACGGGCAGAGTCTACTTCTCAGTGGTCGATGGTGCCGGAAACCATACCCAGGTGGAGGCCTCTACGTATGTCGCACCCAGTGACACCAGGCCTCCGGTGATCTCCAGTGTGCAGGCTGTGCCTGACTACTGGGGAGGCGCCCGCATCACCTGGACCACGGATGAACCTTCCGATAGCTACGTGGAGTACTGGACAGCAGGCACTCAGGTGAACAGGGCCGGCCAGGCTGAGATGGCTACGAGCCACACAGTCACGCTGAGCGGTCTGTCGACCTCGGCCACGTACTATTACCGCGTGATCTCGACGGATGCGGCGGGCAACAGAGCCCAGAGCCCTGACATGAGCTTCAGGCTGCAGCCCGTAGATACCACGCCGCCGGTGATCAGCGGCGTGACGGCAACGCCGGGCAGCTGGAACCAGATGAACATCACCTGGCGCACTGACGAGCAGGCCGACCAGTGGGTCGAGTACTGGGCGTCAGGTGTCAGCATGGCCCGCCAGGGTTCGAGCACGATGTCGACGTCGCACTCAGTGACGCTGACAGGGCTGAACACAGGCG
>DBQN01000065.1:0-52340 GCA_002305255.1 Firmicutes bacterium UBA1393 | reverse complement strand
CGGCAACGCCGAGCAGCTGGAACCAGATGAACATCACCTGGCGCACCGACGAGCAGGCCGACCAGTGGGTCGAGTACTGGGCGTCAGGCATCAGCATGGCCCGCCAGGGTTCGAGCACGATGTCGACGTCGCACTCAGTGGCGCTGACAGGGCTGAACACAGGCGTGACATACTACTACCGGGTGATTTCGACCGACGCGGCGGGCAACAGGGCTCAGAGCTCGGATATGAGCTTCCGGCTGCAACCTGTCGACACCACGCCGCCGGTCATCAGCAGCATTCAGGTCTCGAACATCGGCCCCGACACGGCCACGGTGACGTGGCGCACCGATGAGCAGTCTGATTCGTGGGTGCTGTACGGCACATTCACGCCGAACATCACCGCGGGTCAGTACGACCGGACGACCAGTCACAGCGTGACGCTGCGCGGTCTCAACCCGAACACCACATACTACTTCAAGGTGCGTTCACAGGATGCCGCGGGCAACGTCGGTGAGTCTGCCACACAGACCTTCCGTACGGGGCAGTTGGGTGACAAGAACCCGCCCACAGGCAGCATCACCATAAACGGCGGGGCGGCGCAGACCAAATACAATCAGGTGCAGCTGACGATTGCTGCCCGCGATGACTCTCCCGGCATCATCCAGATGAGACTGCGGGAGGGAAGCGGTACTTGGTCTTCGTGGACCCCCCTCGAGACCACGACGTGGTACCGACTGAGCCCCGGCGACGGACTGAAGACCGTGTCAGTCGAGTTCATGGACAGCTACGGTAATCAGAGCCGCACCTACTCGGCGTCTATCAAACTAGACACGAAGGCGCCGCGGATTACGAGCGTGAGATCATCGGTAACGTCGTCGACTGCAACGATCACCTGGAACACCGATGAGCCGGCAGGCTCCAGGGTGGAGTACGGCACGACGAGTTCGAGGTTGGCCGAGTCGGCAGGTGAGAGCGGGTTCACGGCAGCAGATGCGTCGACTCCCTCGGGCGACGTCAGCACGAGGGCGGTCATCGTGACGCCGGTTCCTTCGAGCTCGCTCAAGACCTCGCACAGCGTGACCCTGACCGGCCTCAGGGCGTCCACGACCTACTACTTCCAGGTTGTATCGGTGGATGCTGCGGGCAACGTGGGGGTGCTCTCAGGTCTGACGTTCAAGACGGCGGGCTCCACGGTTCCTCCGGTGACGCCACCGGTCACCCCGCCGGTCACCCCGCCGGTGACACCGCCAGTGACACCGCCGGTGACACCGCCCTCGGGCACGACGAACGTGAACTTCGCAGCTGCCGCCAACGGCGGCAAGGCTTCGGCATCGAAGTTCTCGCCGGCCAAGGGCAACACGCCTGCTAGAGTTGCCTCCGCGGCCATCGATGGCAACGCGAAGACCTACTGGGAGGCCCAACTCGATCAGGTATCCCAGTGGATCATAATCGAGTTCTCAGGTGCCAAGACCATCAACTTCGTGCGCACCATCTCTGAGATGGGATACTACCCTGCATCTGTAGTAGTTGAGGTGGAGATCGACGGCAAGTGGGTGTCAGTGGCTGGCTACTCCTCGATTTCGGAGGAAAGCAAGTACCAGAAGCGTAGCGGTTCCACGATATCTCACGAGTTCTCGTTCACACCGGTGACGGCCTCGAAGCTGAGGATCGTGGTGAAGCGGGTATCCAACCCGAACAACCCCATCAGGTTCACGGAGGTCGAGGCACTGTACACCGGCAAGTAGCCCATACCTGAAAATCTAGTTCGGTGACTGCCGCACCGCAAGTAGGGTGCGGCAGTCACATGTCAAGCATGTCAAGGAGGATACCCGATGTCGCATGCAGCATATGACGTGGTCATAGTGGGAGCCGGCCCGGCGGGGATCTTCGCGGCGCTGGAGATCGCGCGGCGCAGTTCGCTCAAGGTGGTCATCATTGAGAAGGGTAAAGACATAAAGGGCAGGAGGTGCCCGGCTGCCGAGCGCAAGGGTGAATGTGTGAACTGCAAGCCCTGCGGCATCGTATCAGGCTGGGGCGGGGCCGGTGCCTTCAGCGACGGAAAGCTGACGCTGTCGGCTGATGTCGGCGGTATCCTCGACACCTACATCGGACGGGCCGCGCTGGAACGTCTGATAGACGAGGTTGACCGCATCTACCTTGACTATGGTGCACCCGAGAACGTCTACGGCGAACAGGATGAACGCGTCGCCGCCCTGTGCGACAAGGCGCGCCTGGCTGACATGGCATTGATACCCGCCAGAATACGACATATGGGTACCGGGCGTTCGGCTCAGATCCTTCAAGACATGTACGACGCGCTTCCCGACACGATACATGTAGAGCTCAAGACCAGTGCCGAGCGGGTTGTCGTGGAGGATGGCCGGGTCAAAGGGATTGAGACCGCCGACGGGCGTTTCTTCGAGGGCAGATACGTTATCCTCGCCCCGGGCCGCGACGGCAACGAGTGGGTAGGCCAGCAAGCATACGAGCTCGGGCTGGAGTTGGCCGTGAACCCGGTCGACATCGGTGTCAGAGTCGAGCTTCCTGCCGTCGTCATGGCACACATCACAGACGTCGTGTACGAATCCAAGTTCGTCTACTACTCCCGCACCTTCGATGACAAAGTGCGCACGTTCTGCATGTGTCCGTATGGCGAGGTCGTTACGGAGAACAACCAGGGGCTCATGACGGTGAACGGGCACTCGTACGCCGAGCGCACCAGCGATAACACGAACTTCGCCATCCTTGTGAGCAAGAGTTTCACTGTTCCGTTCAAGGATCCTGTGCAGTACGGCAAATACGTTGCCGGACTGGCAAACCTGCTCGGCGGCGGAGTTATCGTGCAGCGCCTGGGCGATCTCACTAGCGGCAGGCGCACTACTGAAGACAGACTCCGCAAGGGCACCGTTACTCCTACGCTGACAGACGCGACCGCGGGCGACCTGAGCCTTGTGTTTCCCTACAGGCACCTGATCAGCATCATGGAGATGCTACAGGCCCTCGATAAGGTGGCTCCCGGTGTGTACTCACGGAACACTCTGTTGTACGGGGTGGAAGCGAAGTTCTACTCCAATCGCCTGAGCCTCTCCAATTCCCTTGAGACTAAGGTAGCTAACTTGTTCGCCGCCGGCGACGGCGCCGGTGTCACGCGTGGGCTGGTACAGGCATCAGCTTCCGGACTGGTGGCCGCCAGGGAGATTCTCAGGAGGGCAGCACAGTGAAGGGCTATGTTACGCTGAAGCGCGGCCGCGAGTCGCGAGCGCGTTCAGGCCATCCATGGGTGTACGCAGGCGAGATCGCGGAGATTCGCGGGGGGCCCTCCGAAGGTGATGTAGTCGATGTACTCACCGCCGGGGCTGGCTTCATTGGCCGCGGGCTGATAAACACGCAGTCTCAGATCACCGTGCGCATCCTCACCTGGGCCGATGAGCGCGTCGACGACGACTGGTTCGTGCGCAAGCTGGGTGAGGCAATCGAATACAGGCGAACGATAGCTCCAGGTGTTCGGTCTCTCCGACTGGTGCACTCTGAAGGAGACAGTCTCCCAGGGCTGATAGTAGATGCCTACGATGACTGCCTGGTGTTTCAGTTCCTCACCCTCGGCATGGACATGCGCCGCGACATCATCATCGATGCAGTGATGGAGCTGTGGGGTGCCCGGCATGCATATGAGCGGAGTGATGTGCGCAGCCGCGAACATGAAGGCCTCGAGCAGCGTGCAGGGTTTCTAGGTGAACCGTTCGGCACGGAGCGCGTAATAGAGGAGAACGGCTTCAAGTTCGCCGTAGATATCGAGCGTGGCCAGAAGACCGGCCACTTTCTTGACCAGAGAGAGAACAGGGCCAGTCTGAAACCGTACTGCCGCGGCCGTCGCGTGCTCGATTGCTTCTCCCACACCGGCGCCTTTGCCGTGCACGCCGTCGGATACGGCGCTAGTCACGTGACGGCTGTGGATATATCAGATGTGGCCATAGCCCGCGCCAGGAAGAACATGGAGATGAACAACGGCGCCGGCGCTACCGCGGCCGCGGAGTTTGTGGAGGCGAACGTCTTCGACTACCTGCGCGAGAAGGCCGCGACACCGGGCGCCAAGGGCAGTCTCGACATGGTGATCCTTGACCCACCTGCCTTTACAAAGACCAGGGCTGCGTCAGAGTCGGCTCTCAGGGGATACAAGGAGATAAACCTGAGAGCGGCGCAACTCCTCGCTGAAGGTGGCATACTTGTCACGGCCTCATGCAGCCATCACGTCAATGAGGTGATGTTCTTCGAAGTGATCCAGTCGGCCCTCGCCGACGCTAGGCGCCGAGCGCGTCTGCTCGAACGCAGGGGCCAGGCCCACGACCACCCGGTGCTGGCGGGCGTGCCGGAAACCAGCTACCTGAAGTTCCTCGTCTTCCAGATGGTGTAGGCATGACTTTGAGTACCCGAGCCTGTGGAGCGGCAGACTACTGCCGACGACTATGGTGAGGGTGGCGACTGCAGATGAAGGAACGCGACGAGCTATCCCGCAATGCGAGTGACAAGTACGGCTATGAGCCGGGCGATCCGCACGTGTCTGGCACGCCCGGCCAGGATATGCAGCACAACATTGAGGTGTTCGCCGTGCAGATAGGCGAGCCTCCCGGGGCGCGTGTGAGATACCTCTCCAAGGATGCGGCCATCGGCTACCTCCAGCCCATGTGGCGAGATCATCAGGTTGGCATCGAATACATGAAAGATGCCGACTGTGCCTCACAAGGCATGAATGGCAGGTGCGTGATCCCCATCGTGACCCTGGAGTCTGACGGTGGGCAATCCCGCATCGGGGCCACGTTGGAGCAACCGCCCGAAGGCATAGGCCACTCCTAGCCCGATGGCGGGTTTGCTGCAGGCGGCGTTGACCCGTTTTTGAGCAGCGCTGTATACTGGTGGAGTCAAGCCGCGGGCCTGGCGGTCCGCGGCTTGTGCTTGCTTTGGGGAGGCGATGGCAATGGCTGCGGCTGTTGAGTGCGTGGGAGTGAGCAAGGCTTTCCGGGAGGCGCCAGAGGAGCGCGAGCCGTCGGCCGATCGACGTCGCGGCGCGCTGTCGTGGCTTGTGGCACCGGCCATTCCCAAGCGCGTGAAGGTTGAAGCGGTGCATGATGTGAGCTTCGACGTGGGAAGAGGCGAGATCTTCGGCATCCTGGGTCGCAATGGATCAGGCAAGTCGACCCTGGTGCGGTTGATCGCTACGCTCTTGACGCCTGACTCAGGCACGATCAAGGTGTTCGGCAAGGACGTAGTGGCTGACCAGATCAAAGTGCGCAAGATGATAAACAGGGTGTCGGTGGAGGCAGCCTTCTTCAAGCGCCTGTCGGCCAGTGAGAACCTGGAGTATGCGGCAGGCCTTTACGATCTCGAGCCCAGGGAGGCCAGGGCAAGGGCGCGTGACATCCTCTCGAGGCTCGACTTTCCGGCAAGGAAGATGAACTCATCTCTTGAGAACCTGTCACGAGGAATGCAGCAGAAGGTCGCAGTGGCGCGTGCGCTGCTGACCTCGCCGATGGCACTGCTCCTCGATGAGCCCACTACTGGGCTAGACCCTGTGTCAAAGCGTGAGGTGCAGGATTTCGTGCTCGAGGTGCGCGCGACTCACGATACGACGGTGATCCTCACCACCCACGACATGCAGGAAGCAGAGAGACTATGTGATCGCATAGCCGTCATCGACGGCGGGCGCTTTGTGGCTCTCGATACACCACACGGCCTCAGGGCAAGGGGGATCGCCCGCGGCGCCGGCGAGGGGGCGGGCGAGGGGCTCGGCGTGACAGGCGAAGAGCTCCCCAGTCTCGAGCAGGTATTCTTCGCGCTCACGGGAACGCAGACCGATGATTGGCTCCGCGAGGGGGGCGAGTGAACTGAGATCCAGTCTTGCATTGGTAAAGCGCAACCTTAGCCTGGTGCGGCGCGACGGCGGCTGGGAACTTGTCTACATGGCCTACGAAGTCGTGAACGTGCTTACCATCGGGTTCATCGGGGTAAGCGGAAATCCCGAAGGCGCCAACGACAGAGTGCTGTTCCTCGTGGCAGGTGCTCTGCTGTGGGGGTTCCTGTCGATGTTGTTCCACGAGGTTGCGGAGTCGGTGGCATGGGAGAGATGGGAAGGCACCATAGAGTACTCTTTCATGGCGCCGCAATCGAGGGTGAAATACATGGCAGGGGTGTGCATGTGGGGCATCTGCTACGGCCTGGTGCGCACCATGCTCTGCCTTGCCGCGGTGACGCTGGCGTTCAGCATCTCGCTTGAGGGGGCGAACCTATGGGCGGCCCTGGTGACGCTGGCGGCGTCGAGCCTCGCTTTCATAGGCATGGGCCTGGCCGCGGCTGTGTTGCCTCTGATCAGTCCGGAGAAGGGTTCGCCGGCGACCCACATATTCCAGGCCCTCGTGCTGCTGGTATCGGGAGTGTACTATGATGTGTCGGTACTGCCGGCGTGGATGCAACCGTTGTCGGCGCTGTCGCCGGCTACGTACACGCTTCGGGCGGCTCGCGCGGCCCTGCTCGATGGCGCGTCAGTCGCGGCGCTTTCGCCTGAGCTCGTCAAGCTGCTCGTGCTTGGCATTGTGCTGGTGCCCCTGGGCTACGCGGTGTTCAGGGCGGGCGAGCGATACGCGATGCGTACGGGCAAGCTGAAGCGGAACGGTTGAACCGGTGGTGCTGCTGTGGTATACTGAGCCAGTGAATGGTTGTGGAGCGTTCGTTCCTCGGAGGTGAAGAGGTTGAAGGATAGCATCCATCCCAAGTACTACATGACCACGGTAACCTGTGCATGCGGTGAGAGGTTCGAAACCGGCTCTACCAAGGAGAACCTGAAGGTTGACATCTGCTCTAAGTGCCACCCGTTCTCCACTGGCGTACAGCGCATCGTTGACACGGGCGGTCGCGTAGAGAAGTTCCGCAAGAAGCACAATCTTTAGAGCAGGTTGATTGGGGGAGGCTTCCGCATGCGGGGTCTTCCCCAATAGGTATCTACACACGGAGCCCGGTTGGGCTCCGGTTTTTTGAGCCATCGCCGGTTCCGGTGATGGCGTACACCGCCATGCAAGGGCAGTTCGGGGGGCGTTACCGTGAATGGCGCCATCATCGGCACCGGTTGGATAGAGGTAATATGCGGCTCGATGTTCAGCGGCAAGAGTGAGGAGCTCATCCGCAGAGTCAAGCGGGCCCGCATCGCGAAGCAGAGAGTCGTCGCACTCAAACCGGCCATCGACACCAGGTTCTCCACGAACGACGTGGTGTCGCATGGCGGTGTCAAGATCGAATGCATTGCCGTAAGCGACGTTGACGAGGCCATGGCGTGTCTGCCCGGTGATGTGCAGGTTGTGGCCATCGATGAGGTGCAGTTCTTCGATGAACGCGTGGTGGACATGTGCACGGCCCTCGCCGACCGTGGCGTGAGAGTGATCGTCGCAGGTCTTGACTGCGACTTCCGGGGAGAGCCCTTCGGAATAGTGCCCCAGTTGCTTGCGAGGGCAGAGTACGTGACGAAGTTGCAGGCGATCTGCGTCAAGTGCGGAAACCCCGCCACCAGAACGCAGCGGATCGTTGATGGCCGCCCTGCGAGCTACTCGGATCCGACTGTGTTGATAGGCGCGAGTGAGGCGTATGAGGCGCGCTGCCGACGGTGCCATGAGGTGCCC
This sequence comes from Firmicutes bacterium UBA1393, assembly GCA_002305255.1. GTDB lineage: Bacteria > Bacillota > DTU025 > DTU025 > DTU025 > UBA1393. Next base: position 44,697 of record DBQN01000065.1, on the reverse strand, counting down.
GGCAAGCCCGAACCGGAATCGGGCAGCCGTCGCGGTCTGTGATACTCATACCACAAGGAGGATTGCGGCTTTGAAACCGAAGTTCCAGTATGGGGGGCAGGCGGTTATCGAGGGCGTTATGATGCGAGGCCGCGAGGGCGCAGCCACCGCAGTTCGTCGCCCTGACGGGACCATCGTCGTCAACACCCGCTCCATAGACAACTCAAGACGACCGGCCTTTCTCAAGCTGCCGTTCATAAGGGGTACCGTGGCCCTGGTTGAGTCTCTCACCGTCGGAATGCAGGCGCTGATGTACTCGGCCAACGAGGCCTCAGAAGAGGGCGAGCAGTTGAGTGCGGGCGAGTTGACCCTCAGCCTCGCGCTGGCCCTGGGCCTGTTCATTCTGTTGTTCATCGTAACCCCCAACGTCATAGTCGGACTTGTACAGAGGCTCATAAAGAGTGTCATCGTGGTCAATCTCATCGAAGGCGTGCTGAGGATGGCCATCTTCGTGGTGTACCTGGCCGTCATCTCCAGGCTGAAGGATATCCAGCGCGTGTTCGCCTACCATGGTGCCGAGCATAAGACCATCGCCGCGTGGGAAGCCGGCGAGGAGCTGACTGTCGAGAACGCCAGGCCTCACGGATGCGCCCATCCGCGCTGCGGAACCAGCTTCTTGCTGCTTGTCATGGTCGTGAGCATACTAGTGTACAGCGTTCTGGGCAAGCAGACGGTGATCATGCGGATACTGACGCGCATCGCGCTTCTGCCGGTGCTGTCGGGCATCTCCTACGAGCTGCTGAAACTGGCAGGCAGGCCTAACCCATCGACGATTGTGAGATGGCTGTCAGCTCCCGGTATGGCACTGCAGCGCCTCACCACGCGCGAACCCGACGACTCCATGCTGGAGGTGGCCATTGCCTCAATCAAGGCTGCCATCGAGATGGACAACGCCAAGGGTAACACCACGGCCGACCCTGCTTGATAGGATGGTGACCTGGGCATGCTGAACAAGCTGCAGGAGATAGAAGACAGATACGTAGCGCTAGAGCACGAGCTCGCCGAACCGTCTATAGTCACAGACCAGGCGCGTTACAGGAAGGTTGCCAAGGCCCATTCCGACCTCGAGGAGATCGTGACCAACTTCCGCGCGCTCAAGCAGGTGTTGGCTGAGACCGAGACCACTGAGGCCATGTTACGTGATGACCTCGACCAGGAGCTTGAGGATCTCGCCAGGGCCGAGTTAGTCGAGTTGGAGCGGAAACGCCAGGAGCTGGAGAACAAGCTGAGGGTGCTGCTCCTGCCGTCGGATCCGCTGGATGAGAAGAACGTGATAATGGAGATACGCGCCGGAACGGGAGGCGAGGAAGCCGCCCTGTTCGCAGGCGACCTCTTCCGCATGTACTCGCGCTACGCTGAGCGCAACAGGTGGACGATTGAGGAGATGAGCTCCAGTCCGACTGAGCTCGGGGGCTTCAAGGAGATCATCGTGATGATCTCGGGCGACAGGGTGTACAGTCGGCTGAAGTTCGAAAGCGGCGTTCATCGAGTGCAGAGAGTGCCCGACACCGAGGCGTCAGGTCGCATTCATACCTCCGCAGCCACTGTGGCGGTGTTGCCCGAGGCTGAAGAGGTTGACGTGTTCATAGACCCGAACGACCTAAGAGTGGATGTGTTCCGTTCAGGCGGCCACGGCGGCCAGAGCGTGAACACCACCGACTCGGCTGTGCGAGTCACGCACATCCCTACTGGGCTTGTCGTTACGTGTCAGGACGAGAAGTCTCAGCACAAGAACAAAGACAAGGCCATGAAGGTGCTGCGCGCGAGGCTGCTGGAGCGAATCACTGCCGAGCAGGAAGCAGGCATCGCCGAGGCGCGCAAGACCCAGGTGGGCACTGGAGACCGTTCGGAGCGAATCAGAACCTACAACTTCCCGCAGAACCGCATGACTGATCACCGCATCGGGCTGACCATACACCGACTCACCGAGCTTCTCGACGGTGATATCGACGAGGTCATCGAGGCGCTCGTGTTGAACGAGCAGAGCGAGAAGCTGAAGAGAGCAGAGTGACCGCGGTGATGCAGCACACGCTGCTAGAGATATTGAAGAAGGGCACTGCCTACCTGGTGCAGCAGAGAGTGCCGAATGCTCGGCTCGACGCTGAGGTGTTGTTCGCGAATGTGCTGGGCCTTGAGCGGATCCAGCTTTACGTGCTGTTCGACAGGCCAATGAACCAGGACGAGCTTGACCGCTACAAGCGTGACCTGATGCTCCGCGCTCGCGGTGTACCTGTGGCCTACATCATCGGACGCCGCGAGTTCATGTCGCTTCCCATCAGTGTGGGCCCGGGAGTGCTGATCCCGCGCCCCGACACCGAGATCCTGGTTGAGCAGGCTGTCGAGTGGATGAAGGCCTTTCGCGACGCCGGCAGTGAGGCGCCCAGAGTCATCGACATGTGCACAGGCAGCGGGGCCATTGCTTGCGCCATCGCCCACCACGCACCCTGGTGCAGGGTGCTCGCAGCCGACGTTTCGCCCGACGCACTGAAGTACGCCGCGATGAACATAGCCGATCTGCACCTTGAGGATCGCGTGCACACCGTTGCAGGCGATCTCTTCGCCGCAGTGCCCGCCGAATGGCGCGGCGCCGACCTGGTTGTGTCGAATCCGCCCTACATACCGACTCAGGTCCTGGCAGGGCTGGAACGCGAGATCAGAGAGCACGAACCCCGCATCGCCCTCGACGGAGGTGCCGACGGGCTGATCTTCTATCGTAGGCTGGCCGGTGAAGCCTCGGCGGTGTTGCGCCCCGGTGGGCGCATGCTTGTGGAGGTGGGAGACGGGCAGGCCGATGATGTAGGCCGCATCCTGGCTCAGCATGGATGGACTGACATCCTCACCGTCGCCGACTACTCAGGAACGCCCAGGGTGGTGTCGGCGTCGCCTTCAGGCCCTGGCGACTCCGGCGGATCCAGCGGATCTGAAAGGCGGGAGCACTCATGAGCCACACCTCATATGTCAGCGTCGAGCCCACGTGGCGTCGCGAGGCCCTTCTCGAGGCCCTGCGCGACCCGGCAGCAGTGCTCAGGGCCGGCGGAACCGTGGCGTTTCCCACCGAAACTGTGTACGGGTTGGGCGCCAATGCGCTGGATCCGGTCGCTGTTGCCCGCATCTTCAGCGCCAAGGGCCGGCCGTCTGACAACCCGCTTATTGTTCATATCGCCCACATCGACCAGCTCGTGCCCTTAGTGCGCGAGCTGCCCGGCGATGTACACGAGCTCGCCCGGGTGTTCTGGCCGGGGCCGCTCACCCTTGTATTGCCCAAATCCGACCTTGTTCCTGACATCGTCAGCGCCGGCCTCGACACAGTGGGCGTGAGAATGCCCTCGCACCCGGTGGCGTCGGCACTCATTGAGGCGGCAGGCGTGCCCGTGGCTGCACCGTCGGCGAACGCTTCAGGCAGGCCCAGCCCTACCACGGCCGATCACGTCAGGCATGATCTCGAGGGGCGCATCGACATGATTGTCGACGGCGGTGCGTCAGGGATAGGCGTTGAGTCCACAGTGCTGGAGCTGCCACAACACGGAGCGCCTACGGTTCTGCGCCCCGGAGGAGTCTCCATTGAGCGGCTCAAGGCCGTAATCCCTGATGTGCGGGCCCTCGACGCTTTCGGAGGCACCGACGATGTCGTCGCGCCGCGGTCACCCGGGCTCAAGCATCGGCACTACTCGCCTTCTGCGCCGCTTTGGCTGTTCATCGGTGATCACAGTGCCCAGCTTGAGGCCATGATCGCCAGAGCCGATGCGATTCTGTCGGAGGCCCACGGCAAGCTGGGAATGCTCATAAGTGATGAGACCGCCGCGACACTCGAGAACTCCAGGCCCGACCTGTTCGCCGCCGCCGTTGCCACCGGCATTGCCGCGGATGGTGGCGCGGATGGTGCAGCCGATGGCGCCGTGGCCGCCGCCGACGTAACCGCCGACGCCGTCGCCATCGCGCGCGTCGGCTCGCGTGAGCGCCTTGAGGAGGTGGCCTCTCTACTCTTCCTGCGCATGCGTGAGCTGGATCAGGCCGGTGTGAACGTCATCCTGGCCGAGTCGTACCCCAGCAGTGGAATCGGGCTGGCGATAATGAACAGGCTGGTGCGGGCTGCCGGAGGCAGGTGCGTGTTTGTACAGCATCAGTGCAGGAAATAGCGGATATTAGCCGAAATTCACGACAAGGTGGTGGTGCGCGTGTCGACGAAGGTGCTTGTGGTATGTGGCGGAAACACCTGCCGCAGCCCCATGGCGGAGGGCATGGCAGCGTCACTGGCGCGCACTGCAGGAATTCCCGACGGGTGCATATCAGTGGCGTCGGCCGGGGTGTCGGCCTACGATGGAGAACCGGCCTCTCAGAATGCTGTGGCGGCCATGGCCGAGCTGGGCATCGATATCAGTGCGCACCGGTCGCGACGGCTCACGCCCGAGCTCATCGACGATGCTGATCTGGTTCTCACAATGGAGCAGAGGCATCTTGAGGCCGTCATCAAGATGGCGCCCGCAGCTCGGACCCGGGTGCGCCTGCTTGCCGACGATGACATCGCCGACCCGTTCATGTTGTCTGTGGATGCATACCGACACACTAGAGACCAGATAGCCGAGGCTCTCTCGAGGGTTTTCAGGGATCTGGGTGACAGGGGTGCATGTGAGTGAGAATCGCCATCGGGTCAGATCATGCCGGGTTCGCCGCGAAGCAGGCTGTGGCTGCAAAGGTGGCAGCCATGGGGCACGAGATCATCGACTTCGGAGTTGAGAGCTCAGAGCAGAGAGTCGACTATCCCGATATCGCGCTCAAGGTTGCCCGATTCGTCGCCGGAGGCAATGCCGACAGGGGCATTCTGGTGTGCGGAACGGGCATCGGCATGAGTATTACGGCAAATAAAGTGCGCGGAATCCGCGCCGCGCTGTGCCATGATGAGTTCACGGCACGAATGGCCAGGGAGCACAACGATGCCAACATCCTGGCCATGGGAGAGAGGACCACAGCCATTCCAGCCATGCTCAGGATAGTTGATACATTCATGCACACGGATTTCGGCGGGGAAAGGCATGCGGCAAGGGTCAAGAAGATGATGGACGCGGAAGAGGACAGCGGGAGGTGTTGTACTTGGGCAGACTGCAAGTAATAGACCATCCACTCATCCAGCACAAGATCACACTGATCAGAGATAAGGACACCGGCCCCAAGGACTTCAGGGACCTCGTCGGAGAGGTGGCCATGCTGATGGCCTATGAGGTGACGCGCGACATGGCGGTTGACACCGTGACGGTGGAGACCCCCATCGGCCCGGCCGTCGGCAAACAGCTATCAGGCAAGAAGGTCGGAATCGTGGCGATCCTCAGAGCCGGCCTGGGCATGGTCGACGGTGTGTTGCGGCTGATTCCCGCTGCGAAAGTAGGGCACATCGGGCTTTACCGCGATCCTAACACCCTGCGGCCCGTGGAGTACTACTGCAAGCTCCCGCCTGACGTAGCTGACCGCCAGCTCATCATGCTCGACCCCATGCTAGCCACCGGTGGGTCGGCATGCGCTGCGATTCAGTTCGCGAAGGACAGGGGCGCCACCAGCATTAAGCTCGTGAACCTGATAGCTGCGCCTGAGGGCATTCACCTAGTGCAGACCACCCATCCGGATGTCGACATCTACGTCGCGGCAGTCGACGAGCGCCTCAACTCCCACGGCTACATCGTGCCCGGGCTCGGAGACGCAGGCGACAGGCTGTTTGGTACCAAGTAGGACTATGTGCGTGACAGTTGGGGAGCGTCCTTCCTGGGACGACTACTTTATGCAGATAGCAGGCGTGGCGGCAACCAGGTCCACGTGCCTCAGGCGACAGGTGGGCGCGGTGGCCGTCATAAACAAGCAGATACTTGCCACGGGATACAACGGAGCCCCGGCCGGCATATCGCACTGCGCCGACGCAGGTTGCATACGCCAGCGCATGGGCATTGCCTCAGGTGAGCGCCACGAACTGTGCAGGGGGTTGCACGCCGAGCAAAACCTGATCATACAGGCCGCCGTGCACGGCGCGAAGATCGGCGGCGCAACTGTTTACTGCACACACCATCCCTGCGTCGTGTGCGCGAAGATGCTGATCAACGCAGGAATAGTGCGGGTGGTGTTCAGAGGCGACTACCCCGACGAGCTGTCGCGTGCCATGCTTCGCGAGGCCGGGGTGGAGGTGTGCACGGTCTAGTTCGCGTCATCATGGCTCAGTCAGGCCCCATCCAGTGCTGTAGTAATGGAGTGTATCCCCGTGTTGATCAGGGCAATGGCAGCGCTCGGGCTGTCGCTCTCGCTATCGTTCTTGTTCACCCCGGTCGCTCGCCGCGCGGCGATCAGATACGGGATCGTCGACAGGCCCAGGGGCAGGCATGCGCATGAGGCGCCGACACCCTTCCTGGGCGGTGTGGCGATGTACATCGCGTTTGCACTGACTGCGCTTATCACCGCCAGGGTAGACAGGAATACCATAGGGATCTTGTTGGGTGGGGCAGTGGCGATAGTGCTCGGCGTAATCGATGACAGGCGTGAGCTAAGGCCGAGGATCAAGCTGTTGGGGCAGTTCCTTGCAGCCGCGGTTGTGCTCCTATTTGGAGTGCGCATAGAGTTCGTGACTAATCCCTTCGGGGGCATGATCTACCTCAGCTGGCTGTCGTGGCCCATTACCCTGTTGTGGATCGTCGCGTTCATGAACGTAGTCAATTTCATTGACGGTTTAGACGGTTTGGCAGGAGGGGTGACGGCCATAGGCGCCGCAGCCATGGCATTCGCGGCATGGTACAAGGGCCAGGCCAGGCTGCTGGTTCTGTCGGCGGCTCTCATCGGCTCAACAACGGGATTCCTTCGGTACAACTTCAATCCGGCAAGTATCTTCATGGGTGACGCAGGGGCAGAGTTCCTCGGCCTCACGGTCGCGGGGCTTTCGGCCATGGGCGCCCTGAAAACCCCTGCCACGCTCGTGCTGCTCGTGCCGGTGTTGGTGTTGGGTGTGCCGATCGTCGATACCGCCTTCGCGATCTTCCGTCGTGTCCGCAAGGGAGTGCCTGTATCAGAGGGTGATCACGACCATGTACACCACCGGCTGCTCGCCCTAGGGCTTAACCAGCGGCAGGCGGTGCTCACTGTGTACGCAGTGAGCCTGTGCCTTGCAGTCGCGGCATGCGGTGTAGTCACCGCCGACACGCGCGCCGGAACCGGAGGCGCCCTGGCCGCCTTCGGAGTGCTGATACTACTTGGGGGAAGGTCAGGTGTGCTGCGGTTGGGGCCCGGCGGCGACAAGAACTGACTCGGCGCATGGAGGGGTTAAGGCGATGCGGAACACGAAGAAGGTCATGTCGGTATTCGGCACACGACCTGACACGATCAAACTTGCTCCCGTGGTGCTCGAACTGAACAATCGGCCTGAGTTCGTCCATTCGGTCACTGTTGGCACTGCTCAGCACCGCGAGATGATGGATCAGGTTCTCGACGTGTTCGGCATTCGTGCAGACTATGACCTCGGCATAATGCAGGAGGACCAGACCCTGTTCGACATCGTCGAGCGGGGATTGCCTCGTATGAAGGCCGTGCTGGAGGCAGAGCGCCCCGACCTCGTTCTGGTGCATGGTGACACATCCACCGCCTTCGTGGGAGCCCTAAGCGCGTTCTACATGCAGATCCCGGTAGGTCATGTAGAGGCCGGCCTGCGCACCGACTGCCGTTACGATCCGTTCCCAGAGGAGATGAACAGGCGGTTAGTCGGCACCATCGCCGAGCTCCATTTCGCGCCGACTGCGCAATACAGAGCTAACCTCATCAGAGAGAACGTAGACTCCAATCGTATATACGTCACCGGTAACACAGTCGTAGACGCGGTGCTGGCCACGGCCGCTACGCGCACACAGTTCGAGAATCCGGTGCTCCAGAAGATGGACCTTTCCGGCAGGAGGCTTGTGCTCGTCACCGCGCATCGGAGGGAGAACATCGGAGAACCCCTCAAGAACATCTGCGGTGCAGTGGCCGACGTTCTCCGACTCCATCCCGACCTTGTTGCTGTCATGCCCGTGCATCCCAACCCAAGGGTACGGTCGGTGGTCACGGCCATGCTGGGCTCGGTGGATAGATGCCTCCTGGTGGAGCCTCTGAGCTATCCCGATATGGTGGGACTCATGGAGCGAAGCTACCTGGTGATGTCCGACTCTGGTGGATTGCAGGAGGAAGCGCCCGCCTTCGGCGTGCCCGTGCTCGTTTTGAGGCGCACAACAGAGCGACCGGAGGGGATCGAAGCGGGTACACTTCGCCTGGCCGGCGTCGACAGGGCCACCATCGTGGAGATGGCGTGCGCTATCCTCGATAGCCCGGATCAGCATGAGGCCATGTCGAGGGCGCGAAACCCCTTTGGCGACGGCCGCGCCTCGGTGCGCACAGTTGACGCCATCATGCATTACTTCGGAATGTTGCCTAAACGTCCAAACGACTTCATGCCAGCGTAACACCGCAGATTGCCATAGGTTGGACTGTTGTGTGTGCATTCCACATGATGTTACACTACCTTCGGACTGATGGTCATAACGGAACGGGGGATTTGGTTTGGAGGCACTCGTAATCAGAGGCGGAGTACCTCTCAGAGGCAGCGTCAGAGTGGGTGGGGCCAAGAATGCGGCACTGCCGATAATGGCGGCTGCGCTTCTGGCTCCGGGCAAGTCCACCATCGAAGAGGTGCCGCAGCTTCTTGATGTCGACACCATGAGAGGTGTGCTCGAATCCCTGGGCAGCCCCACGTCGCGTCAGGGCGGCAGCATCATCATCGATGCGACTGACATCTCCAACTCAGAGCCACCATATGACCTCGTGCGAGCCATGCGGGCGTCCTTTCTCGTCATCGGCCCGCTGTTGGCCAGATCAGGGCGGGTGAGAATATCGTTGCCCGGCGGATGCGCCATCGGTTCGCGCCCCATCGACCTTCACCTCAAGGGCCTGTCGGCTCTGGGCGCGGAGATCGACACCGGCTACGGGCGGATCTCAGCCACCGCCGATCGCCTCACCGGAGCAAGGGTCTACCTTGACTTCCCGAGCGTAGGAGCGACGGAGAACATCATGATGGCCGCAACCCTTGCTCAGGGGCTCACAGTCATCGAGAATGCGGCCCAGGAACCCGAGGTGGTCGACCTCGCCAACTTCCTTAACGCCATGGGGGCGAAGGTGCGCGGCGCCGGCACTAACCTGCTAAGGATCGAAGGTGTAGATGGGCTCCAGCCCACAACGTACACCGTCGTGCCCGACAGGATAGAGGCCGGAACCTTGATGATCGCTGCCGCGGCAACGAGGGGTTCTCTGGTCGTGGAGAACGCGGTGCCGGAGCATATGAAGCCGATCTCGGCCAAACTCCGCGAATCAGGCGTGTACGTCGTCGAGGGAGACGACGGCTCCATCACGGTGCAGGCCGATAGCCGCGCCGACGGTGTCGACGTGAAGACCATGCCCTACCCTGGCTTCCCGACCGACCTTCAGGCGCAGTTCATGGCGTTCATGTGCACATGTTCTGGGATGTCGGTGATCACCGAGACCGTGTTCGAGAACAGGTTCATGCACGTGGCCGAGCTCGCGAGGATGGGCGCGAACATCAGGATAGACGGCAGGTCCGCCGTGATCGAAGGGCAAGATCATCTGTCGGGAGCACAGGTCAGATGTACTGACCTCAGAGCCGGGGCGTGTCTCGTCATCGCAGCACTGGCCGCCCGGGGCACCACTGAGGTTTCGGAGATCCACCATATCGATCGAGGCTACGAGCGCTTCGAGGAGAAACTCGCGGGCGCCGGAGCGATCATAGAACGGGTCAACAAGGGCTAGTCCCACCGGCCCGGGCTTGCCTGGCCGGCGGCACCGGATCACTGATATGCAGACGCCTTCCGCGGGAAGGCGTCTTTTTTTGCGCTACATCGCATAGCCTTTACGACGGCATCCTGACGGTGTTCCGATGCGGAGTGGCGGAGGTGTGGTGAATGGCCAGAAGGCGGCCGACCAGAAGGCGGCGAGAGCGAACTGGTCTGTCCTTTCTGGTGGTTGTGTGCGCCGTGATCACGATAGTGCTGCCGATTGGCGTTGCGCTGCTGGCAAAGCCGAGGGCAGGGCCGTCTGACCCCGGAACCCTGGTGTCAGTATACGTCAAGACCACGGGCCGGGTGCTGACCATGGCTCTTGAGGATTACCTTGTCGGAGTAGTTGCGTCAGAGATGCCGGCGTCCTTCGAACCGGAGGCACTGAAAGCACAGGCAGTGGCGGCTCGCACATACACCATGCGCAAGCTGGAGGAAGATCAGAAGACCCCGGGGGCTCCGGCGAAGCCAGGCCACATGGGTGCGCTGATGTGCTCTGATCCAGGCTGCTGCCAGGCATGGAGTTCCCGCGATGACCTGGTGCGCAAATGGGGCAGCACAGACTACGTGCGAAACATCGTCAGAGTCGTACAGGCGGTAGCGGCGACCCACGGAATGGTGCTCCATTACGGAGGCAAGCTCATTGATGCGGTATATCACGCGTGCTGCGGTGGGGCCACTGAAGACGCGGCGGCGGTATGGGGCCGAAGCGTGCCATACCTTGTTCCGACTGCCTGCGTCTGTGCTGAGCATGGTTATGCTCAGGTTGAGCAGCGCTCCGTGCGTCAGTCTGATCTCATCGCCGCCCTCAGTTCCTACTGGAGCGGCGGTGCTGTACCGGCACTGGCGCAGGGTGTGCGTGTGTCTTCGACAACCACAACAAACAGGGCCAAGACTCTGTCGGTGTTCGGAACAAACGTCAACGCCACGGATATCAGGAAGGCTCTCTCCCTCAGGTCGACTGCTATGTCAGTGTCAAGCGGAGGCGACCTAGTCAACTTCTCTACCATCGGGTACGGTCATGGCGTGGGCATGTGCCAGTGGGGCGCCCGCGCGTATGCCATCAGGGGCTGGTCCTTCCATCAAATCCTCACCCATTACTACCGGGGCGTGGCGCTGGTGCGCGTATCATCATCTCAAGGCGGGTAATAATACCACCTGAGGTGATCGAGCATGGTGAAGCTCAGAAGTTGGAGAGGATGGAAGCTGGGCAGAAAGTGGCTGGGCCTGGCCCTGGCTGCCCTGGCGTGCATCGGTATCGGGATCGTCCTGAGGCTGGCCTACGAAGCATATTGGCCCAGAGTAACGTTGAGTGTCCCCGACCCGGGGGCGCAGCCGGTGACGGCCGTGATCGAGGAACCGCCGGCAGAGAGCGATGCCAGTGAGCAGGAACCACCCCCGGTGTTCTCCTGGCCTGCAGACGGAACAGTCGTCGGTTCCTTCGGATGGTACCGTGACCCGCTCCGACGTGAATGGCGCTATAGAGACGGTATCGCGCTAGAGGTGCCGGCCGAGAGCGCAATCAGCGCTGCGGCTGACGGCGAGGTAAGCGAGGTGACTGCCCTTGAGCAGGGCTATGGTGTGCGTATCAAACACTCGTACGAGTTCGAAACATACTATGCCTCGCTCGACACCGTATCGGTGGCACAGGGGCAGCAGGTGCTGGCAGGCGACTGCATCGGCATGGCACCGGGGGGCTCCGCGAAGTCGGTGATCGACTTCAAACTGATGTTGAGAGGCGAGCCGCAGGACCCCAGCACCCGAATCTGAACCCGACTGTAGCGCGAATAATCCTCCCCTGCTGGAATACATATCTAGCAAACGGCAGGGGGGAGGCCGGGCGCTGCATGAGGGATCACATTCGCCGGCGAGTTCTGGAGATAACCGATCACATGATTCAGACAAAGGCGACGGTCAGGCAGACGGCCCGCCTGTTCAATGTCAGCAAGAGCACCGTCCACAAGGACGTGACCGAGAGATTGCCATCAATAAGCAAACAGCTTGCGATGGAGGTCAAAGTGATCCTCGACCAGAACAAGGCCGAGCGGCACATAAGGGGCGGTGAGGCCACTCGCCGCAAGTACCGGACTCGGAGGATACCGTAAGCGCGGCGGAGGGAACTCGATGCGGCGGCGATTTGACATAGGCATTGATCTGGGCTCCGCGAACGTGGTTGCAGTTGCTCCCGGACGCGGAGTCGTCATTTCTGCACCTTCCGTGGTGGCGGTGGAGAGGAGCACGGGCTACGCAGCGGGATGGGGCACGGGCGCCATGGCGATGCTCTTGCGCGACCCGGCTCGTTACCATCTGGCGGCCACTGGCGCGTGGGGCGACTCACTCCGGCGCCCGTTGGCTCTCTATGTACTCAGTGCCGTAGCACGGGAGCTGTGCGGCAGAAAGAGGCTTGCGGTGCCCAGGGCGGTGCTCCTCGCACCTGCGGCTCCTACGGTGCTCGACATACGAACCATGTTCCAGCTTGCGTCAGACGCCGGGCTGAAGCCCGTCGCCATCGTGCAGTCGCCGTTGGCGGTGTGTATGGGTGCCGGTGCCATCGACCGTGACACCATCGTCACCGATGTAGGCGCCGAGCGCGTGCACATCGCCACGATTCAGATGGGAGCGGTGGTGTGGAGTGGGCGCGAGCGGTCAGGGATGAGCAGTGTCGACCGAGACGTGCAGCGAAGGATTAGGGAGGAGCTGGGGATCAGGGTCGGTTTCTCGGAGGCGAGGAGGGCAAGGGAAGCCAGAAACGATCTACGCCCGGGCGAGCGAGGCATTCGTGTGCGCGGCTGCCATGTGGGCACGTGTTTTCCAACCGACGCCGAGGTACCGGATGTGCTCATCGATGCCGCAGTGGAAAGCCTCGCCAGGTCAGTGGGGCATTCGCTCGGTGCTGCACGGTCAAGGTGGGGATGCGACGAGGTGATTCTGGCGGGCGGGGGAGCGCTGCAGCACATGTTCGCGGCGCATGTGGCAGAGCATGCCGGGGTGGGGTGCCGATTGGCAGATGATCCGCAACTTGCGGCGGCCAGGGGACTCCTGTACATGGCCGAGTGCGACATTCCGCAAGTGACAAATGTCGCTGCAGGTGTATGATTAAAGAGACGCCATGCGTCAGGGAAGGGGCGTTTCCGCCGTGCGCAACAGCACACTTCGTATCACCCTGGTGATCCTTGCCATCATAGCGTTCGTCGGCGCCGCCGGCCACTGGCCGGCAGCAGCTGCGTACACCGCCACCATAGCTACGACTGATCTATCGACCGGCATGAAGGGGTACGGGCTGACAGTGTTCAAAGGCGTGAAACCGGAGCCGTTCGATGTCGAGATCCTTGCGGTATCGCCTCGGGGCGATAGTCCGGGAAGCATGATTCTCGTGCGCGCGTCAGGCAAGAACATTGAGGCCGCGGGCGGAGTGGCAGAAGGCATGAGCGGAAGCCCTGTGTACATCGATGGGAAGCTCATCGGCGCGATTGCATACGTATTCCCAGGAAGCGACCACTTCATCGCAGGAGTGACGCCCATCGCCGACATGCTCAGAATGCTCGACTACGATGACATCGGCACTGACTCTGTCGCGAGCACGCGGGCAGCCGGCGCGCCGCCTCTCGCCGCAGGCGCGACGATGTATGTGTCAGGCGCGTCACAGAGGGCCATTGAGAGGCTGTCAGAGGCAGTATCGTTCAGGGGAATAAGGGTGCTTCCTGCGTCGGCATCGCTGGGAACCGCTGCCCGTGACGCGGTGGCTTCAGATTACCGACTGGTGCCCGGGGCCATGGTGGCAATGCAGTTGGCAGAGGGCGACATCGAGGTGTCAGTGTACGGGTCTGTGACACATGTCGACGAAGGCAGATTTCTTGCCTTCGGTCACCCGGTCCTTTCTCTCGGTGCCGTAGACCTGCAGGCCGCCGGCGCCACTGTTCACACAGTGGTCAGAAGTGACAGCGTACCCTTCAAAGTGGCATCATCCCTTGAGAACATCGGTGCGTTCACTCAAGATAGACTGTACGGTTCCGCGGGTAAGGCTGGGGCCCGCGCACACATGATTCCAGTGATTGTCGAGGCCGTACATGATGCGGGCGGAAAGCCCGTGCGTGTGCAATCGGCCGTATCCGGCTCTGAACTGCTGGTGGCAGACTTGTTCTTCACAGTCGCCCTGGGCGGAGCGGACCAAGCCATTGATAGGCTCGGACAAGGAACCGCCAGCATCGACTATGTGATCGAGCTCGAAGGGCATGAACCTCTGCGCAGGTCCGACACGGTGTGGAGCGCTTCCGACATTTCATACGCTGTCGCCGAGGTTCCGCGCAGAGCGCTCGAGCTGGTTGTGGGCAATGCCGTGGAGCAGGCTGTGGTGAAGTCGCTGAGTATGAACGTCACCGTGAGCGCTGGCAGGCGAACCGCAAGGATACTCAGTGCGATACCCCTTGAGCCAGTCGTGGCACCCGGAGGCGTCGCCAGAATCGAGGTAACCCTCAGGCCATTCCGCGGCCCACTCACCACGCGCATCGTGGAGGTGGAGATCCCCGACGATACGCCCGAAGGCCCGGTCGCCTTCATGGTGACAGGCGGAGGTGTGGGAGACGACGATGAGGGCGAGTCATATGAACCAGACGAGGACGCCCTCGCTTACATGGACCTCGACGAGCTGCTGGCAGAACTGGGACGTGCTCCAAGGGGCGACGAGATAGTGGTGCAGATGGAAGACTACTTCTATGACTATGATGAGCCCTATCTGGATGGCGAGGACTATCCGCATACCGACCTCCTGAGTGGAGTGGCGGTGAGCACGTCGCAGAGTAACCCCGATGCCAGGGACAAGGCGGGCGATTCCGAAGAGGACGGTGACGCCGACCACGGCTTACATGGCACAGAGCTGCCGAGCGCCAGGTTGCTCACGGAGTGGTTCATCGAGGGTACGACATGGGTCGATATGGAGATCAGCGCTACCGACTGAAGAGTGGAGTCATGGCATAGCCTGAATGGCCAGTCTTACCAGTGTATACCCGCAATGCATCCATTTCACTTCCATACGCAAGCAGGGATGTTGTTAGTCATCGCGTATTAGGCATCATGGTGATGCTCTTGAAGCGCTCCCTTGTCGTATGGATAGTACTGCTCCTGCTCGCCGTTGCGGCCGGGGCGTTTGTCGTGACCAATAGGGCATGGCTCGGCTCAGTGGCAGCTGAGTCAGTGCTTTCGACGCTTCTGGGTGGTGTGCCCGTGAGCGTGACAGATGTTGCCATAGTCGAGGGAAGGCAGCTGAAACTGAAAGATGTCGTCATCGACGGCGGGCTCAGTATCGAGGAGGCCGTCGTCACGTATGACCTTGCAGATCTCCTTGCCCGACGGGTCGATCCGTTGGCCAGCGTTGTTCGGATCGACCTTCTTGGATTGAGGGGCAGCCAATCGCAGCTTACCGAATTAGCAGAGTCCATCTTGCGCGGCCGGGCGAAGCCTAGGGGCGACTCCAAGGCCACCAGGCCCAACGGCAGGGCGGGCGCGACCTCGGCGGCCTCCGAAGGCGGCCCGAGGGCGCCTGTCGGCCTGATTGACTGCGTCATCGTGACAGACGGTGCGGGCCCTCTGAGAATCAGCCGAGCCGAGATCAGGCTGGACGGGGATACGTTGTACGTTGAGGGTGCCGATGTCGCCCTTGAGAGTGTCAGTCTCGCAGGTTCGGCCCTTATCGACCTGTCGGCTCCACTTGACTCGCGGGCAGTCTCCGTGGCATCGATAGACTTCCGAGCTTGGCTCGTCGATGATCTGGAACTCGGCGGTAGGCTTTCACTTGACGCGATGGCTGCCGACCAGCTCAGGTTGCGTGCCACCTCGCCCGACGGCAAGGCGGAGATCGAGTTCGCCGGAGAGCTCGAGGCTGCTCTTCACGAGGGCAAGCCTCAAGTTAAGGCTACAGGCGAGGTCAAGATCGCCGAGCTAGACTGGGGTTCGGTGTCGGTGAGAGACTGGACCATGGGCGCCGATGTCGACTACACGGATGGGGCGGCCACAGCAGTCGTGCGTGGCGGCCGCACCGACCTAGACCGCGTTCTCAACACCCTTGCGGCTTCACCTGCGGCGAACCAGATCGTGGAGTGGGCATCGAAGGCACACGGATGGATCAACTGGAACCTACACCTCCGCGCTGATCGGCGCGGTGCGGTTGGCTCTGTGCGACTCACAGACGGTGAGATAACTGCGGATCTCCTCGATGACTTCGACGGTCAGTTCACCGGAGTTCGCGGTACGGCGGATCTGTCATATGCCGTCTCTAGCGGGCGGACAAGCCTCGGACGCGTCGACCTCAGTGCGGAGTTCTCCAATGGTTCTGTGCACCTGGAGGGGCGGCCCGACGAGTTGCGGCTGGTGGCCGACGATGTTGACCTTGTCCACCAGGTGGTGAAAGCGAGACTCGACGCAGATGTCGGCTACTCCGATGGAAAGCTCTCGGGCAGGGTGACGCTGGCTGAGGGCGCGATAGACGCAGTGACTGCGGGCTTCTCCGCGGTACCCAACATCCCCGACCTCGCCGTTGACCTCACGGTCGGGATGGGAGAGGGGCTTACGGTTGTGCGAGAGGAATCGTGGGCTCGCATCGACGCAGGATCGGAGGTTCGCGTTCTCGGGAGCCTCAAAAAGCCCGTGTTCAGCGGCAGAATCGGCCTGGGTGCAGGCGAGCTGTTCGTGTCGGGCCAGACATTTGCGGTGGTTAGCGGGCAGGCGCTGCTTGAGCCGGGCGTGGAGCCTGAGTTCGCCCTGACCCTGGCCGAGCATGTGGAGGGTGACGATGTCCTCCTCACGGCCCGTGGCGTACTGGGTGACATTGAGCTGCAGCTTGAGGATGCGGTGATGCCCGGCGCCGATATTCCTCAAAGCGGTGACATGCTCGTGAAACTAATCGGCTCGCGCGTGCGTCAGTATATTCTGGATCAGATCGCAGCCTGGCTAGACTCGGCTCCGCGGGGTCCGCGGGCAATGGCAGGAACCAACTCACCGGAAGCGAACTAAACACGGAATGCTTGTGGACAATCATTTTGCCGATCAGCGCCTCTGTACGCTGTGATATGCGGCGGTTGGGGCCAATCATGGGAGGGAGACTGATGAACTCATTCTGCGCCAGGAAGGTTTGCAGCATCGTTGTTATGGTCGCCATGGCCGTCACACTAGCCGCTGTTCCCGCGCTGGCCGCCCAATCGAAGTCGTTGGGCAAGCTTACTGCCGTCGAGGTGCAAGGCAACAGCAGGATCGATAGCGAGACTATTCTCAAGCAAGTCACATTGAAGATCGGTGACGACATAACCGAAGAGGCCGTCAACGAGACCTTCGCAAGACTCGACAGCATGGGCTGGTTCTCCGACTTGAATGCTAACACCGTTCAGTATCTCGGGGGACTCAAACTCATCTTCGTGGTAAGGGAGTTTCCCGTGCTGAAGAGTGTGAGCATTGCCGGCAATCAGCTGATTCCCACCGATGAGCTTGCTGCACTCATGACAACCCGAGCCGGTGAGCAGCTTAACGCAGCCACACTCAGGTCTGATCTTGAGAAGATCTCGAAGCTCTACAGCGACAAGGGCTACTGGGTGAGCATTGAGCCATCCCTGCAGGGAGACGCAGAGCTTGCCGTACACCTTGTGGAGTGGACGGTGTCAGAGATTAAGCTCGAAGGACTGGGCAAGACCAAGCCTGCTGTGGCCAGGCGCTCCATATCCCTTAAGGAAGGCGAGTTCATCGATGTCGCCAAGATAAACAACGACCGCCGTGCCCTGTACATGCTGGGTGCCTTCGAGGACGTGCAGGCAAAGGTTGAGCCCGTGGCAGGCAAGCCTGAGTTCACGGTCACTTACATTTTCACCGAGAGGAAGACCGGTGTCGCCAACATCAACCTCAGCTATAGCTCCTCAACTGGCATCATGGGCTATCTGGAGCTAGGAGATGAGAACTTCCTCGGCAACGCACAGAGGATCAATGCCAAGGCCGAGTTCGGCTGGGGCAAGGCCAACTATGAGCTGGGCTTCTTCGAACCCTGGCTGGGCAAGACGGGCAAGATGTCCCTCGGCCTCAATCTGTATAACAAGACTGCTGACAAGAAATACACGCCTGAGTCAGAGGGTGGCGAGGGCGAGGATCCGGTCACCATACCGTATTCGCAGAGGCGCACAGGCGCTGACGTGAGCCTCGGCACCAGCCTGTCGCTGAACACCAAGGTGTTCCTCAAGCTGAAGATGGACAACGTGGTGAACACCACGTCAGATCCTGCGGGACCCGAAGGCTTGCCGGCAGGCGGCATCACCCGTTCAATCACGCTGTCGGCAGTGAACGACGCCAGAAACGACCTGTGGAACCCATCCGATGGGCATAGGCTTTCGGGATCCATTGAGTATGCCGGTGGAATCCTCGGAGGCGACTACAGCTTCACCAAGGTTCAGGCCGAAGGCGCAGGATATGTCCAGATTCACGATGGCCACGTGCTGGCCGGCAGGGTGAGTGGAGGATGGGGACTGACGCCCCTTCCCGAGCAGGAGAGGTTCATCCTCGGCGGGGCGGAAACCGTTCGCGGCTACAAGTACGGTGATCTCGAAGGCGACAGGATGGCATATGCCAACGCCGAGTACAGATTCAGGATCATCGACAGCCTGCAGGGCGTGGCTTTCGTCGATGCCGGGCAGGCCTGGAACGCCGGTGAGTCGCTCGACATCAAGAACACCAAGATCGGCTATGGCGTCGGAGTCCGTCTGAACGTGCCTGTGCTAGGCACCATCAGGGTGGACTATGGTATCAGCAAGCAAGGCGGCCAGCTCTACTTCAGCTTCGGCCAAACCTTCTAGTGCGGCCACCCAGCCCGGTGTGGGCTGAACAGAACGGCTGACCGTTGGCAGGCTGATCGCAGGTGCCCTAGCCACTGTTGGAGTGGTGTTGTATAATACGACGGTACCCTATCAATTGCTTGACTGGCATGTAAGAAAGGATGACTTTGATGCTTAGGAAACTGCCCAAGGCCATACTGACGCTCTTCATCTGTTCTCTCTTGGTGGGAATCGGATTGGGAATAAGCAACCTTGCAGTACTCAATGCGGCCGGTGAACCTGTCGTAATCGGAAAGCTCAGCGGCTCCAGATTGGGGCAGGAGTTCCCCGCAATGAAGACTGCCTGGGAGAATATCGCCAAGCAGAAGGCCACCCTCGAGAAGGAACTGAACTCGAAGGCGACTGGGCAGGATGAAGAGGCTCAGGCCGCTCTGCTGGAGCAGTACAACAAGAAGTACAATGACTATGCCAAGACTCAGCTCGATCCCGCCCAGAAGGCCCTTGAGGCTGCCATCGCAGCGGTCGCCAAGGAAAAGGGAGTGACCGTTGTCATTGATGATAGCGTAGTTCACCTCGGCGGAATCGATATGACAGATGCCGTGCTGAAGAAGGGCGGAGTCAAGTAAGAGCGCGTGTCGTAAGGCGTTCACGGGGGATGGCGCGATGAGGATCCTCGACAGGTATGTGGTGCGTGAGTTCATTGCGCCTCTCGCCATGTGTATCGCGGCATTCATCATCATTGTCCTCAGCGGCCAGCTGTTCATGCTGGTAGACTTCATAGTGCAGAGAGACGTGCCCGTGCTGGCTGTAGTGCGTATGCTCGCTTACAGTCTGCCGGGCATCGTTCTAGATGCGGGTCCCATCGCGGTCCTGTTCGCTGTGATGCTTTGCCTGGGGCGCCTCGCCAAAGACTCTGAGCTCTCTACCATTAGGGCAGCCGGCGTGGCGTTCGCGCGTCTGATACTGCCTCTCCTGGCGCTGGCCACCGTTGCCAGCGGTGGGTTGTACTTGCTCAGCGAGAACATCGTCCCATGGGCCAACCACCAGTCTCAGAGGATCTTGAGAGAGATAGTCTACGGTGAGTCAATGCCCGCAGTGGAGCAGGACATATTCTTCCGCGCTCCCGGTGAGCGGTTCTTCTACGTAGGCCATGTGAACCGTGACGCGGGCGTCATCGAGCGGGTCATGATCTATGAGACAGAGGCTGCGCCGTTCCCGCGCCTGCTCACTGCCGCAAAGGGCCGAATCGATGAGGGCACGTGGGTGCTGGAGAACGGACGCATCCACGAGCTAGACCGGTTGGGTCGAGTAACCATGGTCATCGCGTTCGACGAGTTGAATGTCGACATGGACTCTACCATGCAGGGTTTCAGTTCCAGCCAGAAGGAAGCCTCCGAGATGACTAGGGCCGAGCTGAAACAGACCATCGACTTGTTCCAGAGGAGCGGCACCCGTGTCAGCGGACTTGAGGTCCACTACCACGTCAGAGGTGCGCAGCCGCTGGCCGCACTGGTGCTCGCGATGGTCGGTGCGCCATTAATCACCAAGTCGCCACGGAGCGCGGGAGGTTACTTCGGCGTTATCGCGGCCTCGCTGCTGGCCCTCGGCTATTACGTGATCTCAGCGGTGAGCAAGTCGATTGGCGTGGAAGGGATACTTCCTCCCCTTGTTGCCGCGTGGCTTCCCAACATCGCACTGGCCAGCGTGGGGGCGGTGCTGATCGCGAGGGTGGATGGACTCCGGAGGCCCCGGCGCGGCCGTCGGCGCCCGGCACCCCCCACACCACCGACGCCCCCCACGCCTCCATCGGCCATGGCGCTCTTGCTCGTGGCTATGCTTCTGCTGGGTTTGGCTGTGCCCGTCTCGGCGCAGGCCGCCGGCGGCAAGCCGTTCCATGTTACCGCCGAGCAGATAGTGTACGACGGGGAGTCAGGGCTCTGGACTGCCAGCGGTGGCGTGCAGGTATCCTTCGATGATACAGTCATCAAGGCCGACAGGGCAGAGATCGATGTGAAGGCCAAGACCGCATTGTTCGTGGGCGCCGTGGTCATCACAGAGGGGCAGGAGGAGCTTGCCGGCGAGTCAGCAGAGGTCAACATCGACACGGGCGATGTGACGGTAGGCGGTGCCCGTGCGAAGCTCAAGCTCGATCAGGTAGAGGGCTTTCTCTATGTCGCAGGCACAGAGCTTTCGCGGGAAGGCGATGTGCTGCACCTTGAGGATGCGAGCGTCACATCGTGCGAGCTGGAGAAACCGCACTATCGGCTGTCGGTGGAGTCGCTTGACCTATACGTTGACGACAGAGTGGTGCTGTACGGGGTCTCGTACTACGAGGGCAGTTTGAGGCTCCTCCGCCTGCCCAAGCTGACCATTCCCCTCAAAGAGGGCGAAGGTCTCTCCATGCCCAAGGTCGGCTGGAGCGCGCTGGAGGGCTGGTACGTACGCACCGAGACCAACTACACCGTCAGTCCGGAATCGAGGGGCAAGATACGCCTCGACTACTTTCAACTTCTCGGGCCTGGGCTGGGCATCGACCACACATACGCGCCCGGCAACTACAATCTGAACCTGTCAGCTTATGAGCTGTTCAACAGATCGACGGCTTCTGTCGACACCAGTCTGAAGCTTGCCATCGACGGCGAGATCAGAGACGGTCCTTCCGCAGCCGCGAGCTATGCCTACCGTGACTACGTACAGGCCGGGACGCCTTCTGAAGACAACACCTACACGCTGTCGTTCAAGAGCAGCGGCGACCACGCGTCAACGAGCATGACGTTGTCGCATAAGGATGTCGATTCCGTCACCGACTCTCAGCTCACCACTGCCTCGCTGAAGCACTCTTCGACGCTTGGCGGTATCATCAAGTTGGTGGCAGATGGATCTTACCGGCTCAACCGCGTGAACGACGTGGTGAAACAGAACGTTATCAACCTGAGGGCATCTGCTTCAACTTCAGTCGGGAATCTGAGCTACACCGCGCTCCTTCAGGAGCAGGTGTACATAGATGAAGACGGCGACGACGAGGATGATGAAGAGGCCCAACCGCCTCCATGGCGGTCGCTGAGAAGAGCACCGGAGCTCACGGCAAGCCTGTCACCGCTTCGCTTAGGCGCCGCGCCACTGACAGTCGGCGGAAAAGTGCTGTTCGGAGTGTACAAGGAAGATGCGATTCGAAGCGGTATCAGGCAGGAGATCGTGTCGGCAAAGAGCGAGGCAGAGCTGTCGCTCGCTGTTCTCACGCTCACTCCTGCGCCCTGGCTGAGCCTGAATGCGAGCGTCACTGGTCGAGCTGCCATCTACTCCTACGCATCGGCAGGGCGGGCAGGGGCGACCTTCTCGGCCGGCGCTAAGCTTACGCCGGCGGAGCGACTCAGTCTCGATGTGCGGTACACCGGATCTATCGTTGCAGGCGAGTCTCCATTCAGGTTCGATACGATGACCGATTCCAGCGTCGTGTCGGCCTCGCTCGTATCAACGCTGGGCCCGGCAAGGGTGAGCCTGGGTTCGTCGTACGACATGATGACAGGCCTCTTCGGGGCCGTGACCGCCAGTGCCTCGGCATCGCCGAGGCCGGGAATATCGCTTGAGGCCACCGGGAAGTTCTACCCGGCGTCGACAAGCCACAACACAGCCACGTTCAAGGTGTCGGCTTCGCCCAAGCCAGAGATCAACGTGAAGGCAGGCGCGACGTACGATTTCACCGCATCAAGGCTGTCTCGGCTTGAAACATCGGCCGACCTGAGGCTTTCGCCTGATTGGCTGCTGCAGTGGGCCGCCGTGTACGACGTGGTGAAAGGCGGTTTCACCAGGGGAAACGTGGGCGTGACCAGAGACCTGCACTGCCGCGAAGTATCGCTCATGTACGATCACACTACAGGCAGAGTATGGCTGGAGTTCCGCCTCAAGGCCCTGCCGGGAATGCCCCTAGGTTTCGGACTGGGCGAAGACGGAATCATCTTCACAAACTAGCCGGCGAGGCAGCCCGGCTGAGAGAATCGGGAGGAGGAGCCTATGAGCACGCGTGTCGTGAAGGTAGTGGTCGCGGCGGCACTGGCCATCGTGGCCGGCCTGTACCTGTACGGCTTCGTGCTTAACAGGCCCGAGCCCACATCTGCCGGCACTCGCTCTGGCTCCGACGGTGACGTACGGCTCCACATCTCTGGTGCCACCATTCAGGGGCTTGCCGACGGCGTGACCGCATGGGTTATCGAGGCCGACTCGGTGCGGTCAGGACGGCGCGGAGATGTTACCACCATGGACGGCATCACCCATGGCGAGATCATGCGCGACGGGGCGCCGTACCTCACGTTTACTGCCGGTCAGGGGCGGTATACCAGGCGAAACGAGGAGCTCGCACTGATCGGAGGAGTCGAGTTCTGGCAGGAAGGAAAGCCAATGCTCCGCACGGAACAGGTCATATGGAAGCCGGCGGAGTCGAAGGCGGTGGTGCCGGGTGAGGCTGTCATCACCACCGGTGCAGGAGAGGCCACCGTCGACTCATTGCAGCTTGATGTGTCGGCCGACAGGATCCACTATGCCGGCGAGATGCTGCTGAAGCTGGCCGACTCGAAGAGAGGAGTCACGGTGACAGGCGACAACATCGTGTTCGACCCTACGACGGAGTCGTTTGAGTCTTCGGGGCCTACCACCATCGAGTTCGAGTTGGATGAGTGACTGACCCAACACAGAGCCACAGAGCATGGATCGGAGGGATGAGCGTGAGATCAGGGTTTTACAGGAGGGCGCTGCTGGTGCT
Organism: Firmicutes bacterium UBA1393; assembly: GCA_002305255.1. Classification (GTDB taxonomy): domain Bacteria; phylum Bacillota; class DTU025; order DTU025; family DTU025; genus UBA1393. Next base: position 21,262 of record DBQN01000065.1, on the reverse strand, counting down.
GGCGCTGACGCTGGCAGTCGTCATGCCTTGCGTGCTGTTGTCGTTACCGGCGGCGGCGGCGAAGACGGTTAAGGTCACTGCAGATAGCCGCCTCACTCACCAGGGCGCCAAGGGCGACACCATCATCGAGGGCGGTTTGAGCATCGAATACGACGATATTCGGATCACCGCCGACAAAGCCACGGTGAACATGTCGGCAGGAACCGCACTACTCACCGGCGGTGTGACGCTTGTGCAGGGCGATGTTAGGCTCACGTCCGACGCCATGAACATCAACATGAAGGCCGATGAGGCCACGATGTCGGGTAACGTCCGTCTCACAAAGTTAGAAGAGCAGCAGGAACGAGACGCTGCCGGCAAGCCCGTTACCAGCACCATCACCCTAGCATGCAGCACACTGAAGATATCCACGGCCACACAGGATTTCGAGGCTGACGGCAAAGTGACACTCGGCAAGGGCGGCCAGACGGCTCAGTGCGATCACGCAGTGTACTCATCATCCGCCAAGTCAGTGGTGCTGTCGGGGGCCGTCACCATCAAGGGTGAAGACAACGAGAGCATCAAGTGCGACAAGGCCACCATCTACACTGACAGAGACCGCCTGGAGGCCGAAGGCAAGTCAATGGAGATAGTGTTCTCGATCTAGAGATAGAGTAGGAGTTACCAATTCAGGCCCAAATAAGTGGCATTCGCAGCTCACCCCCGATGGTATAATCCTGTTGAAACGGGGGTGAGCTGCATGTACGCTCTCTTGCGCAGAGGGTACGTGACTGAGGTCATCGCCCTGGTCGTTGCCACAGTCGTGCTGGGTTCAGCTGTGGCCTATGCAGTAGCTTGGGCCACTCACGGCTTCTTTGCCGGTACAGCCCGCGGCATCCTGGGTGAAGAGGGCGATCACCACATAGCCGTCCATGTCAGGAGCGACATGCGACTCGAGGCCAGGCAGGCTCTGAAAGCTCTGGCCAAGTCAGCCCGATGGGCGGGCGTGACAGAGGGCATGACCATACTGGGCAGGACGAACTTCATGATAGACCTGGATCGGACAGAGTCCGCCCAGTTCAGATGGGCGCTCGGCGCCATAGGAGATGTTCCGGGCTACCTCGGCAAGACAATCGTAGCAGAACCAAAGGTGACGGTATCAGGGCTATCAGGCGCAGCGGCAGGGGCACTGCAGGAGGCTCTGGCGGCAGAGGATCGGGTTCGGTTCACACTGAGAGACGGCAGCAGCCTGCACCTGATGCTCGACTCGGCAGAGAACGTCTCCGAGGTATCGGAACTCATCGACGACCTGCTAGACGAGTTCCACGAAGTGCAGGTACAGACGATAGACGGAAGCGACATCTCGCGTGAAGCGATCCTGAAGCATATCGAGACCGGGGCCGCTGCAGGGCTGGAAGATAGTGTGCGAGACCGGGTGAGTGTGTGGGACGCCGACGAAGATGCATCTGACGGTCGACTCCCCGAGGCCCTGGCTGTGTTGCGCCGAGCCGCCCTGTCATGGGCGCCCAGCGTCAAGATTGAGCTGGAGGATGGCGCGTCGGTGAAGACCGGAGACCGTGTGTGGTTGAACTACGGCACCGGAAGGGCAGAGGCCGAGATAGCCGCAGTCGACGGTTCCACGGCGTTGGGCGTGGTAGTGTCGGGCAGAGTGCCTGCGTCGAGTGACGATGAGGATCGTGGTAGTGGTGTGAACGCCACCAACAACCGCGGCACGTCCATCGGACCTGCCGAGGTGATTTCGGCGTCGTCGGTGATGGAGAAGGCTATCGATGCCATAGAGGGCTCGACGGCCGGTGTGGCTGATGCGGCGCGGGCCGCATCGGAGCAGGCTGAGGCCATGAGCGACGTGCTCAACTCGTTCGACGGCGCCGAGCAGGCCGTGGCGATGTTGAAGGCTGCTCTCGACAGCCACAGCTCGGGCAGGGTGGCACCGCTCAGTCTCGACGGAGTCAAGCTCCTCGCCAGCCTGGCGGAGAAGAGTATCGAGGCCCTTGACAGGCTGTCGACGGTGGCTTCAGGTGTCTCGCTGATCACATCCAGCTATGATGGGCTCATAGAAGACTTGGCGAAGTGGAGAGGCGAGATCGCCCGCTTCCGCCAGCAGCTTGCGTCTATCGAGAGCGCGGCAGGGCAGGTGTCGGGCGGAGCAGGTCTCATTACTGAGGCTACCGTCTCGGTTCAGGCGATGGTCAGGGCTCTGGAGGCAATGGATCTCGCATCGCTGCGTGATGCCGTAGGCCAGGCCGGGGCACAGCTTGAGTCGTTGGCCAGCCTCGATTCCACAGCGCTTCACGATGCCTTTGCCCAGCTTCGCTCGAGCGCGCCTGAACTCACCGGTGAACAGGCGCTGGCGCTCATCACCACCGTTGATAGTCTTTACGGTCAGGTGGGCGGCGACGATGAGGCAAGCTTCGTCGTGCGCGCTGAAGCGCCATCAGACTCCGTGACCAGGGCGATCGCCGCCGAGCTAGGCGATGGATACACTGTGTTCACAGGTCCAGCCGGACTACTGTCGCGCGGGGTGAGTGCGGAGGTGCGCGCGCTTCTCGCCACCGTGCGAGCCACCATTGCAGGCATGACGTGTATCGTCCTGACCGGCGCAGCGCTCGTGATCGATCATGCGACTTTGGCATCGGGCGTGATTGCCATGGCTCGCCCCGGCAGGCGACTGAGGCGCGACAGATTGCATGCGGTGGTGTACTGCGCGATTGCGGGCGCAGTGACCCTGGCGGCCAGCGCAACCATTGCCGGAGGCAACCTGGTGGGCTATGGCCGCTGGCCGTTCGCCCTGATTGGTGCACTGCTCGGCGCAGCCACTGGCTTGGCAGCCGGGCGTCTGGCACCGTGCAATAGGGACGAGGTCGAGGCCGGACTCGCATGGGGGATCGGGCCTGCGGCAATCATGAGGGAGATTGTCGTGCCGGCGTCGCGACCGGGTTTGCTTGTCGTCATCAACAGGGTCAGGCAGGTGCTTCCCGGTTCATACGGTCGGGCGCGTCAGTCTGCACGCAGGGGCAAGGGAGGTGTCAAGCTATGCTCAGAATGCAAGACGTGACGGTAACGTTCCCGAGTGGAAGGGCCCTCGATGGATTCAGCTTGGAGGTGCCTACGGGTTCCGTCGTGGCGGTAATGGGGCCGTCGGGCTGCGGCAAGTCCACAGCGCTCAGGAGCATAATCCGCCTAGTGGAGCCGAATTCTGGGCAGGTGACGTGGATGGGCGAAGACGTTACTGCCATGTCCCAGTCTCAGCTGGAGAGGTTCAGGCGAGGAGTGGGACTGGTGTTTCAGAGATCGAACCTCATCTCCCGTCTCAATGTCGTGCGAAATGTCATGCTGCCGATGGTGGCCGTGGGCAAGTCAGTGGACGAGGCTCACGACCTGTCGATGCGAGCTCTGGCTGAGGTGGGCATGGACTCCAGAGCTGATGAAGATGTGCGGGGACTGTCGGGCGGTGAGATGCAGAGAGTGGCCATTGCCAGGGCCATTGCCGATCATCCGTCGCTGATCCTGTGGGATGAACCGACGGCATCACTCGACCCCACGCTGGTGGTGGACGTGCTAAGCTTGATGGAGCGGCTCTCGAGGACACTGGAGGCCACCATGGTGGTCGTGACTCACGAGATCGGCTTCGCGCTGAGAGCAGCGCACAACATCGTCCTGATGGAGGCAGGCGCCGTAGTCGAACAGGGTGCCCCTGACGCGGTGCTCGCGAACCCCTTGTCAGACGTGGGGAGGCGCTACGCGCGTGCCCTGGCCTATGCGGCAGCTCCACTGAAGGAAAACGTAGCTGCGTTGTAGAATTCCGTCCAAGGGCATTGTGCCCGGTAGGACGAGGTGGTCGCGTCTTGGATATAGTCCTGGTGACCGGCGGTCCGGCAGAGATGAACAGCCTTGTACGGCCTGTGGCGTACAGGGCTGCTCTGGCGTTCTCCGCGGCTGACATATGGGTGTTCTCTTCGCCCGGATCGCAGGCTCTTGCCCGTGAAGTGCGCATTGCCTCTACCTACAGGGGTGTGAGGCGCGCATTCGGCCCCCGTGAGGCATGGAACACGGCCTACGTGGGACTGAGGCCACGGGGATTCACGGTGTCGGGGCGCGGTGTAGTGGTGAACCTCGGCGGTGACTCGGGCTTTGCGGCGGCGCTGGCTAGGAGACTGAGGTATCCACTTATTCACTACGTCTCGCGCGAGTATCCAGTGGTACCAAGGGGGTCAGCACTGTACCTTGTGGAAGACGAGCGCGTACAAGCTGCTCTCATTGCTGGCGGTGCGGCCCCCGCTTCGGTGCGAGTCGTGGGCGATCTGTGTCTGGACGTTGCAGCCACCATGGAGCGCAGCTCAGGGTTGAGAGAGCCGGCGTCGGCCGTGGCAAACAGAAGCGACGGATCCGTGAAGGTAATCGGGTTGTTTCCGGGCGACGGCCTTCGCGAGGCTCGTCAGATGGGCCCGTTCATGCTCAAAGCAGCTGGATTGCTTGCCAGGGTTGAGCGGGGCACCTCGTTCATACTGCGGCTGTCGCCGTTCATTGGTACCGCTTCTCTCGACAGCGTCTTCAAGCCGACATCAAGATCTGCTCGAAGTGATGCCGCCGCTGCCTCAATAGACCGCAGCGCGGTGCCGTTCACTTTGATCACCGAGGAGGGCGTTCGTGTGCCCATTGATGTTGGGCCCGACCACTCTGCCCTTTACAGCTGTGACGCAGTCCTGACGGTTCCCGGACCCCTCTGCCACGAGCTGGCTTACGCGGGGGTGCCTTACATAGTAGTAGCTCCCCGTGGCCTGGTATCGAGGCGGGGCGGTCGATGGGCGAGAATGCTGAGCCAGGTGCGAGCCGTCGCGACACGATCGCAGCCGGCGGGCGGATCGGTGCTCGTGTCAGGGCCAAACATGAGGGCTGGCAGAGACGTCGCTCGTGAGGTTGTGGGCTCAGTCAGGCCGGAAGACGTAGTCATCCCCGTGGTGGAGATGATCGGTGATCCAGCCGCCGCCGACAGGGTGGCCAGGGGACTGAAAGAGACGGTTGGGCTGCCGGGGGCGGCTGATGCTGTGATACAGGGTATTCGTTCAAGCGTGCCTGGCTAGCGGTCGCAGCCTCTCGTGTTACGCCGTGACTCACCGTGCCTGCCAGCAATCACCGAGATCCCGGCCATGCCGCGGGGCAGGTGTGAGGCTCATGGCTGTCGAAGGAACTCCTTCAGAGGGAACCTTCGCGTGGGAAGAACCGTCAATACAGGTTAGTGTGTTCCATGAGGGTAAGGTCGTCGCTGCCTGGCCCGATCTTGAAGCGAGGCGGTGCGTCGCGTGGGAATCAGGGCGGAGGCTCTGGTCAAGAGCTTCGGAGGCCGAACCGTGGTCAACGGGGTCGAGTTGACTCTGGAGAAGGGCGAGGTAGTGGGCCTGCTGGGGCCAAACGGAGCGGGAAAAACCACTACGTTCTACATGGTGGTCGGCCTGGAGCAACCCGACGCAGGCAGGGTATGGGTAGACGGCGTGGACGTCACTTGTCTGCCGGCATGGCGCAGATCGCGCTTGGGCCTCGGATACTTGGCCCAGGAACCTTCGGTCTTCCGTAAGCTCAGCGTGGATCAGAACATCCTGGCTGTGCTGGAGCTCTTTGAGCCGGTGAAGGCCAAGAGAGAACGACGTCTCGCAGAGCTGAGGGAAGAGCTGAACCTGTCGCATGTTGCGCGCCAGCCGGGCATGACCCTGTCGGGGGGTGAGCGAAGGCGAGTGGAGATCGCCAGGGTGCTGGCCGCGTCTCCGGCTTACGTACTGCTAGACGAACCATTCACTGGAGTCGATCCCATCGCCGTGGGAGAGCTGCAGCGGATCGTGGCAGACATGAAGTCGAGGGGTCTGGGCGTTCTCATCACTGACCACAACGTCAGAGATACTCTGGCGATCGTGGATCGTGCGCTCATTCTGTATGAGGGACGCATCGTTGTGTCGGGAACGGCCAGGGAAGTCGCTGATGACGTAACTGCAAGGCAGTTGTACTTAGGAGAGAGATTCACTCTGTAGCAGTGGGCGTCGCAGCGTGGAGGGATGGCGTGTGTATGGTTTTCCCCTCATAGTCGTGCTGGCGATTGCAGGAGGAGTCATAGCCTACGTTGGTGACCGCATCGGAATGAAGGTCGGTCGAAAGAGGCTGTCCATGTTCGGCCTGCGCCCCAGGTACACGTCTATGATTGTCACTATCATGACCGGCGTGATGATCGCAGGCTGCTCCATCATTCTGCTTTCCCTCGCCTCCGACAATGTGAGGACGGCACTGTTCGAGATAAAGGAGATTCAGGACTCGCTGGCCACGGCAACTTCCGATCTGGAAGCTAAGAGAGCTCAGGTAGATGAGCTGTCAATGCAGGTTGACAAGATGGCCAAGGAGCGAGAGGATCTCCAGTCCGAATATGATCGTGCGGTTGCCGAGCTAGCACGCGTATCTGAGGAGCGAGGTCTCGCTCTCGATGAGTTGTCGATGCTCCAGTCTCGCCTGAAAGACTCAGAGGGCAGGCTGGTTGAGGCATCCAGCAGGCTTCAGAAGATGGAGTCAGATCTTGATGGCGTGTCCGCGCAGCTTGAGGCAGCCGCGGCCGACCTTGAGAACGCGCGGGTGGATATTGCTGCGCTGGAAGAGGAGCAGAGAGTACAGACTGAGCGGGTCGAAGCCTTGACTCAGACCCGGGACATGCTGGCGAAGGAAGTCGCCACGCTTGAGAGTACCCTGACTGAGACTACACAACGCAGTGCTGAACTGCTGTGGGAAGCAGGGCAGCTGTCCATGTGGGGCAAGGTGATCTTCCGCGCTGACGAGGTGGTGCTCGGAGCCATTATCGACTGCTCACAGCCTGCCCAGGTCGTCCAGGAGCAGGTTAACGCGTTCCTTCTGAGAGTAAACGACGTGGCGCAGAGTAGGGGGGCCCGCTCGGCCCGGGACGACGGCGATCAGTTCACCCTCAGCTTTGAAGAGGCAAATGTGCTCGCCGCCTTCCAGAAGATCGACGAGTCGTCTGATAGGGTGGTCCTCAGGGCCATATCTCCGGTGAACACCTGGAGCGGTGAGCCGCTGATGGTATCGCTTCATGTGTATCCAGACAAGAAGATCTACTCAGAGGGCCAGGTCATAGCGTCTGCGCTGATAGACGGGGCCGCCGGCGCCGACCGCGTCCAGGCCAGCCTGCTTGCCCTCGTGCAGCAGGTCAACAGCATTCTCATTGCCGAGGGAATGCCTTCCGACGAGGAAGGCAAGATCGGGACACTTCTAAGCGTCTCTGAATTCTCAAACGCCATCGTCGCGGTGATCAACTCCAGGGCAGTGAAGACGGTGAAGGCTGTGGCAGGTACTGACATATGGCGCGCAAGCACCTCCGCATCCATAAGGCTCATAGCTGAATAGCAGCTAAAAAGGGTTTTGCAACGGTGGGTCAAATTTCGCGCTGGGGAAGGAGTTCCCTAGGGACTGAAGAATATCCTAATGTAGTGTGAATATCTGTGCACTTTGTCGAGCGCGGATACTCGCAGCTTGAGGCGGGTTTATCAGTGATCCCTCGGGCTGCCACAGAGACACGCATCGGCTGACGTGGGCAGGGCGCTGCGCGAGGAAACATGACCACTCGGTATGGCACCCCGTTCAGGTTAGCCTTAGCGTTGAGTACGAATAAGGGGGGAACAGTACATGAAGAAATTCCTGGCCATACTAGTGAGTGCTCTCATGGTGATCATGATGGCGCTCCCAGTAACGGCGAGCACGCCTTTCTCAGACGTGCCCGATTACCACTGGGCGTTGGACGCCGTGAACCTCCTAGCGGCTCTGGGAATCGTCGAGGGCTATCCTGATGGTACCTTCCAGGGCAAGAACCAGGCCACCAGGTACGAGGTGGCGATCATGATCGCCCGGGCCCTGGAGTACCTCGACAGGGACATCCGCAGTCTCGCTGAGACTGTAGGCGAGCTTGACGCCAAGGTCTCAGGCACGCAGGCTCCCGACTCAAGTGCCAGCCCAGCCGACGGGGTGGTGCTTCAGCCTGTGGCTTCGCCGGATGCCACCATACTCGAGCAAGTGATCGCCGAGAAGATCGCCGGCATGTCGGAGGCGCAGTGGGAGCAGTTTGACGATAGGCTCTCTGCTCTGCTCGCGCGCGTGGATGATCTGACGGAAGCCAACAAGGCCGAGCATGCCCAGCTCTGGGCAGCCATAGAGGCTGTCAGAGCTGCAAATGAGGCACATTTCGCGTCCTGCACCACTCCTGTGGGTGCCGAAGTGCAGCAGTCAGTGGCCACGCTTCCCGGTTGCGAGAAGCTGGTTGCAGATGCAGTAGCAGAGAGCAACGCTGCATGGCAGGCAGCCGTGGCGAACCTCGAAGGGCAGATCAAGTTGCTCGCGGCAGACCACGACAACTTCGATGCTCGCCTTGAGGCTCTGAGGCGTGCGCTGTACGAGGAAGCGCAGGCTGCCGAAGAGCAGAACCAGGAGATCAGCCTTGAGCTCGCCAGGAAGTTGGAGGCGCTCACGATATCGACAACCGGTGCCACGCCGGTCGAGTCCGCCCCCGACTATGAAGCGGCAATCAACACGCTGCTAGCTGTTCACGCCGCTGAGGAGAGAGCGGCGCGCGAGGCTGCCCTGGCAGAACTCGATTCCAAGATCGAGTTGGCCCTGCTCCAGCAGAAGGCCGAAGTGATGATGGCGTTCTACGACTCGATTATCGCATCGAACGTTGACCGCGACATCCTGCTGGCCAACCTCAGGGCTGACCTTGAGAAGGCCATCGCTGACAGGGAAGCGGCAATCATCGCTGCTATCGATGCCCGTCACGATGATATGCTGGTCAAGGCTATTGACGACAGCAGCATGGCGATTATCAATGCTGCGCGCGAGTCGCTCAACGCATATCGCGACGAAGTCGACCGCAAGTTCGAGGCCTATGCCGCCGGAGTTGACGCCCGGTTTGCGCAGATTGAGGCCGAGGCGGCTCAGTCGTCTGCCGAAACGAACGCCAGGTTCGGCAATGTGTACAACCAGATGGCCGATTCCGCCCTGGTTGTCGACGGCAAGCTCAACGATATCGACATGAGGCTGGTCAACTCCACCAGTCAGCTCAACGCAAGATACAACGAGCTCCAGGCGCGTTTCGACCAGGCCCTGGCCGAACAGAAGGCTGAATTGATCGCTCAGTTCAATGCAGCCAATGCAGCCACCGCCGACGAACTCAACCAGAAGCTCGTGGCCGCGCTTAGGGCGCAGAGTAACGAGATCCTCGAGATGCACACCGCTTCCGTCAATGAGATGAAGGCGGCGTACGACGCGAGGCTCGACGACATGGAAGCCACTTGGGAGGTAGCCCTGCTTCAGCAGAAGGCCGAACTCATGATGAGCTTCTATGATTCCATCGCGGCCGAGAGGGACGCCCGCGAGAGAGCGCTTCAGGCCTTTGCTGAGAAACACGACCTCGATCTGGCTCAGCTCAGGGCAGAGCTCCAGGTGAGCTTCCTCGACTCCATCGCGGCCGAGAGAGACGCATGGCAGAGAGCCCTCGAGGCCCTGGCCGAGCAGCATGATCTCGACCTGTTGCAGCTCAAGGCGGAGATGCAGATGGGCTTCTACGACTCCATGATCGCCCTGCGCGAGGATCTCGAAGCGCGCATCGACTTGGTGGTCGCGTCCATCGCTGCACTCAAGGATGAGTACCAGAAGGAACTCAACGCATTGAGCGCCCGGGTTTCGAATCTCGAGGCTCAGCTGGCTGTGGTCGAGGCCAAGGCCGACCAGAACGCCCGCGACATAGCGGCGATCAGAACCGAGGAGATCGCCCCCATCACCCAGCGCGTGCGCAAGCTGGAGAGGGACACCGAGATCGCGCAGGCTGATATCGCGACCAACAAGACGAGCATCGGCAACCTCTGGACCGAGCTGAACCGCGTGAAGCTCACTGGCTCTAACGAGGTGAGGTTCGAGGATATCAACGCGATGTCGCAGATATCCGGTGCTCCGGTGTCGGATCTCTACAAGAACCCGTTCAACAGGGTAGCGGATCCCGATGACGACGATCTGTATATACCCTCTTCTATCATGCAGAACGAGTTGAAGCTGACGCTCAACATCCAGCCTGATCCGGGCGTTACGGTGACAGCTCAGATAGGTCTGCTCTCCGATGTGTTCGGAGTTGCCGACACAAGCAGCGTCCTGCCCAAGCTGGATCTCGACATGAGCATCGTGACGCCGAACAGTGTCACGACGATCCTCGCTGGCGAGCTCGCTCGTCCGGCCGGGCTGACCAAGTACCAGGCCAGCGCCAAGGTATGGAACAGCAAGGCCATCGAGGGCATTGCGTTGACACATGATGCCGGCAAGCTTGACCTCAGCGGCTTCGTGGCCAAGGTCGGGCACGGCAGCAACGATGCCAGCACCTACGAGTACATGCACATCGCTGGCGCCGCTGGAACGTTGCAGCTCACCGAGGCTATCACCGTTGGCGCGCGCGCCATGGTGAAGGTGCATGACGAGCCGTCACAGGACACGAGCGGCGACGATCCGGATGAGAGCCTCATCGGTGCCGACGTATCGCTGAAGCTCAGTGACACCTGGAGCGCCCGTGGAGAGCTGTCGGCGTTTGACAGCAAGCTCCTCAGCACTGAACCCACCGAGTTCGTGTATGCGAGAGACCTCTCTATCGGCGGCAAGCTCGGCGTGGTTAACATCGCGGCGTCGCACGTCCAGGTGGACGAGGGCTATGCGCCTTCCTACCGCGGTACGTCCAGCAGCGATCCCGACCGCGTGTCCCCCGATACCAGGGTGAGCAAGCTCACGCTGGTCACCGACTCGATCGGCGGGTTCGTCGTCAATGGTCTGGTACAGCGTAAGGGTGATGCTGACTTCGCATCCAAGGACGTCGCAACGGTCGGCGGCGGGGTGAAGTACAATGCCCAACTGCTCGGCATCGGGCTGACCCTCCGCGCTGACGCAACCTACAACTACGACGCGTTCATCGTGGACTGGGAGAATGAAGGCGTCGCGAAGCTGGGCTTCGACCTGAAGTACATGCCGGTATCGGCTGGCTTCACCTGGAAGAACCACTTCGAAGACAGCTGGGAGCCCGCCATGTCCTACATCGGATATGTCAAGCTCGATGCGCCTATCGGCGGCGACACTCTGAAGCTCCGCGGCGGTTGGGAGCAGAGCTTCGGCGCTGAGACGTGGCAGATCTGGGGCGCTGGCCTGAACATGGCCATGCCGCTTATCGAGGATAGGCTCACCCTCACTGCTGAAGCTGGCTACGATGTGACTCACGACGTGCCCACAAGCCATGCCAGCTACGACGAGGAGTTCAACGACCTGACTCGTCTGGCACTGGCCGGTGGCCTGACGTTCAACCTCAGTCCTGACACCACGCTGAGCGGAACCGCGTCCTACGAGTCGCGCGCGTACGAGACTCCGACGGCGGTGCATCCGTCAGGCGAGTACCTGCAGTTCGGCGCCGCGCTGAACCACAAGTTCTACAAGAACACCAGCCTCACGCTGAAGTACGACATCAAGAACGTGCTGTATGCTGCTGGTGGACCTGACGACTATGGTGTGCGCGTAGCCGGTCTGTCTCTGAAGACCACGTTCTAGCCGGTGGACTCACGATGCCCCGGAGAGCCACGGCTCTCCGGGGCATTTGCATCACTGGGGAGTGATCAACGATAGAAGAGATCGTTCTCGCGATCGACCCCGGAAGGGACAAGGTGGGCATGGCGGTTGTCAGCTCAACACGGGGGCTCCTGGCGCGACGCGTTGAGCCTGCTGCTGCGCTTGCCGACTCCGCACGCCGCATCATGTCGACACACGCGGTAACTACGATAGTCGTGGGCGACAGGACTGCCTGTGTCGACACCCTATGCCGCCTCAGAGAAGTCACCAGTGTTCCGGTGGTCACGGTGGACGAGCATCGCTCTTCCATGGAGGGAAGGGAACGGTATCTCAGGGAGAACCCCGGAAGGGGCATTGCGCGGTTCCTTCCTCCCGGTCTCCGCAGCCCTGACCGGCCTTTCGATGACTACGTTGCCGAGGTTTTGGCCACTCGGTACTTCGCTCAACGGCGCGGCGGGCAGGAATAGGGCATCATGCGGAGAATATAGCTGGGTACATAAATCGATGAACGGAGGTGACGGACGCCGAATGTTATCGAAGGTCAGCAGCAAGTTCGGGCTGGCGGTGGTGTTAGCCTTGGCGCTTGCGGTTGTTGCATCGGTTTCCTGCGCCGTGATCGCAGGCGGCGCCGCGTCAGCTCCTGTGAATCCCGGCGACTGGCGCTACGATGCCCTCCGTGAGCTCGGCCTCAGCGGTCTGTTGGAGCTTGACGATGCAACGTTGTACACCGGAGGCAACCCCGTGTCGATCGAGCAGATGACCAGCAGTGTCGAGCGCACAGTGCTCCGCATCGGTGGCCCGGGTGTCACTAGAGTGATTCAGGTCATGACTCAAGACGGTGATGGGGGTCAGGGCCCGCTTCGGCTGGATGACAACCCCGGCGGCGTGCTTTCGGTATCGCCGCGCCAGGCAGCGCTGCTAGCAGGTTTGGTTCAAGAGTTCGGGCAGAGCTTCGGAACTCCGGTCTCGGTGCGTCTCGATCTGTCGACGGCCGCCCTCGCCAACGGCGGGCCGGCCCTGGTGTTGTCGTTGGTGCCATCGGAACCCGCTCAAAACGGCAGCGCACAGCAGCCTGTGACTGCGGCAGCGTCGGCATCGACACCGTTGCCCGGTGCCGCTGGAGTAGGCGATATCGAGCGCATACTTACGCAGCTCTCATCGGGTGTGAAGCCGCCCGCCCCGTTGCCTGATCCCCAATTCGAGTTGGGGTTGCCCGCTCCCATAGGCAACGTGGCAGTAGCTCTGTCGAGCCAGGCGGCGAGACGGCCGGCAAAGCCTGACCCGCCCGAGGAGACCGCGACCCCTACGAAGACAGAGAGCAGCGGGTTCGATCTATCCACCAACGTGCATCTGGCCGACATCCTGAAGGTGTCTGCTGCCTTCTTCACTGATGAGGCCGTGTCCAACCGTGAGACGTCTGCGGCAGTGGGCGTCCGCGTAGGTGACCGAGATGAAGCCGGCTTCGCGGTAGGAACCAGGGTGACTGAGGCCGCCTCAGAACCGGGCAAGGCCGTGAAAGAAACGGTCACGTCGGTCGACGTGAAATACTCCCTGCCCGATATCACCGGCAACGTAGTGGCAGGTGACTCCCTGACGGTAAGGGCCGGCTACGAGCTGTATGAGAGGGGCGCAAGCTCCGCTGCGTCGAGGGATAGCCTGCAGACGACGGCATCGTTGGTCATCGATTACAAACTCCTGTTGGGCGATGCGGCATTTCTACAGGCAGGCTACAGGTACGAGCGCATGCGTGACTTGATCGCCTCCGGGGCGGTATGGACCAAGTCCGACGCCTACGACGGGGGTGGGCTCGGCGGCTGGCCCAGCGACGAACCCCTCCGCCTGTCGGGAGCTGACGCAACCCGCACAGTGACATCAATTGACTTCGGATACAAACTCATGGGTGATACCGCGCTCTTGCTCGGCTACAAGCTTATCGATTTCTCGGAAGTCGGTTCATCCGAAACGCCAAAGAACCTTGCTACGGCCGAGGTCACCATCAGATTCTGAGGCCTAAGGCCCGTGGCTCACTGGGAGGTAGTTGAATGCGCAGGGGATTCCCACACATCGCGGCAGCGGCTCTGTCCTGCCTTCTCGTGGTACTCGTGTCTCTCGGCATGAATGTTGCCGCTCAGGTCAGCCCCATTGAGCGACTTGTAGGCATGGAACAGGTGCTTTTCGGGTCGATTCAAGAGGGTGCGGTAGTCAACAGGCTTGAGATCATAGAGCGTCTTGTGTTCGGGAAGGTAGGTACCGGTACCCTTCCCGAGAGGATGGAGCAGTGCTGGAACTTCGTCCAGGGTGACCGCGCCGGCGGCATGAACCTCAAGTTCAAGCTCAAGGCGGTACAGTGGAGCGTGTTCGGAAGCATCGTCGACAGGCCCATAGTGCCTGCCCTCGATGACGCGGAACTCAGGATCCTAGGGACGGGAGGATCGGGCTCCATAGGCCAGCGTCTTGACGTGCTGATGAGCCTGACGATCCCGGGAGGCAAGCCCAACGTGGACTACGCTTTGCTCCCTAAAGGCGCCCTCGTCAAATTGGCAATAGAGTCAGGGCTCAGCTCATCTAAGTCGCGTCCGGGCGATGCTGTGCGCCTCGTCGTGATGGAGGATGTCGTGGCTGAAGGACGCCTGGTAGTGCCAAAGGGCACGGTGGTCATGGGCAGGGTACTCGACAACGTCCGCCCGACCAAGACTGGCGTGAAGGCCAGAGTCGATGTTGAGATCTCGACCATCGAGGGCATGGACTCAGTTCCGGTGACCCTGGGAGTCGACACTGCGGCCATCGCGGCCAACGTGGCGGCTACGGTAGCAGCCAGTGACAGCCTCCGCAGGTTCGCAGTGATAGGCAAGGATGGAGGCTTCCTCAGCCCCAATCCCGAGCTCGAGCTGGAGGCGGGCACTCCTCTGTTCCTCTCGGTGATGCAGTCTGCCAAGGTGCTCGGTCTCACACTGCAGGCGGCCGCCGCGAACTAGCGAGGGAGTAGCGAGGAGACCGGTCAGCGGGGCACAGTCTAGTTCAAATAGCTGATGAGGGGCTGGCGCATGCTGTCTATCCGGCAGATGTGCGCCGTTCCTTTCTGTACAACGGGGTGCTTGGCGCCACCGCCGTGGGCGCTGCGCTGAGGCGTATGTGCCGACGAGTGCGGTTGCCATGGTTTTGTAGTAACATTAGGTAAGTGTATATGACAGATGGAGGGCGGTCTTGTGAGCGCAAAGAGCCTTTTTACGTCAGAGTCGGTCACCGAGGGGCATCCCGACAAGGTTTGTGACCAGGTAGCCGATGCCATCCTTGACGAGCTGCTGAAGCTGGATCCGAAAGCTCGAGTGGCGTGTGAGGTGTGTGCCACAACAGGGCTCGTGCTGGTGATGGGTGAACTCACGTGCTGCGAGTATGTGGAGATCCCGGATATCGTCAGGGCCACCGTGAAAGAGATTGGCTATACCAGAGCCAAGTTCGGATTCGACGGAGACACATGCGGCGTCATCACGGCCATAGGCAGCCAGTCGACAGATATCCAGGCTGCTGTCGACACGTCGCTTGAGGTGCGGCAAGGTTGCGCCGGGCCGACGTGCGATGCTTACGACATGGTGGGCGCGGGCGACCAGGGGATGGTGTTCGGCTATGCGAGTACCGAAACCCCTGAGCTCATGCCGTTGCCTATTACGCTTGCGCACAGGATGGCCATGCGCATGGCGACTGTAAGAAAGGACGGCACCCTGGGTTACCTTCGTCCCGACGGCAAGACTCAGGTCACTGTAGAGTACGAAGACGGTCGCCCTGTGCGCGTAAACACCGTGGTTGTGTCGGCACAACACGACCCCAATGTCGATCTTGAGCAGATGGCGGCCGACATCACCGAGCGCGTGATCATGCCCGTTGTGTCAGACTACGTGAAGGGCGCACCTCCGCGCATCCTGGTGAATCCGAGCGGCAGGTTTGAAAAGGGTGGCCCCGCGGCTGATTCAGGCCTGACAGGCCGCAAGCTGATCGTGGATACATACGGCGGCATGTGCAGGCATGGAGGAGGGGCGTTGTCGGGCAAGGATGCGACCAAGGTCGACCGCTCGGGGGCCTATGCGGCAAGGCACGTGGCCAAGAACCTGGTGGCCGCCGGTGTGGCGTCGAAGTGCGAGGTGCAGGTGGCATACGCCATCGGCGTGGCGCGCCCGGTGGCAATTGCCGTTGACACCTTCGGCACAGGCACAGTGCCTGAGGCAAGGATCGTTGAGATAGTGGGCAAGGCCTTTGACCTACGTCCGGCTGCTATCATCGACAGGTTCCAGCTCAGAAGGCCCATCTACAAGCAGGTGTCGGTGTACGGTCATTTCGGACGGCCCGACCTTGACCTGCCATGGGAGAGGCTCGACGCAGCCGACAGGGTCAGGGCGCTCATGTAGGCCTGAGGCGCCCAACGGCGTACGACAGGCGCCTAACGAGGGCTGAGGGCGGTTCGGGGTGGTCGAGGGCGGTTGAGGGCGAAGGCGAGGTGGCCAGGCTGGACACGGTGGAAGGCGTCATCGAGCGAGTGACGTTCCGCAATGATGACACGATGTACACGGTCGCGCGGGTGACCTGCAGAGACGGCCGTGAGATCACTGCTGTCGGATCCATGCCAACAGCAGTGGTGGGACAGGCCGTCAGGATCCATGGCACATGGGTCAGCCACAAGACCTACGGCAAACAGCTCAAGGTGGAGCAGGTCGAGACCATCGCCCCGGCCACGTTGGTCGGTATCGAGAAGTATCTGGGATCTGGCCTGATCAAGGGCATAGGCCCCGCCACGGCCAGGAGCTTGGTGAAGGCGTTTGGCCTTGATACGCTGGCCGTCATCGAGCAGCGCCCTGAGGCGCTGCTCAGTGTGGCGGGCGTGGGGCCCAAGAAGGCCGAGAGAATCAGGCGTGCTGTGGAGGAGCATCGGGCGGTGCAGCAGGTCATGGTGTTCCTGCAGTCGCATGGAGTAAGCCCAGCCTACGCTGCTAGGATATTCCGCCGCTATGGCGACAGATCCATCGATGTCGTTAGCCGCAACCCCTACCAGTTGGCCGACGACGTGCCGGGCATCGGTTTCCGCACTGCTGACAAGATCGCGCGCGAGGTAGGCATCGCGCCGGATTCGCCTCACCGTGCGGCATCGGCCGTGAAATACTGGCTGAGCCGCTGTGCGGACGAGGGCCACTGCTATCAGCCAAGGGCGGATGTGGTGGCGGCTGTTGCCCAGGAACTCAAGGTGGACGCCGCGCGCGTCGAAGACGCCATCGAAGCTCTGAAAGGCCAGGGACACGTGTTCGTGGAAGACGATGCAGTGTACCTGGCTCCATTCTTCCACGCAGAGCGCGGCGTGTCCGCTCGCCTCACAGAGCTGGCGCACGCACGGATGTGGCAGCTAGACAAGGTAGACAGCGAGAGTCTCGATGCCGTGCAGGCATCAGCAGGGATCAGGCTCGGGCGGGCTCAGCGCGAGGCGATAGAACGCGCCTTCGTGTCAGGCGTGATGGTCTTGACGGGCGGACCGGGCACCGGAAAGACTACAACCCTCAGGGTGCTCATGGACTTGTTAGAGGCTAGAAAGATGAAAGTGCAGCTGGCTGCGCCCACAGGCAGGGCCGCCAAGCGGATGGCTGAGGCCACGGGCAGGCGGTCTCGCACAATCCACAGGCTACTTGAGTTCGAGCCGGGCGAAGAAGGCTGGCGCTTCGGGCGCGGGCCGTCTAACCCGCTGGAATGCGATGCCGTGGTTGTCGATGAGGTGTCGATGATAGACATCATCCTCATGTACAACCTACTCAAGGCGATAAAGCCGGGCTGCAGGCTGCTCTTGGTGGGCGATGCCGACCAGCTCCCCTCGGTGGGGGCCGGAAACGTACTACGTGACATAATCGCCTCCGGTGTGGTGCCTGTCGTCAACCTCGACGAGGTGTTCAGGCAGGCTGCGGGCAGCATGATTGTGACCAACGCGCACAGGATCAACAGGGGCGAGTTCCCGGAATTCCGCGGAGCGCAGGACTTCGTCTTCGTGGAGGAGCCTGATCCTGAACGCGCGGCCGCGGCAGTGGTCAACATGGTAGCTCAGCGACTGCCTCGCAGGCTCCAGTGTGATCCGGTCGACGACATCCAGGTGCTCTCTCCCATGAGACGGTCGCTGACCGGAGTGGACAACCTCAACGTGCTGTTGCGGGAGGCTCTTAACCCGCCGCGCGCCGGTGCCCCGGAGCTGAGGGGCGGAGGTGGAGCGTTCCGGCGCGGCGACAAGGTCATGCAGGTGCGCAACAACTATGAGCGCAGAGTGTGGAACGGCGACGTGGGTCGAGTCGTATGGGTAGACCCCGAAGAGTGCCAGATCAGAGTGAGATTCAGTGATCCGGAAGGCGACAGAGATGTGATCTACGACCAGGGCGACCTTGACGAGCTCGTGATGGCGTATTGCGTGTCAGTCCACAAGAGCCAGGGAAGCGAGTACGCGGCGATAGTCGTTCCGGTTTCGACTCAGCACTTCGTGATGCTTCAGAGGAACCTCATCTACACCGCCGTCACCAGGGCCAAGCGCATGGTAGTGATGGTAGGCACAAAGAAGGCGCTTGCCATAGCCATCCGCAGAGCCGAGGTAGGGCAGAGGCGGACTCGCCTGGCGCGACGACTTCAGGAGGCCGACACCGAGAAGGGCTAAGGCAAGAGCTAGCCGGGGCTAGCCAGCAGTATGATTATGGCGGACATGGCAGGGATATGCAGCCAACTGGCGAATCGCAACAACGACGCCATGATGGAGGCAGTCCATGTTCCATGTCTTCTTGTTGATCGAGCCTGATCGGGTGTCGGTTCACGTGGCTGCCGACCCCGAGGCGGCCTGGAGATACATGAACCTCGCAGCCCGCTGCGACATGGCAGTGCTCACTAGTCCGCTGCCTGCATCCCACGCGGCTTGGGCCGCTGAGGCCGCGGCCAGAGTGGTAGGGCGATGGCAGGGCGGGGAGCCGAGGGCGACAGAGAGCCCGGCGCAGCGCTCGGCGTGGAAGAGGCTGATGCCGCAGTTGTCTCGGTTGCCGCAGTTGCTGCAGTGGCCGGTGACAAGGCGATCCGCGCCCGTCTGGAAGCTCGTGCGATCGTGTCATCGTCAGGTGCGGGCGGCTCTGCGAGGGTTCGAGGTTCCTGCAGGCAGAGTGGCGCGCGGCCCCGGAGGGCAAGGGCTGGGCGCGCCCGTGTATCTGCGTGCAGATGAGGCAAGCAAGCAGGCCGCGACCGGGGCTGCCGGCGAGCTGAGGCCTGAGCTGATGGACGCAACCTTCTCTCAGATGGAGGGAAGGGTGTTCCTCGATGAACAGGCGCAGAAGGCTGTGTCGGCGACAGGGAACTTCTCGGTGCAACAGTCGGTGGCGGTGCTCAGCGCCGCGTGCGCCGCCGGCCTCGCGCGATTCCAGCCTGCGGTCGGCATCAACGCAATCGGCAGGTACGTGTGCAACCGTTGTGGCGCAGGCACCTCCATTGTCGCGACGCCATGTTCGAGGTGCGGGCGCGAGGAGTGCCACATGTGTACCGAGTGCAGAACTATGGGTGTCGCAAGGGAGTGCCTCGCACTCTACATCGTGATGGGGCGGGGCGCTGCCAACAAAGGTCAGAGCATGTCGCGGGTGGCGCCGCACTACGACTACGACCTCACGCCGGCTCAGAAGGACGCGCTGGCAGCGTGTCGGGGGTGGTTCGACACACCGAAGGCGCAGGGCGGCGGCGAGCTGCTCGTATGGGCCGTATGCGGCGCGGGCAAGACCGAAGTTGCCTTCGACGCGCTGGCTGCGGCTATCTCGCGAGGGGTGCCTGCAGCGTTCGCTGTGCCCAGGCGTGATGTCGCCGCAGAGATCTATCAGCGCCTAACTGCCGCGTTCCCCGGTATGACGTCGGCGGCCTTCTACGGCGGGTCTGAGGCCAGGAGCTACGACGCGCCTCTCACAGTGATCACGTGCCACCAGGCCATGCGCTTCGCCGGCAGGTTCGGGCTGATTGTGCTGGACGAGGCCGACGCCTTTCCTTACTTCGGCTCCGAGGCCTTGTCGTTTTCGCTCCGTCGCGCGATGGCAGGCGACGGCAGGCTGATCACCATGACCGCCACACCCACTGCTACGCAGGTGGCGGCGGTGCGAGCCGGCGCGCTGCCTGTGGTGAGAATATCCGCCCGCCACCATGGCAGGCCACTCCCGGTGCCCGTTATCGACGTGGCGCAGGGCGATGGAGCTGGAGTGCTGGAGCGGAGAGTGGCGCGCGCAGTGTCGCGCAGCGTGGCGGCCGGATGGCCTGTGTTCGTATTCACTCCCAGCAAGGCGGCATGCATGTCGTTGCACACATCACTCGCGTCGAGCCTTAGGGGGATAGGTGTGGACTGGGTTCACTCAGGCCGACCTGAGCGTGACGAGGTGCGAAGGGCCTTCGCAGACGGCAAGCTCAAGGTGCTCGTGTGTACGTCAGTCATGGAGCGAGGAGTAACAGTAGAAGGTGCAGATGTGGTAGTCGCCGGAGCCGACTCGGCTCGCATCTTCGACCACAGAGCCCTGGTGCAGATGGCGGGCCGGGCAGGCAGAACCACCGCTCGCCCATGTGGCGACGTGACCTTCGTCTGCAAAGCCCCGACGCGCTCCATGCGACTGGCGGTATCGATGATCGAGGAGATGAATGAGCATGCCGATGCCATGGGCTATTTCAGCGGCCACAAGTAAGCTTCTCGATGTGATCCTGGGCCCCCAGACGCCGTGCGCGGTCTGTTCTGCGCCGATCGCTTCCTTCGGTGGGCCTGAGCTGTGCGGGCAATGCCTTTCGGCCATCCCGATGGCCGTTGGACTCAGGTGCTCGAAGTGCTCTGCGCCTATAAGGCTCAGGCAAGACAGAACCGGAGGTGCTGGTGTGGCAGCCGCACCAGCCTCTGGCCGTGGCGCTGACACGCCGTTGTGCCGTGGATGCGAGACCGGGCGCCACTACTTTGCGGCTGCCTCTTCGGTGGCGCTGTACGAAGGTGCGGTTCGCACGATGGTAGGGGATCTCAAGTACCGCGCCAGGCTGGAACTCGCACGCCCGATGGCGTGGCTCATGGCTGAGGAGTGTGCGAAGCGTGGGCTGGCTATGAAGTGCGACGTGGCCGTTCCGGTACCCATGCATCCGGCGAAGCAGGCCCGACGGGGCTACAACCAGGCTGCTTTGCTCAGTGATGCTCTCGGGCGGATTCTTTGGATGAAATCGCTGCCTGAGGCACTCAGCAAGTCAGAGGAACAGGAGAGCCAGACCATGCACGATAGGGCCGGCAGGCGCACAAACGCGATACGAGTATACGGTTGTGCTAGTCCGGCCTCTGTCGCGAGACGCTGCGTGCTACTCGTAGACGACGTGCTCACGTCGGGCGCGACTGCCGATGGATGCGCCAGAGCGCTATTGAGGGCCGGCGCATCCGAAGTATACGTGGTAACATTTGCGATCTCAGTGGCCGACGCGAGAGACTGGATGGAGCCGAAAGCTCGGGGAGCAGGCGATATGCGTGACGCGCGGAGGGCGCGATCCTCGGGTGTTATTCTCGAAAAATGACTGGCAGGGGTGTTGACACGGGTAGACGGCGATGCTAAGATAACACTTGCCGCCTGGGAGCCGGGCGAGGCGAGAGAAG
>DBQN01000018.1 GCA_002305255.1 Firmicutes bacterium UBA1393 | reverse complement strand
AGCAGTGGGGTGCGTTGCCAGGTTGCGACTGACGCGGAGGTGTTGTAGGCATGAAAATCGCAGATGTTCGTGCAAGGCTATTGAGTTGTGAATCGAGCCAGCCAATTAAGTTTGCACATATGGAGATCCCTTCGAGAAGTATGATCCTGGTGGAAGTAGAAACCGACTCCGGCGTTGTCGGGTTTGGCGAGGTGGACGCGTGGCCTACAGGCGATCAGGCTGCCATCTCCATGATCAACGGCAAATTCCGCAGCCTGCTACTGGGCGAAGAAAGCCTTGATGTCCAGAGGCTGTGGCAAAAGATGTACAGCCTCTTCATATCGCCCATGGGCCGCACTCGCGGGCTGGAAATCTACGCCTTGGCCGCCATCGACATGGCGTTGTGGGATATCCTCGGAAAGCACCTTGGCCAGCCGGTGTACCGTCTGCTGGGGGCGGCGCGCAACCGGGTTCCGGCATATGCCAGCCTGGGCTATGTGCCGCTGGAACAGATCGAAGCCACAGTGACCGGGGTTCTCGAAAGGGGTTTCCGGGCGTTCAAAGTCCGGATTGGCGTGGACCCCGGCTTGGATGAGGCAATCGTGAGGCTGGCCAGGCAGGTGGCTGGTCCAGATGTGGCGATCATGGTAGACGTCAACTCTGGATGGAACGCGCGCGAATCGTGGAGGCGCGCCGAAATGCTTGAGAAGTACGACATCGCATGGATTGAAGAGCCATTGCCCAGCCATGACATCTCCGGTACGGCAGAACTGGCCGCGAGAACCAACACGCCGATCGCCCTCGGCGAGCATCAGGTGTTCAATAGGTATGATGCCCGGGATATCCTGCTCTGTGGGGCTGCATCGGTGATCCAGCCTGACATGAGGGCCGGAGGCATTAGCGAGTGCAGAAGGATCGCAGATGTGGCTGCAGCATGGGACGTTCCGTGCGTACCCCACTTCTTTGGCAACTGCATACGACTGGCGGCCATGGCCCATCTGCTTGGATCGATATCTAATGCATGGGTGATGGAGTACGACGTCAGCGTGAACCCCCTTAGGACTCAGCTTCCGATACACCCCGTCGAAGTAGTCGATGGATGCGTCATCATGCCAGATAGGCCTGGCCTAGGCGTAGATCTCGATGAAGCGCTAGTTGAAAGATGGACTGTCCGTGACTAGGTAAACGTAGGCTCACATTACGCAAGAAGGGATGAAGTCTTGGAGGGCAATGAAGCAATGGAGGCCCGAAAGCGGCAGAAAGCAGTGCTTGACTTGATATTCGGTCTGGCTTGTGTTGTCGTGGGGTGCCTGGCGTTCTACGCATCCTCAAACGTTCGAACCTCTGCGTTCGAGAGACTCGGCGCAGGGTTCATCCCCAAGATCGTATCGGGTGGCATGGTCGTGTTGGGACTGTGGCTGTCAATCGCCTCGGCGAGAAGTGTCGACAGGAAAGCAATAGGCATGATCTCCTTCGACATCAAGGGCAACCTTCCAGTCATAGCGGTGTTGCTCCTGTTTGCAGCGCTTGCTGCCACTCTGGAGACAGTAGGGTTCAGGATAGGGGCCTTTGCCTTTGTGGCTCTCAGCGTATGGATACTCGGTGGTTTCGGCCGCAGAGAGCTGCTACAAGGAATTGTTGTCGGCGGCATCCTTACTCTCATGGTCTACTACGGGCTCAAAGAGCTTCTTCGGTTGATGCTTCCGTAAGCAGGTGGCCGCGCGACATTCAGTTTGTGCAGAAATGGAGGGACCTCTGTGGAAGTCCTGTTGACTGCGATAGCGCATGTGTTCAACCCAGTATCACTACTGCTCATTGTTGGCGGCGTATTCTTTGGCCTGTTGCTCGGCGCTATCCCTGGATTAACGGCGACGATGGCCGTAGGGCTGATAATCCCGGTTACGTTCGGTCTCGCGCCTGAGCTTGCGTTCCCCCTATTGGTGTCTTTGTATGTGGGAGGTATTTCGGGTGGCCTGGTGTCCGCGAGCCTTATCGGCATTCCAGGAACACCTTCGTCCGTAACCACGGTATTCGATTCGTACTCAATGACGAAGAACGGTCAGCCCGGAAGAGCTTTGGGTCTGGGTTCTGCGGCCTCGTTGTGGGGCGGGCTAGCCAGTGCAGTCGCCCTCGTTACCCTAGCGCCTCCACTGGCCAAGTTCGCGCTCCGCTTTGGACCTTTCGAGTTCACGTCCTTGTTTCTGCTTACATTCGCCTGCGTAACTGCAGTCACAGGGGAGAGCAGGGTGAAGGGATATCTTGCTCTGCTTCTAGGCCTGTTTCTGTCCATGGTGGGCATGGACCCGATCAACGGCATAGAGAGGTTCACCCTCGGGTACTATCAGCTCAGTGCAGGGTTTTCCCAGCTTCCGGCTCTGATAGGCCTGTTCACTCTGTCCGAAGTGGTCTCCGGTGCCAAGCGGGGCAAGAAACCCACGATCATCGCAGCACAGCGGTTCAGCGTCGTAAAGGACTTCATCGAAACGCTGTTCGTCATCCCCAAGTACTTCTTCCTGTTCCTGAGAACAACGATCATGGGAGTAGCGATAGGCACCTTCCCTGGAATAGGCCCTGGCCTAGCCAACGTGCTTTGTTACGCGCAAGCCAAAGCAGGCGCAAAGCATCCGGAACTGTTCGGGAAGGGTTCTGAGGAGGGCATCATTGGGGCCGAGGCTGGGAACAACGCGGCCACCGGAGGGGCGCTGATTCCTCTCCTGACGCTGGTCCTGACGCTGGGAGTGCCGGGTGACACTGTAACAGCCCTCATACTCGGCGCATTCATGTTGCATGGCATTCAGCCTGGTCCGCTGCTCTTCAGGACAAACTCTCAATTCGTCACGATTATCTTCGTAGCGTTCTTCGTGGCGAACATCGTGATGTGGCTCCTGCAGCTCGCCTGCAGCAAGATATTCATTAAGGCTCTCTCCACTCCCGTCTACATTCTTGCGCCAGTGATCCTGTTGTTCTGTGCAGTTGGTTCGTTTGCCATTAACAATCGCGTCTTCGACATCTGGGTCTTCGTGCTGTTCGGGTTGATTGGGCTTGCGTTCATCGTGTTCCGCGTGCCGTTGCTTCCGTTGTTGATGGGCCTCATCCTCGGCAAGAACTTCGAAAAGGAGTTCCGCACTGCACTGATCGTGAGTAAGGGTTCGCTAGCACCGTTCTTCACTCGTCCGATATCGCTTGCGCTGATCATCATCTCTGTACTGCTCGTCATCTACCTGACGAGACTAAGCGCACGTGCTCAGAAGACCCTCGCCAACACCGGCAAGTAGGCACTTGGCCCTTGTCAAACCGACGGGAGGTGATAGCTCACTGCATACACCAGTCGCCGGCGTTTGAATGAACCTGAGGCTAAGAATAGCTCCAAGAAAGAGAGGATGTACAATGACCAAGAGAGTCATGACCATTACCGTCGCAGTGCTTACCGTTCTGCTTCTCGCGTTGGCAGTCCCTGGCGGAGCTGCAACATGGCCCGTCAAGCCGATTGAGGTTATCATTCCCTACGCTCCCGGCGGCGGCAGCGACGTTACCGCGAGGATCTTCGCCAGGTACATGGAGAAGTCCCTGGGGCAGCCTGTGGTCATAGTGAATATCGAGGGCGCGCAGGGCAAGATCGGCGAGATGGAAGTCCTCAACGCCAGGCCTGACGGCTACAAGATCCTGTGGCAGCATCACGTGCTGCACTGCCTGTACCTCACTGGTGTGACCAACCATACCTGGAAAGACTTCACCCCCATTGCAGTTGGCGGCAAGAGCGACAACGTCGTTATTGTCGGGAAGAACAGTCCGTGGAACTCCATGGCCGACGTTGTCCGCGATGCCAAGGCCAAGCCCGAGCACTTCGTGATGGAGTTCGCGCCCGGAACCACCAACCACTTCGGCGTGCTGCAGATGCTTTCTGAGATGAACGTAACGATGAACATGGTTCCGAAGTCTGGCGACAACCCTAGGATCACCTCTCTGCTCGGCGGCCATTGCGACATCACTGCGGTGGCGATGAACAGCGCCATGCCGTTCTACAAGTCGGGAGATGTGAAGATCCTTGGCGTTATGAGCAAGGATAGGAGCAAGTGGCTGCCTGAGGTACCCACACTAATGGAGCAGGGCATCAACGCCGAACTGCTCAACGAGTACGTGCTGTATGCGCCTAAGGGCATCCCTTCAGACGTCGAAGCCAAGCTCCGCTCGGCCTTCAAGAGCGCCATGACATCTCCTGAGCTCATCAAGGAATACGAGGCCATCGCCACCGTTGCCAACTTCATGGACAAGCAGGAGACGATCGATAGACTGACCAGCATTTTCAATGGCTATGAGGCGCTTGCCAAGCAGTTTGGCATTTACAGAAAGTAGATCGCGAGCAAATCATACCAGCTACCAGCGGGGACTGCCCGACCGGTGCGCTTGGCGCGTCGGTCGGGCTCCACTAGCCAGGCAACTTGGCAACACGCGATAGGGGGTTGTTCGAGCTGAAGATAACAGACGTACAAGTCACGATTCTCGGCTATCGCTATCCGAAGCCAGTGGTGTTCGCGCACTTGAAGATGGATGTCAGGAAGATAGCGCTGGTACGGATACTCACGGACGAAGGCATCGTAGGTATCGGCGACACAGACGCCGAACCCACCGGCGACTCGGTGGTGAAGGACATCATCCTGCGTAGATTCCGCCCTCTGCTGATAGGTGAAGACCCGCTCAACATCGGCTATCTCTGGGACAAGCTCCACGCTGTGCAGCGGTCCACTGCCAGAGAGGGTCTGGAGAGTTTCGCCCTGTCGGCTGTTGACGTTGCTCTCTGGGACGTGCTGGGCAAGGCTGTGAACAAGCCGGTATCTGTGCTCCTCGGACGAAGGCGTGATGAGATTCCTGCTTACGCTAGCTGGAGCTACCTCACCCCGGATGACGTTGTCGAAAAGATGGAGCGCACAAGGGCTGAGGGTTACGGCGGAGCCAAGATCCGTATCGGGGTGGATCCCGCAAGAGACATCGCCCTGGTCTCTGCGGCCCGCGAAGCATTGGGGTCTGACCGAGACCTAATGGTGGATGTGAACAGCGGCTGGTCTAGGGCGGATGCGCTCAGGAACGCTAAGGCTCTGGAGCGATTCAGTCTCAAGTGGATAGAGGAACCAGTGGATCCCAGAGACATCGACGCCTACCGTGAACTCCGCAAGGGCGTGGCGACGCCTATAGCCCTGGGTGAACACCACAACTCTCAACGCGAGTTCGTGGAACTGCTGAAAGCTGGGGCAGGAACCGTGTACCAACCCGATGTTAGAGCAGGCGGCATTTCCGAATGCATGAAGATCGCCAACATGGTCAACTCGTGGGGGTTCCAAGTGGCGCTGCACTGCTTCGGATCGGCCATAAAGTATGCTGCCACCTTGCAGATGATGGCTTCTATACACAACTCCTACTACCTGGAGTGGAACATGAACGAGTGTCCACTCAAGACTGCCCTAGTGGAGAACCCTATCGTGGTTGAGGCTGGAATGGTTAGGATACCCGACAGACCCGGGATCGGCGTTGTGTTGAACGAAACGGCAGTCCAGGAGTACACGCTCGTAGACTAGCAGAGAAAGGCGTGGGGTTCGAGATGATTACTAACTTCGACGCCCTGGTGTCGAAGGGGCAGGTTGAGACGAGGCGGGTCGCCCTCGACATCGTCGAGGCAGTGATGCGTGACGCATACCCTGGCAAGGCTCTCGAGGCGATGCTGCAGCGCAGGGGAAGCGTATTGCACTTCCGTGACAGGCAGTATGACTTGTCGCAGTATGAACATGTGTACATCATCGGCGTTGGAAAGGGCGCCCTGTCGTTCGTCCAGTGCCTTGCCGCGGCAGTCGGTGATAGACTCGATAGAGGCATCGTAGTGATCAAAGCGGGCGAACCTCGCGTCGACATTGACCGGGTACGCATAATTGAGTCTGACCACCCGCTGCCCACTGAGCGTAGTGTCGCCGCGGCCCAGGCCGTAGCCGAGCTCGCTGACATGGCCGGGCCGAATGATCTGGTGCTCACAGCGGTGACCGGCGGCGCTACGTCGCTTGTGCTATTGCCGCCTGAAGGCCTTCGCCTCGAGGACATCATGAAGGTCTCCAGCATGCTGCTGAAGAGCGGTGCCAACATCGCAGAGATGAACACGGTGAGGCGACACTTGTGTAAGCTGAAGGGCGGCGGCCTGCTATCGCGGATTGCGCCAGCGGAGAACGCTACGTTCTCCATGGTCACTGTGCCTCCGTGGATCATACCCTGGCCGGACCTGTGCTTGGCTGACCCCACGACCTTCTCCGACGCCATCAACATTCTTAAGGTTTTCGAAGTCTGGGACGGCGCTCCCGAAGCCATCAAGGCGTATCTGGAGCGGGGCGCACGAGGCCTCGAGCCAGAGACCCTCAAGAACACTGAGGGAATCCGAACCACGCTGTTCAACGTGCTAGACCCTGCGGCCCTATGTGAGGCCGGTGCCAGAAAGGCCGAGGCCCTGGGCTACAAGCCGGTGATCCTCTCAAGATACCTAGAGGGCGAGGCGAAGGATGTAGGAATCGCCCTCGCTGGCATGGCCAGCGAGATAAGCCTTTACGGACGGCCTTGGGAACCGCCGTGTGTACTGCTCATAGGCGGTGAGGTCACCGTCACCGTAAGGGGGCAGGCCGGAGTAGGCGGACCGAATCAAGAGTTCGTGCTGGGCTTCGCCAAGGCTTTGGGTAACGCTGAGAACGTGGCAGCCGTGGCCATCGACACCGACGGCAACGATGGCTCCACCGACATCGCCGGAGGGATCGTGGATGGTTTGACCATGCGGCGGGCTCTGGCCAACGGTGTAAACATACACGCAGCACTGAGGGACCACGATTCGTCGCCTGCCCTGATCGAGCTTGGCGATGCGGTGTACACGGGACCAACGGGCACGAACGTGCTGGACTTCAAGGTGATCGTAATCGGAAAGGGGCAAGGGCAGCGATGACCGATAGGATAGCACATGTGGGCGCGCTTGAGGTACTGGGCCCCCACGGATATCCCACCATCGACACGGTAGTGGTAACTGAGCGAGGATTTGAGGGTCGGGCGATGGTGCCTTGGGGCATGTCGGTGGGCAAGTACGAGTGCAGGAAGATATACGACGGCGGCAAGCGCTATCGTGGGCTCGGCGTGAGAACCGCAGTGCGCAACGTCAACGAGGTGATCGCGCCTGCGCTGTGCGGCGCAGATGTAGCTCGCCTTGGCGACATCGATCGTATGATGCTGGAGCTCGATGGCACCCCGGACAAGTCCAGCCTGGGGGGCAATGCCATCTTGTCGGTTTCGATGGCCGTTGCCAAGGCAGGTGCCAATTCGCTGGGACTGCCGCTATATAGATACGTCGGGGGCCTGGGAGCCAATCGCCTGCCTGTGCTGGTGTCCAACATGGTGGGAGGGGGCAACTTCTACAACCCGAAACTGGTGTTCGAGGACTACCTCGTGATGGCCTACGATTTCGAGAGCACTGCCGAGGCGGTGGAGGCC
>DBQN01000084.1:24065-24188 GCA_002305255.1 Firmicutes bacterium UBA1393 | reverse complement strand
GAACCCACCATCGGCTCCCAACCCCGACCGTAGGCCCGCCGGCGAACGCTAGCACAGCAGCCACCGCAGCGATCACGATCGCAGCAGCTAAGGTCATAGATGGCGGATATGCCCCGCGGGGCA
>DBQN01000084.1:23637-23912 GCA_002305255.1 Firmicutes bacterium UBA1393 | reverse complement strand
CGCGGGGCATATCCCTACTCTGGATCCTTTCGCGTTCCGGATATCAGAGCGCGGCTCACTGGCCGCGTGCCGTGCCGCCTGACGTGGCAGAATCCTGGGCGTTCGCGCTACGAACTGCACAGTTTTCACCGCTTCAGCCCTTGGGCTGCACAAATACCGGGAACCCGCCATCGGCTCCCAACCCGGCCAGTGGGGCGCCGGCGGGGCTTGCCTCATCGGCATCGCGAGTGATCACGGCCAGCGCAGCTAGAACCGCAAATGGCGGATATGCCCCG
>DBQN01000084.1:23344-23536 GCA_002305255.1 Firmicutes bacterium UBA1393 | reverse complement strand
GCCCTTGGGCTGCACAAATACCGGCAGCCCGCCATCTGCTCCCGACCCGGCCACCCGGTTGCTGACGTGTGACATCCAAGCGTCCGCCGCGACGAGCACGACAACCGCCGCTGCGACCGTGAGAAGGGTGCGCCGGGGGAACCTTCGTAGACGACCGGCTAGAAATGCCGACGACAGGCTCGGTTGAGCGAC
>DBQN01000084.1:0-23334 GCA_002305255.1 Firmicutes bacterium UBA1393 | reverse complement strand
CCTGCTCCGCATCGCTGAGCTTTCTGACTCTGGACCAGATGTCGGCTGCCGATCGCGAGTTGACAGAGCGCACGATCTGCTTGGCTCTTGGCACGGAGGATGAGGCCATGCTCAGTTCGTCGATGCCCATCCCGATCAATAGCGGTATGGCCAGGGGCATTGCAGCCATTTCACCACAAATCGCCACAGGTATCCCCTGCGCGTGGCCGGCCTCGATGACCTGGGCTACCAGACGCAGCACCGCCGGCGAGAACGGGTCACTGAGATACCCGACGGCCGGGTTCCCGCGGTCGCATGCCATCGTGTACTGTACCAGATCGTTGGTGCCGAGGCTGAAGAAGTCGCACTCCCGGGCGAGTACGTCAGCGCACACGGCGGCTGCCGGGGTTTCTACCATGATGCCCACGGGGATGTGCGGGCTTACGGTGATGCCGTCGGCGGCTAGCTGCTGCGCGACGTCGCACAGAGCTGCACGCGCCATGAGCAATTCAGCCCTCGTGGCTACCATCGGAAACATGATCCTCAGGTTACCGTGGATAGATGCCCTCAACATGGCCCGGAGCTGGGTCTTGAAGACGTCAGTCTCTCTGAGACAGAGCCTTATCGCTCTGAGACCGAGGAACGGATTGTCCTCGTTGGCCGTGTTCAGGTACGAAATGTGTTTGTCTCCACCGACGTCCAGAGTCCTGATGATCACCGGCCGTGGCGCCATCGCCGCCAGTACGCTGCGATATGCTTCGAACTGCTCGTTCTCGTCGGGCATCATCGGTCGGTCGATGAAGAGGAACTCGGTGCGGAACAACCCCACACCTTCAGCGCCGCTATCCAGCGCCAACCTGATGTCGTCAGGGTTGCCGATATTGGCGAACACTTCTACTCGGCGCGAGTCAAGGGTGATCGCCGGCACGTCGCGTAGTTCGGCGAGGCGAAGCCGCTCCTCGTCTAGGGCTGCCGCCCTCCTCGCGAAGGCAGCCAGTTCCTGCTCATCGAGGCACATGAACACTTCGCCTGCGTCGCCATCGACTACCACCGCATCGCCGTCGCGCAGTTGGTCGGTGCCTGCATCGTAGCCCGCTTCAGCCGCCGCGGCCACTGATGCCACTGCGGGGATTCCCATGGCCCTGAGCAGTATGGCGGTATGCGACGTTGCGCCGCTGCCGTGCCTGAGCACGACGCCGCGCACCTGCGCCGGATTGAGGAGCGCAGCGTCTGCCGCAGGCAAATCCTCTGCGATGATGATCGACCCCGTTGGCATCTCACACGTGTCAGCGCCGGCCTCGTCGGCGCCCGCGCGGCTGTCGCCCCTCATGCACCGCACTATGCAGTTGCCCACTTCCCGGATATCTGACGCGCGCGCGGCTAGGTAGGGGTCACCGATGGCAGCCAGCATGGCGGCGTGCTCCTCACTTGCCTCGATGCAGGCGCACTCCGCGGTCACGAGGCCTGAGCGGATCCGCTCCACAACCGACTCTGCCAGGGATGGATCTTGCGCCATGAGTAACTGCGCCGCGAAGATCGCTGCCTCGTTTGAGCCCAAACGGCGTTCGGCGTCGATGCGCACCTCTTCAAGCTGGGCAGATGCCCGCCTGACCCCGCTCTCGAACCTTTCGATCTCATGCGCGACGTCACCTGGCGCGCTACTGCACTCCGCCGCCGCACCCCGGCCAGCGCTGTCATCGTTCATCCCTGGCCTGGGAGCCTGAGTCATGACCACAGCACGCCCGATGGCTAGCCCAGGCGAAATCCCAGCTCCGCGCAGCCGTCGGCTCATTGCTCAGCACCGAGCAAGGCGACTATCTGCTCTAAGGCGGCGGCCTCGCCCTCGCCGTCGGCGCGCACGGTCACATCCTGCCCGAACTTGATGCCCAGGGCCATCACCTGCAAGATGCTCTTGGCGTCGGCTTTCTTGCCTCCTGCCTCGACGGTGATACGACACGGCAGCTTGGCCGCCAGCTGCACCAGGTCGGCTGCAGGGCGGGCATGCAGTCCAACTTTCTCCCTGATGGTCACTGTCGTCTCGATCATCGCGCACATCCTCCGTCTCCTAAGTTGATTGACTCTGCAAAATGTGGGTTTGCGATGCGCTGTTCTCTCTCGTGCGCGCCTTCGAGGCCTGGCGTGGGGAGGCGGAGGCTACGCGAGGGCGCCCGCCGATCCGAACACCTTGATGTAGTGGGCGATCATCTTCTCGTATGCCGTCACGCCCGCGTTGTACACCATGCTCAGAGGCAGGAAGCCCAGGCTAGTGGTCTTGCCACTTGCGAGCAGGGCCTTTATCGCCTCGGTGCCGGCGGATGACAGGTCACTGAAGAGGTTGATCTTCGCGATGCCGGTCTTCACGGCCTGCGCGAGTTTGTCGTCGCCTGTAGACGATCCTCCGTGCAACACCAGCGGCACAGGCACCACCTTGCGCAGCTCGGCCAGGCGGACGAAGTTCAGCTCGGGGGTTTCGCCTTCATAGAGACCGTGCGCCGTGCCCACCGCAACGGCCAGGCAGTCCACGTCGGTGCGCTTAACGAACTCAACGGCCTCATTGGGATCGGTGTGAGGCGAGGTGCGGTCTTGGGCGTAATTCTGCGCGCTTCCCACCCTGCCAAGCTCGGCCTCTACCGACACGCCGCAGGCATGGGCCATCTTCACGACCTCGGCAGTGAGACTGACGTTCTCCTCGAACGGCAGTTTCGAGGCGTCGATCATCACAGACGTGAATCCCGCACGTATCGCCCTGGCGCACATCTCGAAGGAGTGGCCGTGGTCGAGGTTGAGTGCTGTTGTCACATCGGGATACCTTGCGCTGAAGAACCTGGTCAGATCGGCAACTGCCTCGAGGTCGTTCATCTCCACGCAGTCAAGGATGATCGGTGCTTTCAGCTCCGATGCAGCCTTCAGAGCTGCGTTGATGGTCTGCATGTCGTTAACGCCGGGGGCGGCTATTCCGTATCCGCGGCTTGCGGCATCCTGGAGCATCTCCTTCATGGTGACGAGCATTCTACATTCCTCCCTGGCTTTCATTGTAGCAGTTGTTGGGCTGTTACATTGTTATCACTATTCTGTAAGTATCGGGCTGCACAGCCCGTTCGAACGCCTGCTGAGCCTGGTCGATGGGCATGGCCTCTTCTATCATTGGTTTGACGTCGATGATGCCGCGCGAGATCAGCAGTGAGGCCCTCATGAGGGACTTGCGGTTCTTGCTGGTCGACCCGGTGATCCAGATGCCCGACCGGTGCACGATGTTCGGGTCGATGGAGATTGGCACTCCAGGGTGGGCAGATGCGAACAGCATCACCTTTCCGCACGAGGCCACGAGTTTGAGGGCATCGTCGTTTGCCGGCTTGACTCCGATGGCGACGATCACTGCATCCGCCAGCCTGCCATCGTTGATGGCGTTGAGCTGTTCGGCGATGTCGCCGGCACTCGGATCGAGAGCGGCATGGGCGCCAGCTTTGAGGGCCCGCTCGCGCCTCTGAGCGTCGAGGTCACTAACGACCACGAAGGCTCCGCGCGCCTTGCACACTAGCACATTGGCCAATCCCATGGCACCGGCGCCTATGATCACAACCGTCTGGCCCAACTCGACTTCGAGCTTGTCGACGGCGTTGACGGCGCACGCAATGGGCTCAACAAGGGCAGCCTCGACGAAGGGTACATGGTCTGCCATCTTCACAAGGTTGTGCGGATCCACCGACGCATATTGAGACATGCCGAAGATACCCGTTATCCCATCGGCCCTTCCGCCTACCTGCTGTCGCGCCAGGCGTTCCTTCTCAATCCAGCACATCGAGTCGTATCCCATGGCGCAGTCATAGCATTGGTCGCAGGCGCTCCCGCCTCCCCTGGCCACGTGGTCGCCGACTTTCAGCGGGGTTATCGTGCCGGGGCCTATGGCCTCTACCACGCCCGACACCTCATGCCCCCAGCACCCCGGATACTTCGGGAATACTCCAGTGAAGAAGCGTTGCTCCAATGTGCAAAGTGCGCAGGCTTTCTGCCTGACGAGCACCTGGCCGGGGCCTGGTTCCGCCATGTCGAGCTCGCGCACTTCGACGTGTTCTTTCTCCACAATCACTGCAGCTCTCGATTTGATTGCCATCTTATCGCCTCCCTCGCTGCGTCAAGCATCAAACATCAAACAGCAACAAGCTGTGCGTCGCACAGCCGTTGCCATGTAGCGCGGTCGCGAGTGAGTAATTCCTCAGTCGCGCCGAAATTCCTTTCTGACAATTGTTCACGTTCGTGTTCAAACGCAGGGGAAACTGACGGAGATGTCAAATATAGACGGGCACAGGGAGGTCGTGCGGGGAACGTGAGTGCAGGCAGAAGCGAACACGATGTCGATATGCTCGTTTTGATCAGTGAGATGTACTATCTCCAGGGGAAGACTCAGAGAGACATATCTGAAGAGCTGGGACTGTCGAGACCGGCGGTGTCGAGGCTCTTGCAGGCCGCCAGGGATGAGGGCGTAGTGAATATCACCGTCGTTGACCCATCCAAACGGCTGAAGGCCATCGAAGATCAGCTGATGCAGACGTTCAGGCTCCAGGGGTGCCGTGTGTGTTCTTCGAGTATGCCGGAGATGCTCAAGGCACGTCTGGGTGCCAGGTCCGCCGACATGCTGATATCCCTACTCAAGCCTGGCGATGTCGTAGGTATCGGAGCCAGCTCAACAGTGTACGAAACCGTAAAGGCGCTTCCACGCGTGAGGGACTGCCCCAGTGTAAAGGTCGTACCGCTCTCCGGCGGTGGACTCGGTCTCGATGGTGCGCCGCAGATCAACCAAATCGTGCACACAGCGGCTGAACGGCTCAACGGTGAGCCGGTCTACTTGAATGCCCCGCTATACGTGGGCAAGCCTGATGTGGCGAAGCTGTTGATGCAGGACGATTCGATCACTCAATGCACTCGACTGTGGGATCGGCTGGGCTGCGCAGTCATCGGCCTCGGCCAGGGCAAGCTCAGCGATACGCACGACCCGTACTTCATGGCAGCTCTCGAAGCTGTGGAGCATCAGCAGGTAGCAGCCGCGGTGTGTGGCTGGTTCCTCGATATTGATGGTAGAGGGATCATCGGGGGATGTCCCACTTCTGTCAGCTTTGAGCAATTGAGCGAAGCTCGGCACGTCATGGCTGTGGCGGGAGGCAAACAGAAAGCCAAACCGATTCTGGCCGCGATGCGCAGTGGATTCGTGACTCACCTGGTAACAGATGAAGACGCAGCCCGGGAAGTACTGTTCATGCTCGACGCAGGCGTCGGGCACGATAGTTAGGCGAGGAGGCGGAGAATCCGCCTCCTGACCATAGCAGGCCGACTTACGTGTTTACCGTGCTTACGCGGCTAGCTTGGGTTCCACGACTGCTGTTGTGATTGCTGTTGCGGCTGTGGCTCATTCAGACCTGGCTCGGTTGCCGAATACTGATTGGTGGCTCCCAGGTGCCATCTGTTGTCGGGATCGAGATGCCATCCTGGCGGGTGGTTCCATTGGGAGGTCGACTGGGAGGTCGACAGGGTGCCCATGGCTTCATGGAAACCATGGCTGACACCGGCTGACGTAGACGCCACCAGGCTGGCCTGGGCGGCTTCGATCATCTTGCGCACCATCTGTCCGCCTAAGTGTCCGCAGTCTCGCGAGCTGACGTTACCCCAGTAGTCTCCCTCGATGAGCCCCGTGGGAGTCCCGACTTCGTAAGCTGTCTCCCACTTCATGCGTTCAAGCGCCCGGCGTAACTGGGGAGAACGATTTCGTCGCCTGCTACTCCTGCTGTTGTTCGAGGGCATTGTTTCACCTCCATCGCGCCTGTGAGGGCAGTTTCTCCGCCCGCCGGTCGGGGTATGCTGGCGGGTGTCCGGTGCTGCTTGAGGCGTCTGGCACAGTGCCGAAAAGTTGACTATGCTGCATGTGTGAGATATGCTCAAATTGCTTATGCCCTACAATTTGAGGGTAGGAGTGGAACATGATGATACCGTTTGTAGGTGTCTTACTCGCCGCCGGCCAGGGCAAGCGTATGAAGTCTGAGATGCCCAAGGTGCTCCACGAGGTTGCGGGAAAGCCTATCATAGATCACGCCCTCGACGCGATGCGACGCGCGGGGGCGACTCGCATCATCGTCGTCGTTGGGCATGCCGGCGACGCTCTGGCGGCCCACATCGGCGACGCTGCCGAGGTGGTGTGGCAACATGAGCAGCTGGGAACAGGGCACGCCACCATGCAGGCCCTTCCGGCGCTCGAAGGCTTCGACGGCCCTGTGGTGGTGGCAGCGGGCGATGTGCCCACGTTGCGGGCGTCGACCCTCGCAGGCCTTGTGGAGAAGCAGACGTCAGGTGGTTACTCCGCGGCCGTGCTCACGATGGTGCTTGATGATCCTGCACAGTACGGGCGGATAGTGAGGAGCGTCAACGGCGACCTTAAGGCCATCACAGAGTACCGCGACGCATCCGACGAGGTCAGGGCAGTACGCGAAGTGAACACCTCCGTGTATTCCTTCAACTGCGCAGATCTGCGCGCTGAGCTTCCGAACATATCCAACCGCAACGACCAGCGAGAGTATTACCTCACCGACGTCATAGCTGCCCTGGTGGCCCACGGCAAGCGCGTGCGCGCGGTCGTCCTCAATGATGCTACCGAGGGTTTCGGCATCAACTCCAGAGAAGAACTTGCACAGGCCGGCAAGGTGCTGCGCGAGCGCAAGAGTGTTGAGTTGATGGAGAGTGGCGTCACCATCGTTGACCCCAGTAATACCTATATCGACATGGACGTCGAGATAGGGCCGGATTCCATCATCGAGCCCTTTACGGTGCTGTCAGGGCGCACTGTCATCGGCTCGCGCTGCCACGTGGGGCCCTACGTGTGCGTGCGCGACGGCAAGATGGGCAATGACTGCAATATCGGGCCGTTCTCCTTCATTCGCCCGGGCACCGAACTTGCCGACAAGGTCAAAGTCGGTGACTTCGTCGAAGTGAAGAACAGCAAAGTTGGGAAGGGCACCAAGATCCCTCATCTGAGCTATGTGGGCGACGCCGACCTGGGCTCGGGCATCAACATCGGAGCAGGCACAATTACGTGCAACTACGATGGTGAGCGCAAGTACCGGACCACAATTGAAGACGGAGCCTTCGTCGGCGCCAACAGCAACCTGGTGGCGCCTGTGACTGTGTCACGGGACGCCTACATCGCCACCGGGTCCACCATCACAGCAAACATTCCTGCAGGAGCGCTGGGCATCGCCCGCGCGCGTCAAGAGAACAAGGAGGGATGGGTCGAGCGCCGCAGGCAGGCCCGGGCCTCCAAGGAGGACAACTAGCCAAATGCTCTCATGCCACAGAAAGCTCAAGATCTTCGCCGGCAACTCCAATCCTGGGCTGTGCGACGAGATCGCAGCCATTCTCGACACTAGCCTGGTGAAGGCGAGTGTCGGCAGGTTCAGCGATGGTGAGATACGCGTACAGATCCACGAGAGCATAAGGGGTGCCGATGTATTCGTGATACAGTCGCTGTGCAGGCCTGTGCACGAGAACATCATGGAATTGCTCATCGTGATAGACGCGCTGAAGCGCGCATCGGCGCGGTCTATCACCGCAGTGCTGCCCTATTACGCGTACGCACGGCAAGATCGCAAATCGCTGCCTAGAGAGCCCATAGCAGCCAAAATGCTCGCTAACCTCATAGCGGCGGCGGGAGCGACGAGAGTATTGGCCATTGACCTGCACGCGCCGCAGATACAGGGCTTCTTCGACATCCCCGTCGACCACCTGAAAGCCGCTCCCATTCTCTCACGGCACCTCGAGGAGAGGGGCCTCACGGGCTGCGTCATCGTGTCGCCTGACGTTGGCGGCGTGGCGCGCGCGCGAGTGCTGGCTGAGCATCTCGGTGCGACCCTGGCAATAGTGGACAAGCGCAGACCGAAGCCGAATATATCAGAAGTTATGAACATCATCGGTGACGTTGCCGGCAAGCCCTGTGTTCTTGTAGACGACCTGGTAGACACTGCGGGCACCATCGTGCAGGCGGCTCAGGCCCTGCTAGACCGGGGTGCCACCTCTGTCAGGGCGTGCTGCACTCACGGCGTGCTCAGCGGGCCGGCTCTCGACAGGCTGAAGGCATCGCGCATAGAAGAGCTTGTCATCACCAACACGATCCCCGTCACTGCGCACGACACCTACGACAGGATAACGGTGCTCTCCGTAGCTCCTCTGTTCGCCGAGGCTATAAGGCGAATCTACGAGGAGCTCTCCGTGAGCATCCTCTTCGACTGACATGCATCTGGTGGTGGGCCTGGGCAATCCCGGGTCGCAGTATGAAATAACCCGGCACAACGTGGGCTTCATGGTCGCCGATCGCCTCGCCCGCGAACTGGGCACGGCCTTTCGTACGGCGCCGTTTCGCACTGCCCCCGCCCTTGCCGCCAGGGCCAGGCGCGACGATGGTGACTTGCTCATAGTCAAGCCACACACTTATATGAACCTGAGTGGGCATGCTGTGAGCGCAGCCATGTCATACTACGGTGTAGGCCCTGAGTCAGTGATAGTTGCCTACGATGATCTCGACCTCGAAGTCGGTCGGCTGCGCATAAGGGCGCAGGGCGGGCCGGGCGGGCACAAGGGCATGCGGTCTATCATAGAGCAGCTGGGCAGGGAGGAGATCGTCAGGGTCAAGGTGGGCATAGGCAGGCCGCCCGCCTGGCAGGATCCTGCCGACTACGT
Source organism: Firmicutes bacterium UBA1393 (assembly GCA_002305255.1). Lineage (GTDB taxonomy): Bacteria > Bacillota > DTU025 > DTU025 > DTU025 > UBA1393. The sequence continues at coordinate 14,640 of DBQN01000084.1, read as the reverse complement.
GCTGGGCCGCTTTGAACCTGAAGAGCTTCCACTGATGTCAGACGCGATTATTAAGGCGACCTCAGCCATACTATGTATAGTGGCTGAGGGAATTGATGCGGCTCAAACGGAGTACAACAGAATCATTTGACACATTGGGCGGCATCAGGAGCTCTCCCTCCCCATGGGCGGCTCTTGGGCTTGTTTTGCTATGCCCATAGGCCGGAGGTACGCAATTGATCGGAGTAACTCGCTCCCTCCTGGATTCTGATACCTACGCCCAGCTGCTAAAGACGGTCGAAGTGCGACCAGCGGGGCCGGCGGGGCCTGGGCTCGCGGAGGCGCCGGTGCGACCGACGCGGCCGGTCGCCGGGCGGCCTGCGCAGCCGGTGCGCCTCTCCGGCGTGTCAGGCACGGCCAAGGCGCTGTTCCTGGCAGGCCTCGTCGAGCACGGCAACAGGCAGCTTCTCGTCGTGACCCACAGCCAGCTCGAAGCGGAGGCTCTGGCGTCCGACATCGCTGTGCTGGCAGGGGCGCACCGGGCCTTCGTCTTGCCTGCCGTCGACTTGCTCCCCTACGAAAACACCAAGATCAGTGCCGACCTCGCCTCAGCCAGGGGGCAGGCGCTGCTGGCGTTGCTCACAGGCGAGCCATGTGCCATCATGGTGCCGGTCAGGGCCATGGGCAGGCGCACGGTGCCGCCCGAAGTATACAGGCGGGGCATGTTTGTGCTGAACGTCGGGCAGAGCCTTGACATGGATGATCTCCTTTCCAGGCTGGTTTCGTCGGGCTATGAGATCCTGCCGAAGGTTGAAGGCAGGGGTCAAGCGGCGGTGCGCGGCGGTCTCGTAGATATCTACCCGCACCACCTTGAGAATCCCGTGCGCGTGGAGTTCTACGGCGACGAGATCGAATCTATCCGTTCATTCGACTGCGGCACGCAGCGCTCGACGGCCAGTCTTGAGAGTGTAACCATTACCCCTGCGCGCGAGTTCCTGTATGACTCTGAGGTGCTTGAACGCGCGATCGAGGCCATACAGGCAGAACATGCCAGGGTGCAGGCGGCTGCGGCCAACCGCGGCGCCGTCGACCGAGGCGTCGCCGACCGCGCGAGCATCGCCCACGCCGCCGCCCGCGACGGCGAGCGTCAGCTCTCTGAGAGAATCGCCGAGCACATCGAGGCCTTCCGCCAGCGGGGCTACTTTGACAATGACGAGCAGTACCTGCCCCTGTTCTACCGGAGCCGGCACACCATCTTCGACTGGAACCCAGATGCGCTCCTCGTCATCGATGAGCCGGAGCGCGTGCGCGAGGGCGCCCGCGGCTCCGAGGCCGATGTGAGGGAGACCTACGCGAGCCTGCTCGAGGCCGGGCTGATTCTGCCATCGCAGGCAGAGCTCTACTTCGGCGCCGACGAACTCATGGACACGCTCGAGGCCAGGCACTCTCTCAGCCTGTCGCTGCTGTCGCGCGGCGATGACGGCTTCATGCTGATGGCACCGGTGGCCACGCCCGACATCTTCTCAGGCAGGTTTGACGATCTCGTGCATGAGATCAAGAAGTACCGGAAGCGGCGCTATCGCGTGGTGTGCGCCGTGTCCACCGCCGACAGACGCGACAGGCTCGTGCATGCCCTTGAGGAGCAGGGGATCGTGGCGAAGGCACCCATCGCCGTGGTCGACACGCCCGAAGAAGGCAGCGTCACGGTGGTCGTGGCTGAGCTGTCGTCGGGAATGGTCTACCCAGAGATCAAGTTGCTGCTCCTCACTGACGGCGAGATATACGGCCGGCAGAAGAAGCGCCGCCGCGTCGCCCCTGTGGATGAGGCGGCGCGCATATCGACCTACACCGACTTGCGCCCAGGCGATTACGTGGTCCATGTCAACCACGGGGTAGGGCGCTATGCAGGCGTGCAAACCCTCGAGGTAGGCGGCGTGCAACGTGATTACCTGCTGGTGGAGTATGCTGGCGAAGACAAGGTGTATGTGCCCACCGACCAGGTGGTGTTGCTCCAGAAATACATCGGCATGGATGAGGCGCCACCCCGTCTCAGTCGGCTGGGAGGGGCCGAGTGGGCCAGGGCCAAATCGCGAGCACGCGAATCCGTGCGCGACATGGCCGAGGGCCTGCTCAAGCTGTATGCCATCAGGGAGGGCGTGCCAGGTTACGCGTTTTCGCCGGATACAGTCTGGCAGCATGATTTCGAGGATGCGTTCCCCTATGAGGAGACGCCCGATCAGTGGCGAGCCATCAGCGAAGTGAAGCAGGACATGGAGAAGCCCAGGCCCATGGACAGGCTGCTCTGCGGCGATGTGGGCTTCGGCAAAACCGAGGTCGCCCTGCGCGCTGCCTTCAAGGCGACCGCCGATGGCAGGCAAGTGGCGGTGCTCGTGCCCACCACCATTCTGGCGCAGCAGCACTATAACACCTTCGTCGAGCGGTTCAAGGGCTTTCCGATGAAGGTGGCGGTGATGTCGAGATTCCAGTCCGATATGGAACAACGCCTGATAGCCGCCGGTCTCAAGGATGGAAGCGTCGACGTGGTGATCGGCACCCACCGTCTCCTATCGCAAGATATCCAGTTCAAGAACCTCGGTCTAGTAGTAGTAGACGAGGAGCAACGCTTCGGCGTCGCCCAGAAAGAGCGGCTCAAGGAGCTCAAGAAGGAAGTAGACGTGCTGACCCTTACGGCCACGCCGATACCGCGCACGCTGCACATGGCCATGGTCGGTGTGCGCGACATGAGCGTCATCGAAACGCCGCCTGAGAACCGCTTTCCGATACGAACGTACGTGGTGGAGCATAATGATACGCTGGTCCGCGAGGTCATACTCAGGGAGATAGACAGAGGCGGCCAGGTCTACTTCGTACACAACCGCGTTCAGAACATCGATGACGTCACCGCCGCTCTGATGAGACTGGTGCCCGAGGCTGACATCGGCGTCGCTCACGGCCAGATGCCGGAGGACCGGCTGGAGCGGGTCATGCTCCAGTTCCTCGCTCACGAGTTTGATGTGTTGGTCTGTACCAGCATAATAGAGTCGGGTATTGACATACCGAACGTGAACACGATCATCATCAACGATTCCGACAACTTCGGCCTTGCGCAGCTGTATCAGCTGCGAGGCAGAGTAGGGCGCACAAACAGGGTGGCATACTGCTACCTGTTGTTCCGCCGGGGTAGAGTACTTACGGAAACCGCCGAGCGGCGGCTTGCGGCCATCAGGGAGTTCACCAGCCTCGGCTCGGGATACAAGATCGCCATGCGCGACCTGGAGATACGCGGAGCAGGCAATCTGCTGGGGGCGGAGCAGCACGGGCACATAGCTGCTGTGGGATTCGAAATGTACTGCCGGCTGCTGGAGGAGGCCATCGCCGAACTGAAGGGCAAGCCCAGGGAGGCAGAGCCGCCGCCAATGGTGATAGGCCTGCCTGTTGACGCCTACATGCCAGAGAGCTTCGTGCCAGACTCGCGTCAAAAGATAGAGGTATACAAGAAGATCAACACCATCAGCAGCATGGAGCAGGCCGCGCAGCTTGCAAAGGAGCTCGCCGACAGGTTCGGCCAGCCGCCTCCGCCGGTGGAAAACCTGCTTACCATAGCGGCGCTGAAGGTGCTCGCTTCGGAGCTTGGTGTCGTAAGTATGACCGGCGAACGCGGTGAAGTTGTTGTCAAGTTCGCTGAAGGTATCCGGCATCCGGGCACGAATGTAATAAAGATAGCTCGGCCCTTCCGGGGAAGGGTAACTCTTGGCGGGGGCAGAACACAGAGCATCAGGATTCGGACACAAGGGCTGTCGGAGAAAGAGCTGCTAAACATCATGATCTACATGCTGACGGAGATGAACAGGGCCAACGCTACTATGAGTGAATGAGCGCAGGAGGGAATGACGGTGAGACCAACCGGGATCGTTAGGAGAATAGACGAACTGGGCAGGATAGTAGTGCCCAAGGAGCTCCGCAGGACCCTTCGCATCCGCGAAGGCGACTCTGTGGAGATCTATGTCGATGAGAACGCGAACATCGTGCTGAAGAAGTATTCGCCCGTGGGGCAACTTAAGTCTATGGCACGTGACATGGCGGAGGCGCTGGCGGAATCGTCGGGCATGGTGGCGCTGGTGTGCGACAAAGACCTCGTGCTCGCATCGGCCGGAGGCGGCGCGCCTGATCTCGCCGACAGGGCCATAGGCGGGGCCGTCGAGAAGTCCATGAACGAGCGGCAGGTGCTCCTGGTACACTTCAGCGGAGGCGGCGAGGCCTCATCGATAGTGGACAAGTCCGCCGACGGGTTCGTCATTATCTCAGCAGCCATCGCACCCATAGTAGTGGAAGGCGAAGCAGTGGGCGCGGTCGTTGTCGGCACTACTTCCAGCAAGACGACGGTGGGAGATCTCGAGGAGAGCCTGGTAGTCACCGCCGCCGGCTACCTTTCCAGGCAGGTGGGCTAGCAAAGGAGACACTGGTTTATGGAACGGCTGCTCAAGATCATGGCCAGGCTCAGGTCGCCTGAGGGGTGCCCGTGGGATAGGCAGCAAACCCACGAGTCTCTCAGGCCCTACGTTATTGAAGAGGCATACGAGGTAGTCGAGGCCATCGATGGCGGATCCTCTGCTAAAGTCGCCGAAGAGCTGGGCGACCTCCTGCTGCAGGTGGTATTCCACGCGCAGATCGCGTCGGAGCTGGGTGAGTTCACGTTCAGTGACGTCGTGGAGACTATCTGCGAGAAGCTCGTGCGCCGGCATCCGCACATCTTCGGAGATGTGGATGCTAAAGACGCTGACCAGGTGCTGCACAACTGGGAGCGTATAAAGCAGGAGGAGAGGCAGTCAGAGACGGGCAAGCCGTCGTCTATCCTTGATGCAGTGCCCAAGTATCTGCCGGCGCTCATGTACGCCAACAAGATACAGGAGAAGGCTGCGCGCGTGGGCTTCGACTGGCCGTCTGCCAATGAGGCCGCGGCCAAGGTTTGGGAAGAAGTCGGCGAGCTGAAAGAGGCCATGGCCGGAGCTGACAGAGAGCGCATCGAGGACGAGCTGGGCGACTTGTTGTTTGCAGTGGTTAACGTTGCTAGACTGCTGAAGGTAGACCCTGAAGGCGCCCTCAGGCATGCCGGCGCGAAGTTTGCGGCCAGATTCAAGTTCATCGAGACCAGGGCAGATGAGGTCGGAACCGCTCTGGAAGATATGACCCTTGAAGAGATGGACGAGGTATGGAATGAGGCGAAGCACTCCGGCTTGTAGTGAGGAGTGTAATCTGTGAATGCGGACGGGCATACAGTTCCTTAAGGGCAGTCACCAGATGACTGCGTCATGAGGAGTGTTGCAGATGGCCGCAAGGATCGCGCCCGATCCCGCAGAAGAGGCCAGGCGGAAGAAGCCTGGAGCACAGCATAGGCTGGTCATTGTCGACCGCGAGACGATCAGCATAGAAGGCGTACTGAATGTGGAAAGCTTCGACGACGAGCAGATAGTGCTGGAGACCAACGCGGGGATTCTCTCCCTGGTAGGGCAGGGACTACACATCCGCCACCTCAATCTCGAAGACGGAGTCGTGGAGATCGAGGGCTATGTAGAAGCCTGTGACTATGAGGAAGAGACCCGTAAGAGAGCGCGGGGGTTCTTCGGTCGGCTGCTTAAGTAGGAGGAAGGCAGTTTGCTGGCCTTTCGGGTGATCACCTCTGTCTTATCTGTATTCATCAGCCCCCTGGTGCTGATTGCTTCGCTGTTCCGACCGAAGATGAAAACGGGGCGCACGTGGCTCGTGAGCGCCTTGGTGTTGACGGCCTTCATGGCCGGGGCGGCGTGGTCGGCTGCGCTGTGGCTTGATAGCGCAGTGGCCGACTCCCTGAGAGTACTTGGTGATTACTCCACGGCCAGGGTGACCGTTAAGGGCCTTCCCTTCGCAGAGACCCTCAATACCGAGAGCCTCCGCAATGGAGTAGACCCGTCGCTGGTCGCAGCCTTCGTGCAGCAGGTCAGCGGTTTCGAGCCTGCCACCGTGTCATGGCGTGGCGCCAGAGGCCTCATGCAGGTGATGCCGGCGGTATGGGTGGAGTTCATGCCGGCGGTGGCGTGCAAAGGTGACCATCCTGCGCCGGCGTGTTCAGAATCGTGCATCTTTGCGCCCGCGGCCAACATCCGCGTGGGCACCGCCTACCTCAGATACCTGATCGACGAGTGTGGCGGCGACATCTTGTCAGCACTGACGGCATACAATTCAGGGATGTCGTCCGGTACGGCGATCTCAGAAGGGTATGCCAGAAACGTGGTGTCGGCGTGGGCGAACCTGAGGGCAGAGAACACTCAGGAAAGGGTGAACTCCTCCCTCATTGCACTGAAAGTTCGCTCAGTATTGTCATGGGCCGTCATCGGCATGCTCTGCCTGATCATCCTGTGGACGCTCATCAGATTTCCTGGCCTGAGGCGGGATGATGATGGAGCTAGCGACCATCGCGGTAACGGTTCTGTGGGGTATCGTCCTCGCCACCGTCGCGCAGCTCGCATGGGGCGCAGGGCATCGAAGGCAGAGCCAGAACTGGAGCCGGAGTCGGAGTTCGAGCCGGAGTTGGAACCAGAATCTGAGTCGACGACGCGAGCGCGGGCGCGGGCCAGCGCTGGGGCGGGTGCGCGGGCGGGCGCGCGCGGCGCTTGGACCGGGGCTGGCAAGGGCGACCTTTGATTTGTTTGTGCCGCTGGCAGCCGGAACTTGCGTGTTCTATACACTCTACAGAGTGAACTCCGGCCAGATCAGGGCATACGTGCTCCTGGGGCTGGCAGTGGGCTGGGCCGTGCACAGAGTGCTACTTAGAGGGCTGGTGTCGTACGTGGCCACCTGGACTTCGTGGTGGTTGGGGCGGGCCACGCGGGCGGCGCGTCGCTCGGCGCGAAGAACATCAAGGCGCGTCAGGGCGAGTGTGCAGGGATTCTCAGCTTCGTGGAGAAGGAAACCTGTTGAGAGTGTGCCGGGTAATGGCGAGCGAGAGGGTGGCGAGCCATGTCGCAGCGAGCTTTCAGATGGACCATAATCGCGGCAGTCGTGCTGTTCGGTCTTAGTCTGGCCGCAGGCATCTCGCGCGTTGCATCTATCAACAGGCAGACAGCTTTACTGCTTCAAGAGTGTGAACAGTGGAGTGATAGAGTCGACGACGTGAATGCCGAGATCGGCGTCGCGACGTCTGACGAGTATGTCGAGCGCGTGGCCAGAGAGAGACTGGGTCTTGTGAAACCCGGCGAGACCCTCTATGTGGTGGCGCAACCCGACACCAGCGGCTTCGAACCCGTCAAGCCACGCCCCGGGCACACGCCCGAAATCGGCGACTGACTGGGCAGTGGCAATCATTGACACTCCCCTGACCATCGGATTATAATGTAGCATATCAATCGTGGGCTAGTGCCCGCAACAAACAATACGGGAGGATCTCCGCAAGCATGTCGTCTATTGAGCTCGGTAGCATCATTGAGGGTCGCGTCACAGGTATCACGAGATTCGGAGCGTTCGTTGATATCGGTGAGGGCAGAACGGGGTTAGTTCACATTTCGGAGATCGATGACGCGTTCGTCAACGACGTGAACGACTACCTGAAGCTGAATGACATAGTACGGGTGAAGGTTCTGGCAGTCGACAACGGAAAGATCGGGTTGTCGATCAAGCAGGCCGATCCGAACTACCAGGCCCCCAGGCCCCGACGTGACAGAGTATACCAGCAGTCCTTCGAGGACAAGCTGAACAAATTCCTCAAGGATAGCGACGAGCGTCATCAAGACCTGAAGCGGAATCAAGACTCCAAGCGCGGTGGGAGAGGCACACGGCTGTCTAGGTTCGTGTAGCATAGCTCCCATCGACACACCTGCGTCTGTGCCAGAGCGGCGACGGCGGCTACGGTGGCTACGGCGGCGTAAGCGGCGGGCCCGATATCAGTGCGTGGGTGGGCCGTGACGAAAGAGCCCGGTGATGCCGGCAGCTGCTGCCGAGTAGTCGGTATGCGCTCTATCGATGCCAGGTCGGGTTTGAATGAGTCGCTTTAGCACTCCGGGATGGAGTGCTTTTGTTTTTCGGCGGGCAGCAGCGTTCGCCACGTACAGAGCCCGCATGTGGCAACCTGGGCGGCCTGTCGGAGCCGGTGTTCCTGGCAAAGCTGCTGGCCTGTGCCTGGTGAGAGAGTCATTGTACTCCTCTCATGTCATGGCGAGGGCTGCGGTGGCCCGGTGCGACCGGTGGCCCGGTGGATCGGTGGCCCGGTGGTCGTGCTCCCCGGGGTGGGCGCGAGGATGCGGCACGCCGGCAACGCGGAAGTGGGGGGCGTGGGCTGGTGGAGGATTACCGGTATACCTGCACTTCACGGGTCGAAACGGTGAAAAGCGTTCAGTTCGCGTGGCGAGCGCCCGGAATCCTGCCATCTCGAGTCACGGCGTCGGGGGGTGGGCGACGATCACCTAGTGGTCGGGACGGATGGGGAACAAGAAGGAAGGATATGCCCCGCGGGGCATATCTACCATCTATAGCTCTAGCTGCGGCGATTATCACCGTTGAGGATGGCAATGTAGTGAGCCTCGGCGGCAGTCCGATGGTTAGAGTCAGGGGCTGGTGGAGGATTACCGGTATCCCTGCATTTCCCGGGCCGAAACGGTGAAAAGCGTTCAGTTCGCGGGGCGAGCGCCCGGAATCCTGCCATCTCGAGTCGCGGCGTCGGGGGCGGGCGACGGTGACCTAGGGGTCGGGGCGGATGGAGAACAAGAAGGAAGGATATGCCCCNNCCGCGGGGCATATCTACCATCTATGGCTCTAGCTGCGGCGACCGTGACCCTTGCGGCGGGCGCTACACTGTGGGGCGCCCCGGGGCCCGATGGCCACAACTGGTGCGGGTGGCGAACTACCAGTATCCTTGCATTTCACGGGCCGAAACGGTGAAAAGTGTTCAGTTCGCGTGGCGAGCGCCCGGAATCCCGCCATTTCCGCCTGCACGGCAGGCGGCGCAGGCTCAGAGACTCCGACAGGCAGAGTTCGCATGCGAACCCGATGGCAGGGCGAGCCTGAACCTGATGAAACGCTCAGCTCCTGGCAACCGAGGGCTGGTCATGCGTGCGTGCCGAATACGGAACAGGGAGTGACATGTACAGTGACCCATTGGCCGTTGATGCCCTGGTGGTCCGGGCCGACAGAGGATGACCTGCACGTGGCATCAGTGCAACTCGGAAGGCCACTGGAGGGGCGCGTCGTGGCCGTTGCGCGGCGGTGTCGGTTCGGCCAACCACAGGCACTGGTGACGAGTGCCTTGAGGGAGTCGGCGGCTGCGATCGCTCCCTTTCCGACGTTGTTCTGGCTCACCTGCCCGCACATACGCGAGGCGGTGGGCGCCCTTGAGAACGGTGGCATGATCGGGCGCATGCGCGAGAAGCTTCGCCGGGATGAGGAGTTTCGCACTGACTACGTCAATGCCAATCGCGATTACGCCCACCGACGCGAAGCCATCCTCGAGCAGCTCGACTCCGCCTGGCGGGAGAAGGTCAGCGCCGATATGGCCGGAGTGATCACGCACGCTGGTGTCGGTGGCCTCGTGAACCTCGAGGGAGTCAAGTGCATTCACATGCACGTGGCGCACTGGCTGGCCACGGAAGACAACCCCATCGGGCGTGAGGCTGTGGCCACCATGTGCGGCGATGGCGGCCCCGGGCTGGAGTGTCATGACGGCAGGTGTGCGCGTCACCGCGTGAAGGAGCCGCGCGCGACCGAGTAGTGCCTCCGGCCTCTTGCGGCGATCAGGGAAGCGCAGCCAGCGGCGTGTGCCAATGATTGCGAGTAATTTCACTAAAAAACCAGCAGCGAACATTGCAGGTATTAGGAGAAATGTCCCGAAACACGCAGACGTTGGGCCTTGTGATCCGCGATGACCCCGGTATTCGCGGAACGATGCCGCAATGACCGATGGGAGCGTGATTGCCTGTATGAAGACAACCCCGTCCATCAGCCTGCGGTTTCTGGTGTTGCTGCTGATTGCAGTAGCTGTCTTGCCTGTCTACCCCATACTGGCCCGAAGGATCAAGGCGGAACGGGAGCAACTCATGCGTTCAGAGCAGTCACGCCTGCACATGCATGTCGCCCGCATCTGCGCGAATGAGCCTATACATCTCGATAAAGTGTTCCAGATCGTGAACGGATTCTGGAGTTCGGTGCGTACTCAGAGACTGGAGATGCAGTGGGATAGCTGGGATGGTCGCGTGGGCGATGCGCGCGAGAATCAACAGCCCGACGAGGCCGGCCAGTTCAACCAGCTTGACCAGCTCGGCCAGCCCGGCCAGGCCATCCAACCCCACCAGCCCGATGAAACCGACTCCTCAACCCCGCGCCATGACTTCGCCAGCTTCGTGGTGATCGATTCTACGGGGCGCGCGGTGCTGGCAAGCCACGACAGCCGCGCGATAGAAGGGCAGATACGTCCCGACCTGGTGGCATTGAGCGACTTGAGCAGAGCCAGGGGAGGGCCCATGACATCAATCGGCTCGTGCCCTGTGCATGGTGTTCCCGCCATAGTCGTGGCCAGGCCTGCCAAGGATGATGAAGGCTACGATCTGCCCGAAACGGTGCTGGTGTTCCTACACAGGGAGTGGTTTGTGACCACTCTGAACGCTTCGACCCTCCCGGTCGACTCCCATATACTCATATGGGACTCCAGCCTCGAGCCCATGATATGGTCTGATTCGGCCAGTGGGCTTGAGGGCACCAATTACACAGAAGACGTGGCACGCTATATCGCTGGGGCTTTCAGCTCCGGCGCCGACTATAGCTCCGGCACCGATGTGGTCACCGTATGGTGCGACAAGAGCTGCGGCGATCACTTTCTGTCGATCGGAGCCATCCGCGACTCAGCGGGCAATGTGATCGCGTACGTATCGATCACATCGCCGGTGGCGCCAGTGTTGAGCGCTGCGCGAGCGCGGGCCGTCACAACTGTACTTGGAATGGGTCTCCTTGTCGGCGCAGCCTTCGCAGCGTTCTGGACAGCAGTAGTCTACCTGCTCATCAAACCCATTACTGCCCTGGCGCACACCGCATCGCGCTTCGGAGCAGGTGACATGCACGCGAGGTACACCGGCTCTCCCTTTGTGAAGGAGCTGGCGCGTCTGAGCCAGGCATTTAACGCCATGGCCGGCTCACTTCAGATGCGCGCCGTGGAACTGGCAGTGTCGAGGATCCGCGACAAACACCCGGGTGTGTACAACGGGCTCTACCTTGATAACCTCATGAACGAACTCGATGGTGAAGCCGCGGGCCCATGTGCAGTGATCTGCGCAAACGTGGATGGGCTTCGCATCGTGAACCGGATCCACGGCTATGAGATGGGCAACGCTGTACTGGCTGAGGCTGCCCGCATCCTGGTGGAAGCAGTGGGCGACAAGGGCTGTGTGATAAGAACCGGGGGTGACTCCTTCGTATGTGTGCTACCCGGTCACGGCGGCGATGCGCTGGCCGATGTTCTGGGCCCCATCCGCGAACGGCTATCTGCGGTAGACCTGGGGTTCGCAACGATATCACTGTCGGTGGGGATGGCAACCAGAGAGGATGGATCTACGTCGCTTCTATCGCTCGTCAATGCAGCGGAAAGCAGCATGCACAAGAACAAGTTTCTACATATGGGATCTCCCAGAGGGAACCTGCTGCACTTCCTAAGGAGGGCACTGGCCGAAAAGACGCATGAGACTGAAGCTCACTCGGAGCGGCTGCAAGAGATGATACTGAAACTAAGCAGCAGAATGGGCATGGCCGCCGGCGAGGTAGACGACCTGTTGCTTCTGTGCATGCTGCATGACGTGGGCAAGGTGGGCATTCCTGACTCTATTCTCAACAAGCCGGGTCCCCTTACCGAGGACGAATGGACAGTAATGCGTACCCACACCGAGATAGGGGCACGCATCGTGGGCGACAACGCCGACCTCGCCGACGTGGCTGAGTCGATATTGAGCCATCATGAACGCTGGGACGGCTCCGGCTACCCTCGCAACCTCGCCGGTGATGATATCCCATTGCACGCCAGGATGCTAAGCGTTGTGGATTCGTTCGATGCGATGATAAGCGAGAGGACATACAAGAAAGCCATGGGCGTCGACGCAGCCCTTCAGGAGATTAAGCGATGCGCCGGCACCCAGTTCGATCCGGTAATCGCAGACGTATTCCACGAGATGATCAGCGCCAACATCCGTGACGGCGAGACCCCGTGGGGCGGGTCACCGAACACACATTACCACACAGATCAGAGCTCATGACACGCATCGGGAGGAACAAGATGGGTCACGTTTCCGTGTCAGACAATGCATGCGAGATAAGGGCTGACGTGTCACACTATCAGCTTCTGGCTCGCCTGGTATCTGACATCATCCTCATTCTCGACGCCGAAACCGGAAGGGTTATCGAAGCCAACCGCGCAGCTACACGGGCATTCGGAATACCAGACGAGAAGCTCCGGGACCTTGCTATATATGATCTTGTCGCCCCGAGCGAACATCGCGAAGTGCCAGGACGCCTCATCAGGCTGCGGAAAGAAGCCATGTCCTTCGAGACTGAGATGCGCCGGGCGGATGGCGAGGTATTCCCTGTTGAGGTGAGTGCAGAAAGCACGTCCATCCGAGACCGGGCTGTCGTTGTGTCCGTGCTCAGGGACATTACCGAGCGCCGCGCCGTCAGGGCCGGGCTCAGAGCTGCCCATGCCGAGCTTGAACAGCTGTTTCTGGCCGTGCCCGACGGAGTGGTCGCCATCGCCCTCGATCATACCATCACCAGGGTGAACAAGCGCTTTGCCGACATGTTGGGCCGGGATCCTGTCGAGCTTGTCGGCTCGAAATGCGATGAAGTGCTGAAGAATGCCGAGTGCCCGGCAGCAGGATGTCCGCTCGTGCGGCTTGCCAATGAGGAGTCTGTTGCTGAGTGGGAGACAGTCATGCGCACTGCCAACGGCGAGGAGCGCTGGATGTTGATCGCCTCGGCTCCGGTGCGCGACGTAGACGGAACACTCACCGGAGTTGTCGAAGTATTCAAGGATATCACCGAGCGAAAGAGAGCTGAAGAAGACCTGGGGATCTACCGCCTCCTCCTCGAACAGGCCCAAGATATCATCTTGTTCATTCAGATGGATGGCAGGGTTCTCGATGCCAATGACGCCGCCATCAAGCAATACGGCTACACCCGTGAAGAACTCCTCAACCTTACTGTGGAAGACATACGACTGCCCGGCACCGAGCAACTCCACAGAGCGCAGATGCGCGAGGCCTATGAGAAAGGTATCCTCTTCGAGACCGTGCACCGGCGCAAAGACGGGAGCACCTTCCCTGTGGAGGTAAGCTCACGCGGTGTGAAGACACGTGGAAGAGCGGCACTGCTTAGCATAGTCAGAGATATCACACAGCGTAAGCGCGCAGAGGAAGAAGCCCGTTACTTGAGCTTCCATGACAAGCTGACCGGGCTCTACAACAGGGCATACTTCGAGGAGCAGCTCGCGCACGTTCACCGCAACTTGCTGCCCTGCAGCATCATAGTCGGTGACCTCAACGGCCTGAAGGTAGTCAACGACGCTTTCGGTCACGCTGAAGGCGATCGGCTGTTGATAGAGATGTCCAGAATACTACTGGCGTCGTGTAGAGTAGATGATGTCGTATCGAGGACAGGCGGTGACGAATTCGCCGTCATCCTTCCCAATACCGAGGAGCAGGCGGCTGTAGCTGTAGCCGAACGAATAATGCGTGAGTGCAAGCACTCGGCGCACCGGCCCTTCGCCCCGAGCATATCATTGGGAGTGGCAACCAAGGTCAGCCATGAGCAGGAGATCCTCGATGTGTTCGAGGAGGCCGAGCGCAGGATGTACCGGTGCAAGCTCATCGAGAGCGACAGGATTCAAACATATGGACTGCACTCGCTGCGTCAGGTGCTGTTGGACAAGGGTATTGAGACAGAAGAGCACAGAGAGCGCCTGAACAGGCTGATGACCCTGATAGCCAGGCAAATGCAGGTCCCGGAGTCTCAGATCGATGACTTCAGGCTCTTTGCCGACCTGCATGATATCGGCAAGGTTGCGATTCCCGACGACATCATCAGGAGAGTTGAGCCCTTGGGAGATGAGGATCGCGAGGCGCTCAGGCGGCATCCTGAGATAGGTTACAGGATCGCGCGCACCGCACCTCAACTTGCGTCAATAGCGGAGTGGATTCTGTCACACCATGAGCGCTGGGACGGCAGAGGCTATCCGAGGCGTCTCAAAGGTGACAGGATACCCCTGCCCGCAAGGATTCTTGCAGTAGCCCATGCCTATGATGTGATGACTGACAAAGCGCCTCATGGGAAGGGATGGACGCCGGCGGCGGCAGCAGAGGCACTCGAGTGCGAGTCAGAGAAGCGATTTGACCCAGACGTTGTTCAAGCGTTCATGGCGTTGTTCAGGGCGGGAGAGGTGCAGTAGGAGGGGCCGCTGGCTGAGCGAGTTTCAGGTGCCCCGGTGCTCCGATGCGCCAGTCCCGCAGGTAGCTGCTGCTTCCGCACGCACTGGTAGAACACTCTTTCTGGTGTTATACTGAGCCTGATGACGCTCATCACTGCCGGAGTGGCGGAATGGCAGACGCCGGGGACTTAAAATCCTCTGCCCGCAAGGGCGTGCGGGTTCGAATCCCGCCTCCGGCACCA
>DBQN01000097.1:42493-48529 GCA_002305255.1 Firmicutes bacterium UBA1393 | reverse complement strand
AGACGCCCCCTCCTACCCGATTTCGGCCTCTGCGGCCCCTTCGCTGCCCATCAGTGAACAAACCCCCGGCGGCAGCGTCATGCCCCGGGGGTCGTCCATCAACAATATGCGTGGCAAGTATGCCGATGCCCGAAGGCTCGGCCGCGGCTAGTAGGCTAGACGCGCTTTGCCGCCTCGATGCACTCGGTGCATATGGGGTGACCCTTGAACGACACCAGCTCTTCATGGCTGCCACAGAACATACATGAAGGCCGGTACTTCTCGAGCACGATCATCTCGTCGGTGACGTAGATCTCCATCTTGTCACCATCAACAATGCTCATACTGTGACGCAGCTCCTTGGGGATAACGAACCTTCCCAGATCATCGACGCGCCTTACTACGCCAATGGCCCTCACGTGCACACCCCTTTACATTGCTGTCATTAGTGTCGTGCGGCATGCCGTCCACAGCGTCATAGTGCCATTTCTATGGATACTTGGAAACAGTATTCAACGTCTATTGCCAGATTCCTGCACGCACCGGTAGAAGATTGCGCGCAAGAGGTGAACTGGCTGCGCAGGCGAATACTTGGAGTGTTACTGCTTTCGGGGAGGCCGAACACGTTGAACGAGCACTACCTGCAGGAGCTGGCAGGCGCCGTATCAGGAGAGTCAGGGAAGGTCCGCGCGTACGCCATGGTGTGCCGCGGTTCCTTTGAGGCATCGACTATCAGGCGGGCCGTGCTTCGAGCCGTGCCTAACGGTGTGGTGTTCGCCATGCCCGTGTATACCTTTGATCAGCTCATCTCCGAGCTGGGAAGAAGATTGGACGTTCCGGCGGCTAGGCCCATCGGGCAGATCCAGCGCGAACTGCTTGTCGCCGAGTGTCTGGCCCAGCACGCAGCTGCCGGCGGCGGTTCCATTCCCACGGGCATGCTCGCACCCGGTCGGGCAAAGGACGGCGTGGCCAGATCTCTTGCCGAGTTGTTCGTGGCGTGGGACGAGGCAGGAGCCGATCCCGACGCGCTCCTGAGCGCCTTGACTGCCCATGCTGCCCACGCTGCCCATAGGGCAACCTGTCCCAGCGCCGGCGCCCTCGAGGCGCTGGCCCTCTGGAGGCGCTACCGCGATGCCCTCCACGCAGTCGGGCGCGCGGAGAGAGGTCAGTCCATGATGGCCGTAGTGCGGGCGCTGCGCCGTCAGATCGCTACGCATGGATTCGAGCGTATCCGAGTTGTAGGCTTTCCGTGGCTGACCGGCTGTGAGGCGAAGCTGGTATCGGCCCTGGCGCGGTCAGGTGCCGATGTTGAAGTAGAGTTGCGACACGACGAGCCAGGCGTGATGGAGCGGATCGCCGACATCGTTAGCCCTGCGAGTGTGCGGAGCGTTCCCCTAGCCGCCACTCCCGAGCCGCCTTGCCTGATCGCCGTTGCTGGCCCCAGGCGCGAGGCCAGAGCCGTCGCGCGTGAGATAAAGAGGCTCGTGACAGGGGGCACTGATCCATCTCGTGTCTGGGTGGCGTCGGCCGACAGCGAAGGGTTCACGCCGGAGCTGTTGGAGGCCTTCCATGAGTACGGAGTGCCGTGTGCAGCCCCCCGCAAGCGGGGCATGAAGAGCTCTCCCCTGATAGCCGACTGTCTGAAGCTCGCTGCCCTCATAGCGGCGGAGGCGTCACACCACCGCCGCACCGACATCATCCCCCTAGTGGGCAGTGCATACCTGGGAGCAGGTCCGGAGCAGGCTGCAGCGGCCGTCCAGAAGCTTGGCATCAGAGGACTAGAGCTTACTCTGGCCGCATGGGCGAGGCGCCTCGGGCGATCCGAGAAGCCGGATGGGCCCATGGTTACGCCAGGTCCAGGTGAGGAGCCCGAGCCTCAGGCAGCGCCCGATCCCACTGAGGAGTGCATTGGCAGCCTTAGTCAGGCTGTGGCGGCTGCCCACGAGGTAGCCCTCGCCAGCAGCGGCACGGGTCTTGCCAAATGCGCGATAGGATTCAGGGAGGCACTGCACCAGTTGGGTCTGCCTGCGAGAATCTGGAGCATGGCCGGCGATACGGGGCTTCGCGTGGAGGAATGGCAGGCCTGGACTGCGTTTGAGCGCCTTCTCAGCGAGGTCGCCAGCGCTGACCTGGGGCCGCCCGGCTCGGCCGACGCCGCATCAAGCAGCAACTCCGGTTCAGGTTCGGGGCCAGACTCCGGCCCTGCCCCCGACTGGGACGAGTTCCTGTCGGCACTCGACTTTGCCGCCGGTCAGCGATCCTTCTCTCTCGGGCGCCCAATGAGCACGGGAGTCGTTGTGACAGGTATCAATCGTGCAGCGTCGGTTTCGGCTGCCGATTGCGACGTGCTGTTCCTGTGCGGCCTCGGCGATCAGTGGTTGCCTTCGCGACGCAGGCGCCCATGGATCCTCGACGATGCCGACGTCAGGGCCATCACCGCCGCCGGATTCGGATCGGAGCCTCTCGGCGATGCCGCAACCGCCGATAGGCACGTATTCAGCTGTGCTGCCCGATCCGGCGTGGCGAAGATCTACATGACGTGGTCGACGAGCACCGACGATGGGGCGGCGGCACGCAGGTCTTTTCTGGTAGACGAACACCTGCGTGACCTCGGGCTAGACGAACCCGCTGAGCGGGCCATCACCACGGTGGTGTCGGCGGCAGAGGTGTTCCCGAGCAGCGCCGATCAGGCGGCGAGCACCCGCGAGGCGAGACTGGTTGCCATGCACACCGAGTCCGAAATCGGCTACGACGAGGGCTTCACCTCCATCAGGCAGCGCTGGTCAGCCCGGAAATCGGCGGTCGCCGCCGACGCCGGGCAGTTCAATGGCTTGGTCGGCAAGGGAATGGCCGTGGGCAGGCGTGAATGGTCGGAGCGGAGTCTGAACGCATACTCATCGTGCCCCTTCAAGTTCTTCTGCGACTACATGCTGCGGATCAGGGCCGTTGACGAGGTCACCGACGACATCGATGCTCGCGACAGAGGTACGATGCTGCACGATGTGGTTCGAAGGTTCATCGCCGAACTCGGGGGCAAGCCCATCGACGCGGCCAGGGCCGACTACTACTCTAGCCGCATCACACAGATCGCCACCGAGGTCTTCCGCCAAGGCGAGTGCGAACGTTCATCCGTACCCGGCCGTCTCTGCGAAGCTTTCTACTCCGGCATAGCCCAGAAGCTCATCAAGTTCGTAGAGTCCGAGGTGAACCGCGCCGTTGCCACCAGCGGAGTATGGAGCCCGCACAGGCTGGAATGGGCGTTCGGCCGCCGCTTCGACTTTCCCGTAGAGGTTGAAGTGGGGGCAGGCGCTGACCGCGTGTCAGTGATGGGCGTAATCGACAGGATCGACGTAGGTCCCGACGGTGCTCTGGTCATCTATGACTACAAGTCCGGCACCGCGCCGAGCTCGACGGATGTGAAGGCCGGCATTGAGCTGCAGCTGGGGCTGTATGCGCTGGCGGCCCAAGAACAGCTCGGCAAGCCTGTCGCCGCTGCGTGGTACATACAGCTCCCGGCGAAGGGACGCACATCAGGGGTGTTCAGAGCGGCCTACCGGCGGCACCTCGATGTGAAAAGCAAGCAAGGGGCGATGAGCGACGACGAATGGGAACGGTTCATGGATTCTGTGCGACACCGCATCGCCCGGTGCGATCAGGGAGAGAAGGATGGTCAGTTCGCCCCAACTCCATCCGACAGAGCGTGTAGGTACTGCGATTACTCCTGCATTTGCAGAGCGAGCTACGCCGACAACGGCGAGTCGGGCGAATAGGGGGTGGCGGGACGATGGCTGCGTGGACCGATTCCCAGCGGAACGCTGTTTTCAATACCGACCGGTCTCTCATTGTGACGGCGGGCGCCGGATCAGGCAAGACCCGGGTACTGGTGGGCAGATACGTGCACCTGGTTGAGTCTCACATGGCAGACCTCGATGAGATTGTGGCCATCACCTTCACCGAGAAAGCCGCAACTGAGATGAAGGCCAGGGTGTGGTCGGAGATGGCTGCACGCGAGCGGGCGGCCCGGGGCAATCCCGGCGAGGCCGCACGCTGGCGGGAGCTCTCCCGCAGGCTGAGCTCGCAGGCTCGAATCAGCACAATCGACTCGTTCTGTGCGCGACTGGTCAGGGAGAACCCGATCGAAGCCGGGGTCGACCCGCAGTTCGCGGTGGTAGATCCGGCCGACGCGGCCGCACTGCGGAGGCAGGCATGCCTCAAATGCCTCGACCAGATGGTGGCATCGAAGGACAGCGTCATCGCGTCCCTCGTGGCGGAGTTCGGTGTCCGCGCTGTTGCAGAAGGCATCGAGGGAGCCTACGAGAGGATGCGCACCACGGGTCGCACCGCCGAGTCCTTCGCACGACTCACGGAGCAGATGGCGGCTTCGATCACAGGGGCCGACGATACACCCCCCGATGCCCCGACGAACCACGTGACCGCCGCCAAAGCAGTGGCGCGGGCCTGCGAGAAGCTGCACGAGATCCACCGGCAGCTGAAGGGCAACGGCGCGATGCTGGACTTCTCCGACATCGAGCTCGCTGCCCGTGACCTGCTGCGCTCGAGCAAGGCCGGAGCCAGGATCAGGGCCGGGATCAAGTTCGTCATGGTCGATGAGTACCAGGATACCAACGAACTGCAGCATGAGATCGTCACCTTGCTCGCAGGCGATCCGCCGGCGAACCGAACCTTCATCGTGGGCGATGTGAAGCAGTCGATCTACGGATTCCGGGGAGCGCAGGTAGACGTGTTCCGCCGCGCCATGGACAACGCGCAACGCTGCTGCGACACCTGGTGTGTCGAGAATCTGGGCAAGAACTTCCGGTCGGTCCGTCCCCTGGTGGAGCTGACGAATGCCGTGTTCGCGCCGGCTCTGCGCGATGGGCTGTGGACCTCTGACGCCGAAGCCGCCAGAGACGCGCATCCGGGAATGGCACATCATGCCGAACTCCACGTCATCACGCATCTCAGAGGCAACACCGCCGACGCAGGCAAGGCCGAAGCCCAGCTGGTGGCAGAGCGTATCGCTCACATGGTGGGCTGCAAGGAGCAGCTCATCTCGGTGGACGGCGGCTCAGGAGGCAAGGCAGAACCCAGGGCGCCGCGCTACCGCGACATCGCGATCCTTCTAAGAAAGTCCACCCACATCAAGCTCTTCGAAGCCGCACTGCGCGAGGCCGGCGTGCCCTATTACGTCGTGGCAGGCAAGGGTTTCCACGACCGCCCTGAGATTCTGACGCTCATGTGCATGATGCGCGCCGTCGGCGACAGCCGCGACGCCCTTTCGCTGGCGGCCACGCTCCGCCACCCTGTGTTCGGCCTGTCAGACGTGACCCTGCTAAGGCTCGTCAGGGCCGGCGGTGACCTCTGCTCCGGCTTCGTGAATGCCGACATCGACGCCTGCGTTGACCCGGGCGATACCTATGGTGAGACTGAAAGACTGACTTGGGCCAGGCAGTGTATCGGTCGGTTGCGGGCCATGGCCGGCCGGCTGGGCCCCGCCCAGATGCTCCGTGCCATTCTCGATGAGACCGGGTTCGAGGCCTACGCAGCCGCGGGCGACGGCGGACGTCAGGCCGTGGGCAATATCGAGAAGCTGCTCAGGATGGCGGATGAGCGCGGCCGCGCAGCGAAGGGGCTTCTAGAGTTCGTCGCCAGTCTCGAGCAGGCAGGGGCCGACAATGTGCGCGAGCCCGAGGCTGCCATGGCTGCCGAGGATGCCGACGTGGTGACCATCATGACGGTGCACAAGTCTAAGGGCCTTGAGTATCCCATAGTGTTCGTCCCGCAACTGAGCCGGAGAGCCGACTCGGCCGCGCGAGGCTCGGTGATACTGGTCTCCGACAGGCTAGGCATCGCGGTCAAGCCATCGTCAGACTCGGATATGGACAGCACCGCATACGGTGCCGCTGTGAAGGAGGACATCGAGAGGGCGGAACGAGAGGAGAGCATGCGCACTCTCTATGTTGCGGCGACGCGCGCCTCCGACTACCTGGTGCTGACCACTAGCCTCCAGGTTAGAGCAGAAGGCGATACGTCTCTCTCGCTGGCGAAGGAGTGGTT
>DBQN01000097.1:7543-42387 GCA_002305255.1 Firmicutes bacterium UBA1393 | reverse complement strand
CGTGGAGCTGCCGCAGTCGACAGAACCGGTGTTCCAAGCTGAGCCGCCGGTCCTTGTCATGCCGGTGCGAACTGCTTCAGCCGTGAGGCAGATCTCCGTATCGGCCCTGATGTGCCTCGCCAGATGCCCCAGGTGGTATGTGTATGAGTACTCACTGGGCCTTGCTCGCGTCGGTCGCTCGGTTGCGCCAACTGCCCTGCGCGGCCCTGTCGAGTGGCTCAATGCCTCGCAGCGTGGGCAGGTGGTGCACGCGGTCTGCCAGAAGGCTCGAACATCCGAAGAGGCGGCGGAGGTCCTCAATTCTGAGCTGGGTGCCTATGGAGTCACAGAGGCGGCCCGGTTGGAGTTGGTCGCGAAGCTGTCTCCAATGATCGATAGGTTCCTCGAATCTCCTGAGGCGCGTCTTGAGGGCGTGTGGGAACAGCCTTTCCTGTTGAACGTTGGGGAGACGGTGGTATCAGGTGTGATGGATCTGGTCATTCCCGGTGCGGGAGGCCATGTCACCATCGTCGACTTGAAAACCAACACCATTGAAAAGCACGAAGTGAAGTCCGCGGCAGAGGACTACAGAATTCAGATGCAGGCGTATGCGCTGGCTGCGCACAGAGCAATGGGCGCGGGCAGAGTCAGCGCGGTGTTGCACTTCCTTTACCCTGCTGAGCGCGTGCCGGCGGAGTTCGGCGCCGGCGACTTCGCAGCCATCGAGGAGGGCATGGTCAAACTGGCGCGTCAGGCCGCGGAGTACACCCTCGACTCAACATCGCCTGTTGAGTCACATCACTGCAGAACGTGCCACTACTCGCAGCTGTGCTGGGGTGGAGGGGGCCGCCGGTGCGATGGCGTTGTCGAGCGCGGTGATGACGCCGAATGCGACGCTCCCGAAGCCGACGTCGGTGTCGGCGACGATTACGACTTGTCGTTCTGATACTGAAGCCTTGAGCTCACCGCGCCACGCTAGAGAATGGCAGGGAGGGCCTTGTCAAGGGCGAACACCAGCCCGACCACGCCTGCGCCGGTGTGGGCGCCGAGTACCGGGGCTATCTGCAGGGTGGGCAGCCACTTGACGTTGAGGCGCTTCTCGACCTCGGCCTTGAGCTTCGCCACTCCTTCGGGGTTGTAGCCGTGGACTATCTGAGCGCGCACGGTGTCTCCTTCGTTGCCGCGGCCGCGCATCATGTCGCGGGCGATTTCGGCGAGGGATGCCAGCGCTCTGTCAAACGTTCTGGCCTGCCCGCGCGTGACGTAGATTCCAGCTTGCTTCTCCACGCCGATGATGGGCCTTATGTTCAACACCTGTGCCAGCAGGCCCTTGAGATGGCCGATTCTCCCGCCATGTATCAGGTATTTCAAGGTCGGCAGGGTAAACAACACTTCGGTGGCCTCGGTCACCTGCCTGAGCATGCCTACGACCTGGTCTCGACTCCAGCCTGCGGCCGATGCGTTCGCCGCTGCCTGCACGTGCCAGCCCTGTGCCGCCGATAATGTCTTCGTATCGTATATCTCGACATCCGCATCGGCAGAAGCCTCGGCGCCGACGCGCGCAGCGTTTACCGTGCCGCTCAGACCGGAGGAGATGTGTATAGACAGTATCTCCTTGCCGGACTTGGCAGCGTCTGCATAGATTCTCGCGAAGTCACCAGGTGCCGGCTGCGACGTCGTGGGGAACGCGTCGGTTTGATCGAGGGCCTTGTAGAACTCTTCGGGTTCGATGTCGATGCCGCTCGTGAAGGTGGACTCATCCAGGGTGATGGTGAGGGGCGCGAACACCAGCTCCGCGCCTGATGGGCTATGGGTAGCCAGGTCTGCTCCCCGGTCAGTGACGATGTGCATTCAGTGTACTTCCTAACTTGCGCATCTCGCACTTGGCACTGCGCATATGTGCAAATGTTATCATGACGCGCCACCGGTGGCAATGCAGCCGTGGGGCGCCCTGGTAGGCGGGCTTTGAGCACCGGGCAGCCGGCCCGGGTACGCGAGCCAGATACGAGCTAGCGACGCATTCATGGAGAAATATGCGGGGAAGCAGGATGCATCGGCAGACTACTAGAATTAGGCGAATTAGGAGGTGGTGTAGTTGCGAAGCCACCGCGCACAAGACTGGATAGTGCTGGTGCTGGCGGCCATTGTAGTGGTCCTCTCAGCGGCCAGATTCGCGCCTGCGAGCCCGACGAGCCTTGAGGTGTACCCGTCTCCCTCGCTTACTCGGCAGACCTGGCTGTCAGACTACAATCCAGCCCTCAAGGGCACGCCGGGCGACACGCCGGTGCTGGTGTTCGAAGGGGCTGAGCCTGGCGGAACGATGCTGGTGCTCGGCGGCACTCATCCCGATGAGCCAGCCGGGTGCGCCGCAGCTCTTGTTCTTGCAGAGAACGTGATGCCCGAACAGGGCCGGGTCATAGTCATCCCTTACGCAAATGCATCAGGCTTTACCCATAATCTTCCGCAGGAAGGCCACCCATCGCATTACACTCTCGACACCCCGAACGGGCGGCGAACGATTCCGTATGGCGCACGCCTCAGCAATCCAGTGCACCAGTGGCCTGATCCCACAGTCTACGTCGAATCGGTGCGCGGGCAGAAGCTGGCGGGTGTTGAGGCACGCAACTTGAACAGGGCATACCCCGGCTTGCAGAACGGGACGCTTACGTCGAAGGTGGCGTACGCAATCACCAGTCTCATCCGCGAGGAGCAGGTCGACGTGTCAGTCGACTTGCATGAGTCGTCTCCTGAATACCCGGTGAACAACGCGATTGTAGCGCACGACAGAGCGCTGGATCTCGCCGCGATTACCGCCGTGGAGCTCGAGTTGAGTGGCGTTGCCATGAACATCGAACCGTCACCTGAGAGTCTGAGGGGGTTCTCGCACAGAGAGTGGGGCGACAACACCGACACCTACGCGGTGTTATTCGAGTCGCCCAACCCAGCGCAGGGCAGGCTGCGTGGCAAGACCGATGAACAGCTGATAATCGACGGCCAGGACCCCATGTATCTGAAGGCGTCTTCGAGAGGGCGCCTGTACGTCCCATATACAGAGGAGGGAACTCCGCTGGCCATGCGCGTTGGTCGACACATCGCGTCCATAGCGGCGCTGGCCACCTCTCACACGATGCTTGCGCCTGACCGCGGGATTGTCCTGTCAGGCCTGCCCACCTACGATGAGCTGGTATCAAACGGAGTAGGAGCATACCTGAGTCCTAGCGAACGATAACGATCCAGATAGAATCAGAAGGAGGATACCGGTATGAGAAAGAACACAATCGTTTCAATGCTGGCGGTTCTCGCGGTGGCGCTGCTCGCCATCGGCATGACTGTCGGCGCAGCCAAGCCAGTCAAGCCCGCCCTGATTACCTCGGCAGGGCAGAGCACTGACGGACTGATACTGAAGACCGTCCTTACCGACAGATCCACCGGCGAGTCCATTCCCTTTGAGAAGCTCGCCACACCCGAGAACCTCGAGGGTGTGAAGACCCTCATCGTCTCAGTCGGACTGAGCACCAAGGGCCTCGGCGCTGCTGGCGTCAACGCCGATCAGGAGAAGGCCAGAGTGAAGTCACTGCTCGATGCGGCCAAGAAGAACGACGTGTTCGTGGCATTGGTGCACATCGGTGGCACTGCCCGCCGTGGAGCAGGCTCTGATGAGCTGGCCAACATGGTGGCGGAGTACGCCCACCAGATCTTCGTGGTAAAGGCCAGCAACGACGACGGATTCTTCACCCGCATGGCGCAGGCGAAGAACATCCCCCTGGTAGAAGTAGCCGACAGGACGGCTCTCGGTCCGGTATTCTTTGACCTGTTCGCGGGTAAGTAACCGCTGCGCAACGCGCGTAGATGATGGAGGTCTACCAATGAAGATGTCCAGGCTTCTGATGGTGGTTGCCCTCGCCACGCTGTTCGTCGTTAGCGCGGCGTTTGCTTCCCCGGTACAGGCAGTCGAGCCGATGATGCAGGACGTGCGTCCGGGATACGGCGTCACAGGCATCGGCTGGCTCAGCGATTATCATCCCTCACTTCGCGGCACGCCCGTTGACACCAGGGTGTACTATCTCGACAGCGGAGTGCCCGGTCCGACCCTGTTTATCCTGGGAGGTACCCACTCGAATGAAACGGCTGGCATCATGTCTGCCACTCTGTTCGTCGAGAGGGCAGTCGCCACCAAGGGAAGGATCATCGTGGTGCCTTACGCCAACCAGTCAGGCGCAAGCTACCCTGACACCCAACACCCTGAGATCGGGTTCATCACTATCAACACCGCCTCGGGCGAGCGCCACTTCCGCTACGGCGACCGCCGCACCAACCCGGCGCACCAGTCGCCTGATCCGGTGAAGTACGTCCATTATCCTACGGGCGTCGAGTTTGAGGGGAATGAGTCTAGAAACCTTGACCGCGCACACCCCGGCAAGGCCGACGGAACCCTTACTCAGCAGCTGGCTTACGCCTATCAGCAGCTGATCCTGACAGAGAAGGTGGACGTGGCCTTTGACCTGCACGAGGCGGGTATGATGTCGCGCCTCGCCAACATGGTCATCGCCAACCCCAAGAACCTTGATTACGCCGTGATCGCCATCGTTGAGATGGAGCTTCAGGGCATCGTGATGAATGTCGAGCACTCAGATGACCAGTTCCCCGGGCTCTCTCACAGGGAGTGGGGAGACCACACCCAGGCAGCGGCCTACCTCATCGAGACTCCGAACCCGGGTCAGGGGTCTGAGGACGTTATGAACCCCGATATCGTGAACCATCCCGTCGCCCCCCTGGCGCTTAGGGTTGCGACTCACATCGCGACGATAGACGCCGTTCTTGAGGCGCATGAGATGATGGACGGACAGCGCACCGAATGGACGGGAATGCCGTCTTACAGCGAACTCGTGAAGTCAGGACTAGGAGCGTACCTACGGTAAGCAACGAATACAAAGAGGAAGAGGAGGTAACCGAATGTTCAAGCGCGCAACCAATCGACTGTCTTTCGTGATGGCCCTGGTGCTAGCTCTGGTCATGGTCATGGCCACCGCCGTGCACGCGCAGGTTTCCGAAGTACGGTCAGCGAACGGAATGGTCGCATCGGCACACCCCCTGGCATCTGAAGTAGGCGTGCAGATCCTCAAAGCCGGCGGCAACGCGGTCGACGCCGCAGTCGCCACAGCGTTCGCCATCGGAGTCGTGGAGCCCAATGCTTCAGGACTTGGCGGCGAAGGCATGTTCGTAGTCTACCTGCCTGACACCGAAACCGCATCTGTCATCGACTACAGGTCAACAGCACCCGTGCTGGCTGCGGAGACCCTCGCCGGCAAGAGCATGCCCAGCACTGGCTGGGGCTCTGTAGGCGTCCCGGGCCTGGTGGCCGGCCTCTGTTCAGCCCTGGAGCAGTACGGAACCATGACCCTCGCCGAGGTGCTGCAGCCCGCCATCCGCCTCGCTGAAGATGGCTGGGCCATCACGCAGGAAATGGCGACTATGATCGAGGATAACTATGAGAAGATCCTGAAGGATCCCGGCCTTTCCTCTGTGTTCCTCGACGATGGACTGCCTCCCTTGGCCGGCTGGGTCATGAAGAACCCCGGCCTCGCAGCGTCGCTCAAGAAGATCGCTGCCGGTGGCCCCGACGCGTTCTACAAGGGTGATATCGCCCAGGCCATCGACGCCGCCAGCCGCGCCAACGGCGGCTATATCCGTGCCGAGGACTTCGAAGCCTACAAGGCGATAACCCGGACGCCCGCGCTCGGCAACTACCGCGGTTATGACGTGATCTCGGCTCCTCCGCCAGTGGGCGGCGGCGTGCTCATCGAGATCCTTAACATCCTGGAGAACTTCGACCTGGTCGCCGCGGGTGGCCGCAATGCCACGACTACCCACATCATCTCTGAGGCCGTCAAGCGCGGTTTCTGGGACTATCGCTCGTATGTGCACGATCCTGCCTTCGCCTTCCTGCCCCTGGATCAGCTCTTGAGCGATGAGTACGCAGCGAAGCGCGCGGCTGAGATCGACGTGACTGTGATGACTCCCTTCGACGATCCCAGCATGAAAGCCGGCGAGTTCCAGGAGAACTCCGCGGTTGTCGTTGAGAACGTTCACGCGTTGTCGCCGTCGACCACGCACATCTCCGTAGTCGACAAGGATCGAAACATGGTGGCCATCACCCAGACCATCAGCTCCTTCTTCGGAGCGGGCATCATGATCGAGGGCACCGGTGTGATCCTCAACAACGAGGTGTACAACTTCTCGCGTGACCTGGCGCTGGCGAACAGCATCGCCCCAGGCAAGCGCATGAGGACGTCCATCTCTCCTACGATCCTGTTGAAGGACGGCAAGCCGTTCCTGACGATAGGCACTCCTGGTTCGACGAGGATCATCCCCTCCATGGCGCAGTTGATCACCAACGTGGTCGACTTCGGCATGAACGTTCAGGATGCGATCAACGCCCCCAGGTTCTTCGTGCGCGAGGGCACTGACGCCTTTGAGTACGAGGTCAACATGGAGCCGGAGATCATCGAAGGCCTCAAGAAGCTGGGATACCCCATCGACGAGAAGTCGGTTCACCCTGAGTTCGACCTCTATTTCGGCGGGGCCCAGGGCGTCGTGGTCGACCCAGTCACCGGCGAGTTGATCGGAGCAGCCGACCCGAGGCGCGCAGGCGCAGCGATAGGCTACTAGGATAGGCCTTACCAGAAGAAACAGTAACTTGGGCGCGGCTGCCGGCGTTCCGGAGGCCGCGCCCATTGCGGAAGAGTGATGACCATGTGGCCCCAGATCATTGCGTTCGTGTGCATGATAGGCACCTTCCTACTGGTCGCGGCTGTATTGCGCCAGCCGGCGGCCCTGGCCACGGCAAGCGCTGCTGTGGTCGGACTCCTGGTATCGGGCAGCCTGGGCCAGCCGTATCACCTCGTTGAGGGGGCCTTCGGCTATTTCGATGTGCTGCTGATCATAGTGTCGGCAATGGTGTTCATGGCAGCCCTTGAATCGGCGGGCATTCTGGAGGAGATCTCAGCCAGGATGACGCAGAGCCTGGGCGGCCGGCCGTTGCCGCTGGCATTGGCTTCGATGCTGCTTGTCATGGCCCCCGGCATGCTCACCGGATCATCCACTGCGGCAGCGATGACCACGGGCAGGTTCGTGCTGCCGGTGCTGGTGGAGGCAGGTGTGCCACTGGCCAGAGCAGGCGCCTTCGTCGCCATCGGGAGCATCATCGGCATGGTGGCGCCACCTGTGAACGTGCCTGTAATGATCATCGGATCCGGAATCGACATGCCTTACGTGGGCTTCGACCTTCCACTGCTCTTCGTGGCGGTGCCGGCTGCCATCATTGCGTCGCTCTGGCTTGCGGCATCCATCAGGCGCAGTGGGAAGGCGACCGCCGCGGCAGGGCGCGGTGCGGCGCGGGCAGCGACCGCCGCGCGTGGGGCGACTGCCCCAGGCACTGGCGAGCCACTGCGCGGCGAGCGAATCCCAGGGGCGAAGGTTTATGTGCCGATTGTGGCACTCCTCATCATGATGTTTGGCACCCGAGTGGCCGGGCGAGCCATTCCTGACCCCGGCATCCCGTTCATGTTCGCTGTGTGCGCAGTGCTGGCGATGTTCTGCGGCCGGCCGGTGAAGCCGTGGTCAGCAGTGCAGCGCGGCGTGGATCTGGCGCTTCCGGTCATGGGTGTGCTGGTCGGTGCCGGAATGTTCGTGCAGGTCATGACGGTCACGGGAGTCAGGGGTTTTCTGGTCGTGTCGGCACTGGATATCACGAGGTCGTGGGTGTTCGTCGTAGCCCTTATTGCGTTGCCGGTGTTCGGAGCGATATCGGCCTACGCGTCATCCTCTGTGATGGGCGTCCCCATTCTGCTGGCGCTGCTCGGCAACAATGAGGTGGTTACCGCCGCCGCCCTGTCGCTGCTGGCGGCCCTCGGCGATATGCTGCCCCCGATAGCGCTGGTGCCGAGCCTCATCGCTCAGTCGGTGGAGGGCGGCAAGGATACGCGGGGCGCAATCCTAAAGCAGCTGGTAGTGCCCGGTGTGTTGCTGGCCCTGTGGGCGTTTGTGGTGCTCAGATGGGCGCCGGCCATAGGAAAGATGCTCGGGTAGCACGGAGCCGGATTCGGAGGAGGGGCAAACGATGGCGTATTTGAAGCTGGCCACCGCCAGCTGGTTGACACCGATATACCTGCTGATGGTAGCGATCACTGTGGTGGCCGTCGTGGCCAATGTGCTCAAGCAGCGTAAGCTGTCGGCACAGATAGTAGGCGGAATGGTGCTGGTGCCACTGGTGCTGCGCCTGCTCCTGGTCAAGTAGTGCACACGATAGCCGGAGGCACGGGCATATGAACGACCGCACAACAAGGCGTGTGCAGTGGGCCAACTCACCTGGGGTTTACCCTGCAGCCCTGGCCGCCCTGTCTCTGATAGCGCCGGCGTTCCTCAATGTCAGGACGTTCGGCATCATGCGACTCCTCTGGTCTTCACTGGAGAGCGGCCAGATTATCGATTTGCTTGATGCAGCCATACGCATGGCCATACTCAACGCGCTCAGGGCTTTCCCGATATACCTGAGCGCGTTTACTCTGGGCGGAGCAGCTGAGGCGAGGTTGGGCAGGCGCAACCTGGTTGCTGTGATCCTCATCCCCGCCGTGGTGGTGCCGCTTGGCTACACGCTGATTGACTGGATATACGGCATCACCTACGACTTTCGCATGCCGGCGGTGTTAAGCATCCTTGCTGTCGCAGCTGTGCTGCGCATGGGCCGCACGCAGGTGAGTCAGGAGACGTGGAAGACCGCAGCTGTAGTAGGCATACTCGTGTTCGGGCTGCAGTGGCTCGACCTTGCCCCGGCCCTCACCAGGTGGGGCTTTGGCCACGGCGAGATCTCGATGGACATAAAGAGCGCCGGCGAGGTGCTGGGCGCCGCGTCTCTGCTCAATACCTACACGGTGTCGATGTGCGCGACCCTCGTGTCAATGGGGTTGCTGCTCTCTAAGGTCATGGTGGAATACCGGATCCATATCCGTCTGGTTGAGGAGGATCGCCGGCGTTCTCTGGAGCTGGCGCACTTGCAGACAGAGGCCATGCGCGCCCGCACAGGCAGGGAACTGGACCACCTCATGCACGACTTGCGCACACCGCTGACGACTATCCAGGGGCTGTCGTCTACGCTGGCGGAGTACCCGTTTGAGGCTGACCCGGCCCAGACATCGGCTTACGCACGCAGGATATCGGAGGCCGCCGACCGCATGGACGGCATGATCAGGGAGATGCTCTACGGCAGTCACACGCAGCGCGTTCCCGCCCAGGTGTTTGCGAGGAAGCTGGCATCGCAGCTTCCCGATGAGAAGACCGGAGGAATCGTCGAGATAGTCGTTGCTGATGACTTGCCATGTGTGACGATAAACGCCACCAGGCTCACGAGAGGCATCATCAATCTGATAGACAACGCCATCGATGCAGGCTCCGACATGGTGAAGCTCGAGTTCAGGCGAGACGGTGCGCATCTATGCATTTCTGTGGCTGACAACGGCGCCGGCATGAACGAGCAGGACCTCGCGAGATGCCTCAATGGCGGGTTTTCCACGAAGGACAGCACCGGCCTCGGACTGCCCTTCGCGGCTGCTGTGGTGAAGGATCACGGCGGCACAATGCGGATTGAGAGTGCCACTGAAGAGGTGAGCAGGAGAACAGGCGCGCCGCGGGGAACAGTAGTTACCATCATGTTGCCCGAGGCGCGAGATGCGTGCGAGGCGGGGAAGGGTGATTCACACGAGCCAGGCGATCACTAGTCCGAGAATACTCGCAGTAGATGATGACGAGGGCATCCTTTTCACCCTGAGAGCCATGGGCAAGACCGCGGGCTGGGACATCACGACGGCCAGCTCTCCCTTGACCGCTCTGGACATCGTGAGCCAGCAGCCCCTCGATCTGATAATCGTAGACTATCACATGCCCGAGATGGACGGCGTGGCTCTTGTCAGGCAGATACGCGCGCTCGATGCCGACGTGCCCATCATCGTGCTCACTGTGGACGAGCGTATGAGTCTGGCCGACAGGTTCTTGGAGGCGGGCGCGAGTGACTTCGCTGTGAAGCCCGTGAAGGCCGCCGACTTCATCTCGCGGGTACGGCACCATCTCGAAGCCGGGCGAAGCGGCCCCGTCGAGAACACCATGCCCAAAGGATTGTCATCGCAAACCATGGCCCGGGTCATTGCGGCTTTGTCGTCAGGCTCGGAGTGGAGGGGAGCCGAGGCCGTGGCGGCACAGGTCGGGATCGCGTACCAAACGGTGTGGCGCTATCTTGACACCCTTGAGAGCGAGGGCAAGGTGAAGGTGCGACTGGTGTACCGAGGCCGTGGTCGTCCGGCCAAGGAGTATTCTCTCAGGTAGTGACCGGAACGCGCCACGATGGCCGAGATGGCCGAAACGACCGAGATGGCCGCGATGGCGCGCGAGGTATGTGCGGTACGGTTGGCAGTCGGCGGTCAGCGGTTGTGGATCGAGTTCACGAAGGGCGAGGATCACCCCGCCCTTCGTTCTTCTGCCCAGCGACATGCATGTGAAGCGCTCCGAAGTCGTACCGAGCAGCTCTGGACAGCCGCGACTAGTCTCGGCTATCTCTAGAAGCCCTTATCATCGTATTTCACGATGAGCTGCTCTGCCAGATCCCAGAATTTCTCGACAGCGAGGTTGCAGCGACTGTTCGTGTAGTTGGTCAGGAACTGAATCGCGAGGTCGGGATTGACCTTCAT
This sequence comes from Firmicutes bacterium UBA1393, assembly GCA_002305255.1. Lineage (GTDB taxonomy): Bacteria > Bacillota > DTU025 > DTU025 > DTU025 > UBA1393. The sequence goes on along the minus strand of DBQN01000097.1, from coordinate 31,672 downwards.
GAGCTCGAGAGCAGTGCTCTCGATGGCGGGCTGGAGAGCAAACTGTTCGGCCTCGAAGGGCTCGATCACGGCCTGAGCGTCCTTGATGGCGTCCTGGAACCTTCTGTTGACGAGGTTGTCGACGAGGTTAAAAGCCCACCAGGCCGATTCGCGGTTGTCGAACTCGAACTTCGACCTGTCGTTAAGCGCGTATGACTTGGGCAGGCTGGTGACACCGGCGTAGATGGGCACGTACACCGAGGTGTGAGTCTGATTCAGACCAAACCAGGCCAGAGTGCCTATCTGAGGAGGCATCCAACTGCGCGACTGAAGGATCGTGAAGTAGGAACAGCCCGGAATGGAGATGTTGCGCTCGTTAGGGGCATCCACCAGCTTGGCAAACTCAGTCGACACGTCGGGAGTGGCGAAGGGGCTCTTGTAGAAGCCGCCCTTGCCATCTGGAACGTACCAATCGTTCACGTTGGCCTTGTCATAGGCGGTGCCCTCATATGTGTCGCGGTAGATGCTCATCATGTCCTGCACAGTGATAGGACGCTCAGCCTTGACGGTGAAGGGATAGCGCGAGGCGTTCGCGTCGAGTTTGAGGGACGGGGCAGCCCATGAAAGCACTCTCCACTCGCGGCGACGCATGTTCATGCTGGTGTTGGGGGCGTAGGCCTCATAGAACAGGAACGGCTCGCCGCTGGCCGGATCCCACCAGCCGTTCTCGATGGCCAGGCTGAACACGTTTGAAGACGCCATGCAGTTCTCTGTGTCGCTCGGATCGATCTCGCCGATTCGGCTCCTGTTGGCCGACACGCCAACGTGGCCTTCGGGAATGCGAACCGCTGCCCATACAGCACCAGTGTTGAAGGGCCCGGCGGGCATGATTTCAAAGAACCAGATCTCGTTCTGATCGCCAACGGTGAGGCACTCGCCTCCGTCGACGTAACCGTACTCCTCGGCCAGTGCGCCCATGATCTGAACGGCCTCGCGAGCCGTCTTTGCGCGTTGCAGGCCGAGAGTCTGCAGCGTCTCGATGTATAGTAAGCCGTTGGTGGACGACAGTTCTCTGCGGTTTCCGATGGTCGTCTCGCCCATGATCACCCCGTGCTCGTTCATGTAGGGATACCCAGCGTAGAAGTATGTATACGTTACAGGAGCTTCGGGGATCTCTCCGATCTTCTTCGGGACGGCGCGGTCGGCGTGGAGCATGCCCTGGAAGCACTCGAACATCGTGCCTTCCGGGTTCGTCTTGCCGGGCACCACAAAGGTGCGGGCATCGTACCATCCGTCACAAGTGTGGGCGGTCATCACCGAACCGTCTGCACTCGCACTTTTTGACACAGGAATCGAGGTACAAGCGCTCGCGGGAAGGGCTGCCAGCAAGAGGGCAACCAGTAGAAGCGAAAGCGCTGTTGCGTGCTTGCGAGACAACATGGTCGTAATGCACCTCCGATACTTATCTGCTTGTCGCTGGGTACCATTGGTATTCGTTGTGGTAGGCTCGAGTCCTCTCCCTGGGGCTTATGAATCGAATGGCAGCCGTGTGTAACAACGAGGTCGAAACAGCTATGACTTGGCGCTGCGGCAGAATCAGTTGGTCTGATATACAAGGTGCTTTGCCAGAAGGAACTCGATGGTTCAGGTAGAAGCAATATGATGAACTGAACCACAGTTCGATTACGCGGAGGTGCATTCGAATGGTCAAGTCCGGCATAAACGTGCGGCTCGGGAGAAGGGCGTTTCTCGCCCTGGCGGTCATGCTGATCGCCATTGCCACGTCTGGAACCTGTGCTCAGCCGCCTGCTGGGATGGAGATTCCGGAGAACCTGCCCAAGCTTGAGGGCCCGGTGGCCATAACGACGATCGGCCAGGCGCCGGGGGCCATGCAGATTGGCCTGCTCCTTAAGCAGCTTGGCGTGACTAATTACGTGGACACCGAAGAGAATCCGCTGTCAGCCGATCAACTGGTGGGTAAGGGTTACAAAGTGCTCATTCTCCATATGGGCACAAGCCTCAAGGGAATGGGCGCCGCAGGCGTTGACCTGAACTCTGAGATCGCGCGCTGCAACGCTCTGGTCGCTGAGGCCCGCAAGCAGAAGATGTTCATTATCGGTGCTCAGATCGAGGGCCTGAAGCGGCGAACCGACGACTCTGACGAGAGGTCCAACAAGGCCGTCACAGCCGTGTCGGATCTGCTGCTTATCCGTGCGGAGATCGATCACGACAAGTACTTCACTAACATCGCCAAGGACAAGAAGATCCCTCTGATCAGGACCAAGGAGGCCCTGGACTTCAGGTACGCCCTCGCGGTGCTCTTCGGAAAGAACTAGCGCAGACCTGAAGGACCTCGCATAGCCTCAAGCTCAGTAAGGTGGTGCGGCACTTGTTCAACCATGCAGCGCTCGTGCTTGCGGTGATGGCAGCAGGCTTCGGCCTCGGCGCATTGCTGCGCGCGGGAACGGAGCTCTCGATGCTCATCGCCGCGCTTGCGGGGGCGGTGGCCCACGGAGCCGGCGTGCCGACAAGGCACATTGTCGAAGGCACGTTTACCTACTTCGACGTAGTACTCATATTCATCACTGCGACCTACTTCATGAACCTCTTGAAAGAATCGGGCGGAGTCAGTTACATTGTGCGCAGTGTCATCCGCAAGTTCCACAAGTCCAGGTTCATGCTCCTACTGCTACTGACGCTCATAATGCTGGTGCCGGGCGCCCTCACAGGATCCGGTACCGTGACGGTGCTCGTCGTTGGCTCCTTCGTGGCAACGGTCCTCAGTTACCTGGGAATCTCTCGCGATAGGATAGCGGCGATCATCTTTCTGGGCGCAGCGATGAGCGCTGCCGCTCCGCCCATCAACTTGTGGGCAATGATGACAGCCGGCGGCGCCAACATGCCCTACGTGGGGTTCACTGGGCCACTAGGGGTGATCTCGATTCTGGGCGCACTGTTCAGTGTTTTCTACCTGGGTTGGTCGGGTAAGCAGCGGAACATCGACGTCGCAAAGGCTATGAAGGAGCTCCCCCAGCCGCCTAAGGGCATGTCCTTCCTGCACGTGCTGGTGCCGTTCGCTGTATTCTTCGGCATAGTCGTGGCCGGCAGAGTATGGCCTTTCAACTTCCCCGTGGTGGGCCTGCCCCTGGCATTCACACTCGCGGCCGTGACCGTGATCGTGATGTCACCAACGAGACTGCAGGCTCTTCGGATTCTCGCTCGCACAGTCGATGATCTGCTTCCGTTAGTGAGCACCGTCACGATTGTGGGAATCCTCGTACAGATCATGGCCCTGTCGGGCGCGAGGGGGCTCATATCGCTCTCAGTGGTGACGCTGCCGCTCGTTGTGCTGTTCGCCTCGCTCTGGGCTGTGCTGCCGGTGTCGGAGGGCATATTCCAGTATGCGTCAGCCCCTCTGCTCGGTGTTCCTCTGGTGTTCCTGTTCAACATGAAGGGCATCAACCCAATCATAGCTCTGGCAGGAATGGCCACTATCTGGCCTCTTGGTGACTGCCTGCCTCCGACAGCTCCGGTTGGCCGCGCGGCAGTGATGACTGCAGGCTACGAGGGCAAGTACACCAGTTTCCTTGCACGCTGCATCGTACCGGCTCTGTTCATAATGGCCCTCGGGACGATCTACATCGTGTTCGCAAGCAAACTCGCGTTCCTGGTGCGGGGTTAGGGGGAGGCCGGAACAATGCAGACGATCCAGACAATTATAGGCTATCTCTACTACGCGATAGCGGCGGTGATTGGCATCGTTATCGTCGCCAATTTCGTGCGTTCGCGCGATGTCAGGAAAATGCTGCTCTACGCGATAGTGCTGAGCCCGTTCGTGCTTCGCGTGTTGAGAGTAAAGTGAGCCGGGGAAGGAGGAGCATGAGCTGATGGCAGATTCTAAAGGCAATAGCCTGGTAATCAAGATCGTGGTCGTGGCGTTATGGCTCGCCCTCATTATTCCCGGCGGAAGGCAGCTCGCGGCCCACAGAAACTACGAAGAGGCCGTAGTACTCGGCCCCGGGGTCACTGAGGTGAAGAAGCTATCCGACTGGGCCCCTTACGTGGCGAACACGCCCAATGACTGCAGCATTTACGTGCTGGACTCGGGTGTTCCCGGCGGAAGCATGCTCGTAATCGGCGGCACGCACCCGGAGGAACCAGCCGGCGTGCTGTCGGCAGTCACGATCGTGGAGAACGTCGTGCCCACGACGGGCAAGATCTACGTGGCTGTGAGGGCCAACAGGAGCGCGTCCACCGTCACGCGGCCGGGGGATGCTTACCCTCAGTTCTTCAACATCAATACAGACTTCGGCAAGAGGACCTTCAGGATGGGCGACAGGTGGTCTAACCCCCTCGACAGCTGGCCCGATCCAGAGGTGTATGTGCACTATCCCAGCAAACAGCTGCTGGCATACATGGACGTACGCAACCTCAACAGAACCTGGCCGGGAAGGCCGGACGGCATGATTACGGAACGGACTACCAGGGCCTTCATCGACATGATCAAGGCCGAGAACATCGACATCTTCGTAGACAACCACGAAGCTGAGCTTGAATATTCGGTGATCAGTACCATCGTCGCCCATCAGGCCGCGGCCGACGTGGCGGCAATGGCGTCGATGATGCTGTCGGCCGGCGAGTTCAACATGGGAATGGAGTTCTCGCCGACGTTGCTGCACGGCCTGTCCCACCGCGAAGTGGGCGACCACACCGATGCCTATGCGTTCGAGATCGAGGTGCCTGAGCCTTTCCTCGACAGAGTGCGTGGCATCACTGACGAGGCTTTACTGCTTGAGGGCAAGGATGAGTTCGTGATGAGGGCCGGCCAGGCCGGACTGCTCTACGAGAAGATCGACGAGAACGGGTGGAACATTCATGAGAGGGTGGGCCGGACAAACAGCACCATCGACATGATTGTACAGATGTTCGCAATGTTCTATCCTGACAAGCCGATCACCTACGAGAGCCTACCCATGCGAAACGACATCGTTGCCAATGGGCTCGGGCATTACCTGCTCGATCCTGCTCAGGCTGAGGCAGACAGGGTGGTATACGAGTAACCGGCACAAGGAGGACTGACGCATGAAGAAGAGACTGGTAAACGCGATCACCATCGGGCTGCTGGTGGCACTCCTCGCAGTACCTCAGTTTGCGTTGGCGTGCACATCAATCCCAGTATCGGCCGGCGCTTCGGCCGACGGCTGCGTCATGACGTCGCACACCGACGACTCGGGCTCCGACACGATGCACGTGACGGTGGTGCCTGCGGCTGACTGGCCGGAAGGTTCGATGAGAAAGGTCATTCGCAACACTGACTTCGACCCCTATGGTCAGCTCCGCAATCCCCACACCGTGATGGGCGAGATCCCTCAGGTGCCCCATACCTATGCCTACTTCAACTCGTCCTACTCGTTCATGAACGAGAAGCAGGTAGGCATCGGCGAAACCACCGTTGGCGGCAGGCGCGAGCTTACGAACCCCAACGGCTGGTTTGACGTCGTCGACCTGCAGCGTGTAGCTCTCGAGAGGGCATCCACCGCTCGCGAGGCAATCCAGATCATGGGCTCGCTTGCTGAGAAGTACGGCTACGGCATCGGCGGCGAGTGCCTCACCGTCATCGACCCCAAGGAAGCATGGATGTTCGAGATCTGGGGCGGCGGCGCACTGTGGAGCCAGGGCGACCCTGAGCCGGGCGCGGTATGGGTTGCCGCCAGGATCCCCGATGGCGAAGTCGGTGTGTCCTGCAACAGGAGCCGCATCGGTGCCATCGACCTCAATGACCCCGACCACTTCATGGCATCCCCGAACGTCTATACTCTGGCCCAGGAGATGGGCTGGTGGGATCCTGCATCGGGTGAGGAGTTCAAGGTATACGAGACCTATGGCTACAAGGCTCCGTCAGCCTACAACTCCAGGCGCGAGTGGAGGGTGTTGAGCCTTCTGGCGCCGTCACTCAACCTCGATCCCGAGGCTGAGAGGTACCCGTTCTCCGTCAAGCCCGACAAGCCCGTGACTCCTCAGGACATCATGAGGATCAACCGCGACCACTATGAGGGCACCGAGTACGACCTCACGGTGGGCCTGGCTGCGGGTCCGTTTGGCACACCCAACAGATACCCCACAGCCAGCAGCGCCAACCCTCAGGGCAGCGCAGGCTGGGAGAGGGCCATCTCGATGTTCCGCGCAGTCTACTCCACCGTGCTCGTGGCCAGAGAGTGGCTGCCTGACGCCATCGGTGGCCTGGCATGGTTCGGCTACGATGCGCCTCACTCCACCTGCTACATTCCTCTCTACTGCAACGTTGCGTATCTGCCTGAGTCCTTCGCCAAGGGTATGAGGGGCGGCAGCTACGATGTATTCTCAAGAGAGTCAGCATACTGGGCCTTCAACTTCGTGTCTAACTTCGCCGACCTGAAGTACAGCTACATGATCAAGGATATCGAAGCAGTCAGGGATCCCCTCGAGGCAGAGTTCTTTGCGCTCCAGCCCGCAGTTGAGAAGGCAGCGCTCGCGCTGTATCAGACCAACCCCGAGGCGGCGAAGACCTTCCTCACGACGTACACCAACAACCAGGCCAACAGGGTTGTAGACGCATACTGGAAGCTCGCCAGCCAGCTGGCAGGTAGGTACTGCGATGGTTACGTGTACGGCGACGACACCTACAAGATGCAGACCGTCGGCTATCCGGACTGGTGGCTGAAGGCCGTAGACTTCGGAATCAGCACCATTCCTAAGCAATAACGAAACAGGAGGAAAGACAGCATGTTGAAGAGCACTGCAAAGACCCGGCTCGCGATCGTCGTGATCGCAACCGTGATCGCGCTGCTGACGTTGGCAGCACCGTCGTTTGCATGCACGTGCGTTGTCGTCGGCAAGAACGCGTCGGTTGACGGTTCGGTCATGACCACACACACCTGCGACGGCACCTATGAGTTCAGGCTCACTCTGATTCCCGCGAAGGACTGGGAACCCGGCACCATGCGGCCGGTGTACAAGGGCGGCGGAAGCGGCGCCCATGTCAACAACAAGAAGCAGGTTGGCGAGATCCCGCAGGTCGCCCACACCTATGCTTACTTCGACATCGCTTACCCCTTTGCCAATGAGATGGGCGTCATGATCGGCGAGACCACCATCGGTGGCAACCGTGAGCTCAGGAGCAACGATGGCTTCTTCGAGATCTGGGAACTGGCGCGCATCGGTCTTGAGCGCGGCGCGACTGCGCGTGAAGCCATCCAGGCCATGGGCGAGGTAGCCGAGAAGTACGGCTACGGCGATGGCGGCGAGTGCCTCACGGTCATCGACGGCAACGAGGCCTGGTTCTTCGAGATCTACGGTGCCGGCCCCTTCGAGATTGGCGCCGTGTGGGCCGCTCAGCGCGTGCCGGACGATGAGGTAGCCGTATCCGCGAACCGTGCCAGGATCACCGAGGTCAGAACCGATGATCCCGACAACTTCATGTACTCCAAGAACATCTTCGACGTGGCCAAGAGCTTCGGCTGGTGGGACGAGTCGCAGGGCCCCCTGCACATGGCCAAGGTGTATGGTTGGAAGGACTCCGTATACAACACCCGCCGCGAGTGGCGCGTGCTGAGTCTGGTTGCTCCGTCGCTCAACCTTGATCCCTGGGCAGTCGACTATCCGTTCTCTGTCAAGCCCGACAAGAAGGTCAGCGTTGCCGACCTCATGACCATCAAGCGCGACCACTATGAGGGCACAGAGTTCGACCTGACGCAGGGCCTCGCGGCTGGGCCTTTCGGCAACCCCAACAGGTATGCCACCCCCGCCACGCTGGGTGAGTGGGAGCGCGCGATCTCAATATTCCGCTGCTCGTACAGCGTGATCCTGCAGGCCAGGGCTGGGATGCCCGCCGGCATCGGCAACGTGATCTGGTTCGGTGAGGATGCGCCTCACAGCACCTGCTACGTGCCGATTTATGTTGGCGCGACGTCAGTGCCCGAGTCGTTCACCATCGGAAGCCGTGCGGTATTCGACCGCAACTCTGCATGGTGGGCATTCAACCACGTCAGCAACTATGCTGACCTCAAGTACTCCTATATGATCAAGGACATCCAGGCGCTCTACGGCAAGTTCGAGAGCGAGGCCCTGGCAATGCAGCCCGCTATCGAGCAGGCAGCTCTCGACCTCTACAAGGTCGATCCCAAGCTGGCCATGACCTTCCTGACCAACTACTCCAACGCCCACGCCGAAAAGGTTGTGGCGGCATGGTGGAAGCTCGCCGATGACCTGGCCGTCAAGTATCAGGATGGCTATGTCGACCTGAAGACCGTCGGCTATCCCGATGAGTGGCTCAAGGCCGTCGGCTTCAAGAAGCTCGTCAGGGAGTAATCTGACACCTGGGACGCTTCTGAAGTGATACAATGACACGCGCTGGGGCGGGTGAACACGTTTCGCCCGCCTCAGCCAATACCGGCAAGTGAGGGGATCAGCATGAAAGTGAAGCGTAAGTCTCGTGTGTTCTCTGCCGTATCCGCCGCCGTTACCACCTGTCTGCTCGTGCTCGCACTTGCCGGCGGCATGGCAGTAGCCGCGTCCCATAACGACTACTGCATCGATGGGCTCTCGGGCAGCCCCCTGACGGTGCTCGTGATAGAACGGGCACCGGGAGGAGATGCAGCAACCGAACGGATCGCGTCTGCCAGCAACTACATTGGTGATGAGTTTGGTGCCCAGGCCGTCAGGCACATCTACGACGACAATGGGAAGTACGCTGCGATCATTCGAGCCGTGGATACCGAAGACCGCGACCCCGAAGGTCCGGTGATAAGGGCCATGTATGACACGGACGATCGCGAGCTGGCCAGGTGGGAGTCGTGGTATGACGATGAGTGCAGGCTCATCCGCGAGCGGCGCTGGGAGTCGGGCGTGCTGGTGAGTGAATGGGAGACCTCGTACTCGGAAGACGGTCTCACGGAGATATCCAGGAGACTGTCTCCCGGCAGTGACGCCACTACTGTGACGCGCACACGCGATGACCTCGGCCTGGTTGTCTTAGAGACGTATGAACACCCGACGAACGGTGTGACAAGCTACGTCCACGAGTATGAGACCGACGAGTTCTACAACTGGGTGGTGCGGCGCACGCGCGTTGCCGGGGCTGACCCGGAGGATGTAGTCATCACCAGGAGGATCATTCAGTACCGCACATACACCTGATCAGACGAGATATGATCCTGGGGGGATCACTGATGGTGAGAAGGGGAGAGAGGCGCTTGTTGCGGCCTTCTCTCCCCTTCCTCCTGCATCAGAAGCCGAGGAACAGCGAGCCTTCGTAGTGCTGTGCCACGTAATCGATGACGGCCTTGGAGTGGTAGGCCTCCACCAGATCGAGCAGGGCGGGGTCCTTCTCGCGGCCGGCCTTCACAGCGATGATGTTGACCCAGGGCGAGTCGGCCTTCTCCATGAACACGGCGTCGCGGCCTGGGATGTAGCCTGCGGCCATGGCGTAGTTGGTGTTGATGAACGCCAGGTCGACGTCGTCGAGGGCCCTCGGAATCTGGGCGGCGTCCAGCTCGACGATTCTCAGGCCCTGGGGGTTCGACACGATGTCGAGCACCGTGGCCTTCCAGCCAGTACCCGGCTTGAGCGTGATCAGGCCGACGGACTCGAGGAGCACGAGGGCGCGACCGCCGTTAGTCGGGTCGTTGGGGATGGCAACCGTAGCACCTTTGCGAAGCTTCGCGATGTCGTCGATGCGCTTCGAGTAGGCTCCCATCGGGAAGATGAAGCTGTTGCCTATCTTTGAGAGCTTCACCTTTCGGTCGGCACAGAACTGCTCGAGGTAGGGGTAGTGCTGGTAGCTGTTGGCATCGATTTCACCGTCGGCCAGCGCCATATTGGGCGTGATGTAGTCGGAGAACACGACGATCTTCAAGGTGTAGCCCTTGGCTTCGTAGATCGGCTTGACCACGCCTGCCAGCTCTTCATGGACCCCGGGCGTGACGCCGAGTACGATCGTCTTTCCGGCGGCGGCGCCGGCCGCCGTGGCGACTCCCATGAACGTGAGCGCGCACATCAGTGCGACAACCACCGATACCAGACTGAGCTTGAGTGTTTTCTTCATCTTCCCATAGCCTCCTTTGCGTGTTCTTGTTCTATCGTCTGCGGTCCACCGTCGACGAAAGCGCCTGCCCGCCCCATTGCATCAGCTGCACTAGTACGATCAGCACAGCTACGGTAGCCGCCATTACGTCGGTGCGGAACCGCTGGTACCCGTATCTGATTGCCAGGTCGCCGAGGCCCCCTCCGCCTACGGCGCCGGCCATGGCCGAGAAGTTGACCAGACTGACCAGGGTGAGAGTGAAGCCAAGCACCAGCGACGGCAGAGCCTCGGGAAACATCACTTTGAACACGACCTGCCCCGGGCTGGCTCCCATGACTAGGGCCGCCTCGACTACGCCTCGGTCGACTTCGCGCAGTGAGTTCTCCACGACGCGGGCGGCAAAGGGGATAGCCCCCAGTGTCAGCGGCACTATGGCCGCCTTTGTGCCGATACTAGTTCCGGCGATCATGCGAGTGAACGGTATGATCGCTACCATGAGCACGAGAAATGGAAGTGACCGGCCGACGTTCACTATGGCCGAGAGCACTTGGTCGAGACGGAGATACCTGTTGACAGGCCAGTTGCGACCAAGGGCAGGATCGGAGAAGAACACCAGGCCTGCGCCTACCAGCACTCCAAGGACTATCGATACGGCGCCGGCGGCGCCTACCATCAGCAGTGTTTCGAGAAGGGCCGACCAGATAAGCCGGATCAGCATCTATATCAGCTCCATGTGAGAGTAGTGACCATTGCCCGAAGTATTCTCGACTTGGGCGACTCCAGCACGTCCTTCGCGGGGCCGTTCTCCACTATCTGCCCCTCGTCGATGACGATCAGCCTGTCGCACGACTGCTCGGCGATGCTCAGCTGATGCGTGACGATGAGCACCGTGACTCCGAGGTCGGCGTTGAGGCGCATGATCAACTCCAGAATGCTCTTGCTGTTGATGGGGTCGAGGGCAGAAGTGAATTCGTCGCACAGCAGCACCTTTGGGCTGGTGGCCAGGGCCCTGGCGATGCCTACGCGCTGCTGCTGCCCACCTGAAAGCTTGCTCGGGTAAGAGTTGAGCTTATCGCCAAGGCCAACGATGTCCAGCAACTCGCGTGCGCGATCACGGGCCTCGTTGCGCGCCACGCCCGCTACCTCCAGAGGGAACATGACGTTCTGCAGCGCCGTGCGCTGTGACAGCAGGTTGAAATGCTGGAACACCACGCCCAGGTTACGCTGGGCTTGACGCAGTTCTGCCCCGGTGAGCGCTGAGATGCTGACGCCGCCGATGCTGATGGTTCCCGAATCGACGCGCTCAAGTCCTGTCATGCACCTTATCAGCGTGCTCTTACCCGCTCCCGACAGGCCTACGACGCCGCATATTGCACCGGCGTCAACCGTGAAGCTGACGCGATCAAGCGCCGGAACGCTCATCCCCTTGTACTTCTTCGTCACATTGTCGAATGTGATCATCTAGCCTACCTCCGGAAAACAAAAAATCCTCCCGCCCCGGCCAAAGGCCGGGGACGAGAGGACATAAACCCGTCGTGGTACCACCCCGGTTCGCACGACCTTTGCAGGCGCGTGCCTCGTCAGGCGCGGCGAAGACAAGCTTCGCGATGCCCCGGCGCTATAACGTGCGCACCCGTGCGCGCCTACTGGTTCCGGGCTACGGAACGTTCGGGCGCCCGCTCAGGGGCCATGTTCACCGCTTTTCCAAGGCGCCGGCTCTCAGCCTGTGACCGGCTCTCTGTGGCCAGTAATCGGCGGCTACTCATCCCCATCACTGCGTTTGCTAGCTGGTTAGACTGTCAAAGCTCTTGCCACCTACACTAGCACGTGATGGTGAGGGTGTCAATAGTCGGGCGATGGTCAATCGATTGACTCTGCGGGCGCCCTAGCCCTGCTGGGATGAGGGTACTCTGATCCTGACGCACGGCACAGAACCCGATGTGGCCACCGTGAGCAGTCCTCCATTGACCTGAATGAGCTTGTAGCTCACCACGGTTCCGAGGCCCGATCTTTCGCCGCGCGAGCGGAAGATGGGGGCGATTGCTCCAGTTGTGCGCATCGCCGGGCGTTCGAGGTTCCCTCCGCATACCTCGACCTCTGCCCAGCCGTCATCGATCAGCCCCACCTTGACGCTGACGATCCCCATGTACCTGGATGACGTCACGGCGTCTGACAACACACGGTACACTGCATCGCTCACCTGCGCGCTGTCGGCATAGGCTGGCGTGGCTGCGACATCGCGAGTGATCATCACACCGCGGGCGGTGACTTCAGGCTCTACCTTTTCGATGGCGCTCCGAACCACATCATCGAGGCCAAACACTGCCGGTCGCGGGGCAGGCGGTTCGGAGAACACAACGAGATCTTCTATGAACGAGTCGACGCTGTCGATCTGCGATGGGATGAACCTCTGCACTTCCCTGATGAAATTGGGGTCATCGAGGCGGTCCGGCAGCTCCTTGAGGTAGGCGCGTATCGAGAGCAGCGGTTTTCGGATCTCCGAGGCGATGCCCGACACCGATATGGCCAGTGCCTCCATTACGTTGCTCACGGCTTCGAGCTGTTCGGAACGGACAGCAGCCGTCACGTCAGAGAACATCAGTAGCGCTCCATGACGCCGCGGCGTCGCGGTGCCCTGCTCCCTCTCNNNTGCACCTCCACGTCATGTACGAAACCGCTGGCTCCCTGAGCCGCCACATCTCTTAGGTTAGTGGTGTACACTACGGGCGAAAGGACTGTGTCAGACACGGCCATGCCCACCAGCTGACCATCGCCGACTCCGAGAAGACGAGCCGCCCGGCGGTTTGCCCATATGAAGGTCATGCGCTCATCTACAGCAGCGATACCCTCGTCGGAACTGGCCAGGATCTGCTCGTTAAGCGCGAGAACGCGAGTGATCTCGGCTGTGCTGCGAGCCACTGAGCGACGCAATGAGATGTTCCATGCGACTACAACCAGGGCAGTGCCAACGACTACACTCGCGGCGATCCATAGTGCGCGCTGTTGCGCTTCGGTTAACCCGCCCTTGCTTTCGTCAATGCTGGCGCCGAACCACTTTCCGTAGATCTTGTCGTAGGCTCCCGATTCCCTTACCCGTTGAAGCCCACGGTTGAACAAGACCACCAGGTCAGTTCGGTCCTTGCGGAAGGCCATGCCGTAGGGCAGAGGCCCGATTTCACCGCCGACGATCTTCACCGCGTCGGTAAGCGCCCTCCGTTGCACTGTGTTGATTCCGGAGAGTCGGTTGCCGATGAAGGCGTCGGCTACGCCCGTGATGACCATGTCAAGGGCAGACGGATGGTCGGGGGCTAGCAGAATCGTTGCCCCTTCAATCTGTGCCGCTACCTCGTGTGCCGCGTCCCTCTGCTGGACGGCGACGGTGCGACCGGCGAGATCCTCAAGGCCTGTGATGCCGTACTCGCCGACGGGCACGAAGATGGCATTGGAGTAGGTGATGTAGCCATCCGAGAACAGGTACAGCGGCTCCCTTGCCGGTGTGCGAGTCATGCCCTGGATGGCCGCGATGTCCCCACTGTTGAGGGCCTCCAGCGCGTCTGCCCAGTGCATCGGCACCAGTTCTATCTGAATACCGAGCTCAATGCCTATAGCGTTCATCAAGTCGACGTTGAAGCCCTGGTATGCACCGGTGTCAGTTACGTACTCGAAGGGCGGGAAAGCCCGATCGCCCCCTATGCGTATTGCGTCTACGTAGGCGAGTGCATAGGACGGGCCGCACAGAGCGGCTGACCATAGGAGCAGGGCAGTACAGATCAGGGCAAGTGAGACTCTCTTCGCGACCGGCACCCCCCAACGGAAGGGAACTTGATTTCATACGCAATTCACCAACCATCGCCATTCTCCTGCCTGACCTAGGCCTTACCGATGAGGGTTCCGACCATCGGCGGCATCTGTCCCCCCGACCAGCGAGTGCCTGGCCAGTTGGCCATTGCTCATCCAAACCTGACCATGTAGGCTGAAGACAGTGGAGCATAGGCTGAGACTGGGGGCGGGAACTTTGAAGCCAGATGCTGTCAGGCCGAGGTTGCTGAGCCCTTCACTCATCGTGTTCCTGTGCGCCATGATACTGGCCAACATCGCATGGCGGATGCACGGCTCGCTGACGGGCCTCTTCGTTCAGTCCCTCGGAGCAGATGTGGAGCAAGTTGGTCTGTACTTCACAGTCACCGCCATAGTGCCGCTGGTGTTCCAGATCATCGGAGGATTCGTATCTGACTCCATCGGCCGCATTCGCGCAGTGGCGGTGGGAAGCATCGCGGGTGTCATCGGCTACATTCTGACCATCCTGGCTCCCTCATGGAGATGGCTTATTCTGGCAGGCAGCGTGTCATCGCTGTCATCCTGCTTCGTCGGACCTAGCTTCCAGGCCTTCATAGCGGAACAGTCCTCCGAGGAGAACAGGGCCCGCACCTTCGCCACCGTCAACTCGATGTACATGATCGTTGGAGTGGTGGGTCCCCCCATCGGTGGGTTTGTGTCGCAGAGATATGGCTTCCGCGCCATGTACATGGTCGCAGGCGTTCTCTATGCGGCTGCCACGGTGATTCGCCTGAGAATGGCGGTGGCCGCGAAGCAGTCCGCGCGCGTTGCAGCCGACAATGGCGCCCCCGCCCCAGATGCTGCAGCGTCAGGCAGAAGCAGTCTCACGCTGAAGGGCCTTTGGGCAAGTCTGGCTGCCATGGCTACGCTGATAGCCGCCGGGGGGATCATGACCTGGCTGTTCATATCAGACGGACTGAGCGACATAGCTAGTAGCCTAGCGTACGGGCTGGAGCCGGTGTATCAGGCGAACCTGTTCGGCATGACTCCGACGCAGATCACGTCTCTCTCGTCTATATACAGCGTCGTAGTGATGGCGCTCCTTCCGGCCGGAGGATGGTTCTCGGATCGGTTCGGGGAGAGGGTCGGGATCGTTGTGGGGCACATGGTGTGGCTCGTAGCGCATGTGGGGTTCCTGTTCGCCGCGGGTTATCCGATGTTCATGCTGGTATGGGCCTTATATGGCATCGGGGATGCACTCGTACGGCCCTCGTCTGACTCGCTGATATCCAAAGTAGTTCCCGCAAATCTCAGAGGAACAGCTTTCGGGCTGGTATCCACAAGCATCGGTCTGTTCTCGCTGCCCGCGCCATACCTGGGCGGGTTGCTGTGGGATCGGATAAGCCCCCTTGCGCCGTTCGTGATGCGCGTGGTCGTAGGTGTGCTCGTCATTCCGCTGTTGTGGGTCAAGCTGGCGCCGGCGAAAGCCAGAGTGAAGCCGGGGGCAGAGCCCGGCGCTGCCGCAGGTACGCGCTAGACAAGGGGAGGCACTTATTCATGCTTCAGCGACTCAAGAGCACCATGAGGCTGTTTACTCCAGCTTTGCTGATGTTCCTGGTGGGAATGGTGCTCGCGAACATCGCCGGGTCGATGAACGGCACACTGATGCCGCTATATGTTCAGTCGTTCGGTGCCGATCCGAAACAGATAGGCCTTTTCTTCACCATCGCCTCAATAGCACCGCTGGCGTTGCAGCTTCTTGGGGGGTTCGTGTCCGACTCCATCGGCAGGATGAGGGCAGTGGCCATCGGCAGCATCGCGGGAAGCATTGGGTACACCTTGTACGTGATGGCACCATCGTGGACATGGTTGCTGGTGGGGCATGCCGTGGCCTCTCTGGCGAGGTGCTTTGTGGCGCCCAGCTTTCAGGCATTCGTGGCAGAGCAGTCTACAGAGGAAACCAGGGCACGCGTGTTCGCGGCTGTGGAGTCGGTGTATGCTGTCGTGGGCATTGTGGGCCCGCCTATCGGCGGCTTCCTGTCGCAAAGATACGGGTTCAGGACGATGTTTGCGACGGCTGGGGCTCTGTATCTGACTGCCACCTGTCTGCGCATCTACATGGCGGCACGTTCGCGAAGAGTCGGTTCAGCAACATACCACGCACCGCAGCGAATGACACTCGCTGCGCTGAAGGCGAACCTGAGCTCGATGGTCGCCATTCTGCTGGCCGGAGGCGTCGTCACGTGGCTGTTCTTGTCAGATGGTGCCAGTGACATAGCGTTCACTGTTGCGAATCACTTCGACCCGGTGTATCAGTCGAACGTGATCGGGCTCTCGACAATAACGATCACGTGGGTGAGCGCGACATTCAGCATCGTGAGAATGGTGGTGCTGCCCTTAGGTGGCTGGTTCGCCGACAAGGCCGGCGAGAGGGCAGGGATCTGCCTCGGGCATCTGCTGTGCGCCATGGGAGCCGCCGTGTTTCTGGTAGGCACGCAGTTCATACACTTCGCGATTGTGTCGGTGCTGTATGGCGTGGGCTCTGCGCTCTTCTCGCCGGCGTACGATTCGTTGATATCGAAGGCAGTCCCATCGAAGATACGCGGCACCGCCTTCGGGCTTGTGTCGACATCCCTCGGCATCATGTCGCTCCCGGCACCGTATCTGGGCGGACTGCTCTGGAACAGCTTCGGGCCAAGGGCTCCGTTCCTCCTGCCCCTGCTTTCGAGCGCAGGCATGGCGCTGCTGCTCTGGATCAAGCTTCCCGCCAGGGGCCGGCGAGATCCGGCTGCCGCCGCTGAAGCTCCTGCTGTGGTTGAGGCATAGGCCTCAGACTACACACAGAGTGACGTGACGATCTCCTTCCAGAGGGCGACTCCTGCGAATACAGTGGCGTCGGGCACGAGGAACTTAGGATGGTGCAGAGGGTAGACCTCTCCCTGATCGGGCCTGGCGCCTATCCATATCAGCGCACCCGGGGCTCGCCGGGCGAAGTACGCGAAATCCTCGCCCACCATGGAAGGGCGCGCCGGCCCGGTCACGGCTCCGTCGCCCAGGGCACGCGTTGCCGCCTCGCGCACTACACGAACCGGTTCCGGGCTGTTTATGACCGATGGGTAGCTATGCGCGTAGTCGAGTACTGCGCTCACACCGGTGGCGGCACACAGCGCGTCCACGCGGGCGCGTATGGCCTGCTCTACGAGGACGCGAGTCTCGTCTGACAGTGTTCTCACTGAGGCCTCCATGCGGGCGCTGCCCGCCACGATGTTGAACGCGTCGCCGGCGTGAATCGTGCCGACGTGTACGATGGCCGGCTCCAGTGGATCGACGCGTCTTGCCACGACCTGCTGCAGCCCTGTTACGAACTCGCACGCCGCAGCCAGGGCATCTACTGACCGGTGGGGAAGGGCTGCATGTCCGCCACGGCCCGTGAGCTCGAGGGTGAATCTGTCTTGCGCAGCAGTGACGTAGCCCGGCTCAACTGCGATGGTGCCTGCTGGGTAGTCAGGGCTCACGTGCATGGCGAACACCATATCAACGTCGGGGTTGTCCATGACTCCCTCGGCGATCATGGGCTTTGCACCGCCCGGCCACTCCTCGGCAGGCTGGAAGATGAACTTGACGTTTCCCGCAAGGCTGCGTCGGGCTGGCGCCAGTGCCATGGCTGCCCCCAGAGCCATTGCCATGTGCGCGTCATGCCCGCATGCGTGCATCATCCCGGGCTCCTGCGACGCCCACTCCACGCCCGTCAGCTCTGTTACGGGAAGCGCGTCCATGTCGGCCCTGACGGCCACCGTAGGGCCTGTCTTGCCGCCGCGGAGCAAGCCTACCACGCCCGTTCCTGCCGCGCGTGACACCTCTAAACCCAGTTCGACAAGGACTTCCTCCACCAACTTGGCTGTACGATGTTCTTTGAAGGCAGGCTCAGGTGTGCGGTGCAATCTCTTGCGCAGATCAAGTAGGTATGCGCCCTCTTTGTCGGCGCAATCGCAACTGACTATGATCGCCACCCCACTTCATCACGGTTACACGCTGGTTCTCATGTTCTACTCCCGGTGTACATATCCTGCAGAACCATGCGTCATGTGCGGCGTGGTATACTCTATGCAAGATAATGGCCTAACCGTATTAGTCGAGGAGTTGGAGTGCTTTGGACACAATCATCCACGTCGATGGAGTAAGCAAGCGGTTCGGCAAGGTGCGTGCCGTACATGACCTGTACTTCGATGTGAGACGCGGCGATGTGGTGGGCTTCATCGGCCCCAACGGCGCCGGAAAGACCACGACTATCAGGATGCTCAGCGCGGTACTCAGGCCAGATTCCGGCGTGATATCGGTGAACGGGTTCGACGCGGCGACCCAAGGTGATGAGGTTAGGGCGAGCATCGGGGTGATGACTGAGGGTGCCGGTCTCTATCCTAATCTATCAGGCCTCGACAACCTCAAGTTCTTCGCCGAGCTGCATGGTGTCGACGATCCGGAAAGGCCGGCCAGTCTCCTCAAAGCTATGGGTTTGTCAGACGCTGCCCGGCGCCGGGCGGGAACCTATTCTACCGGCATGAAGAAGAGACTCGGCCTGGCCAAGGCCTTGATACACCGACCTCCGGTCCTGCTTCTTGACGAGCCTACTTCAGGCCTCGACCCGGAGGGCATCACCATGGTCCTCGACGAGGTGCGAAGGCTCGCGCGCGAGGAGGGTGTCACAGTGATGCTCTGCTCACACATCCTACACCAGCTTGAGGCGGTCTGCGATCGCTACGTCATAGTAGAGGCAGGCCGGTTGCTCGCTCAGGGAAGCCTTGAGGAACTTGTGAACGAGTACATAACAGAACGTGTACTGGAGCTCGTCACCGACCTGACCGAGGAGAAGGCCAGTCAGATCGCCGATCGGTCGAGTGCCAGGCTGGTGAGCTTCGTGAGCGGGAGGGTGTGCTTCGCTGTGGGCAGGGCCGACGAGGTCCCGCCGCTTATTGCCGCCGTGTCGGCGACGGCCCGCATCTGGTCGGCCGTAAGGGTTGGGGAAGACCTTCAATCGGCGTATTTCCGTGTGATGGAGGCGAAGGCCAGTGAGGCATAGGGGCATGAACAGACGTGCCGCAGTCGCGATCGCGCGCAAGGATATCCGGGGCATCACCTCCAATGTGCAGGTGTGGCTGCCCATGCTCATCGTTCCGCTCATATTCTGCCTGGTGTTGCCGGTGATACTCGGAGTCGCAATGCGTTCAGGTGACTCAGGCGACGCGGAGGACCTCGATCCCATGCTCGCACTGGTCGACAAGATGCCTGGCACAACGCTGAAGACGAAGATAGATGCGATGGACAGTCCAGTTCAGCGCCTGATATATCTCATGTTCAACCACCTGTTCGCTCCGCTGTTCCTCCTCATCCCTATCATGGCCGCCAGCACCATAGCGGCGGATAGTTTCGTGGGAGAGAAGGAGAGGGGAACCTTCGAGAGCCTGTTGCTTGCTCCGATAGACCTGATGTCTATGTTCGTGGGCAAGGTGATGGCGGCGTGGGTTCCCGCAGTAGTCGTGTCGGCGGCGTCGTTCGTGCTCTACGGAGTGTCGTCCAATATCGCCGCCTGGCCGCTGTTCGGCTATGTGTTCTTCCCGCACATCAACTGGTTGCCGCTGATGGTCATCGTCATGCCGGCGGTGTCGCTGCTCTCGGTGGAGATAATGGTGATGGTGAGCACAAGAATGTCCACGTTCCAGGCGGCTTACCAGATGTCGGTGGTCTTGATCTTCCCCATCCTCGCACTGATGATAGCCCAGGTCACCGGCGTGATGATCCTCGACACGGTAGCCTTCGCCATGATCGGTGTTGGGATCATCATCATTGACCTGATTCTGCTGCGACTGATCGTCGGCCGTCTCGACCGGAGCAGGATGTTCGAAAGCCAGGTGAGGTAGGAATTCGTTATGTCGTGGCGACGATCGGCTTTGCGATCATGGGCTTCGGGATCGGTCTATTCATCATGGCAGGGCTGGGCGCGGATCCCGTAACCGTGCTGGCGCAGGGCATCGCTCTGAACACCGGCATCACGGTGGGGAGGGCCAATCAGCTGGTGTCGCTGGGGCTTCTCCTGGCCGTGCTCATCGTCGACAGGTCGAAGCTGGGCGTAGGTACACTGATCAATGCGATTGTGGTGGGCTGGGCGATGGACATGTCACTGGCGGTGCTCGGTGCGCCGGCAGGTGCGGTGGCAGCGTGGGCCATGTTGGGCCTCGGGATCCTCCTCCTGGGGCTGGGTGTCGGCATCTACGTGAGCACCGGGGTGGGGCAGGGCTCCGTCGAGGGCGCTATGACCATCCTCGCGGAGAGGCTCAGAGTATCCGTAGGTTTCACGAGGATCATCATCGATGTATCATCGGTCATAGCCGGGACGCTGCTGGGAGCGGGCTTCGGCCCCGGCACGGTCGTAGGGGCGCTGCTCACCGGCCCGGTGGCGGCCCTTACTATCGGCTTGATAGCCAGGTTCGGAGGGGCGAGATGAAGTCTGCTGCCGGAAGGTGCCCGGTGACCGTGGGGCAAGAAGTGAACGTAACCATCGACAACTACGGTTCCGAAGGTGAGGGCGTCGCCCGCGTAGAGGGGTTCGCAGTGTTCGTGCCCGGGGCAATAGCCGGCGAAGAGGTGCGCGTTCGCATTGATGATGTGAAGGCAAACTATGCCCGGGGATCCATCGTCGATGTGCTGCACAGGAGCAACGAGCGGGCCGACGTAGGGTGCGATCTCTACGGCGAATGCGGTGGCTGCCAGCTGATGCATGTAGGCTATGGCGCGCAGCTTGAGATGAAGCGCCGGCGGGTCGCAGAGGCCCTGAAACGGATCGGCGGTATCGATGGCGTCACGGTCGAACCCACGCTTGGAATGGATAGGCCGTGGGAATACCGGAACAAGGTGCAGTACCCTGTAGGTAAGGCGCCGGGTGGGCGGATCGTGGCAGGCTGCTTCAGGCGAGGCACCCACGACGTGGTCTCAACTGAGAGATGCCTCATCCAGCATCCGCTGAACACCGCGATTATGAACGCCGTGATAGAGGCGGCTCAGCGATACGGTCTTTCAGTCTACAATGAGACCACAGGCCGCGGCTTCCTCCGTTACGTGCTCGTGAAGAGGGCGCATGGCACCGGCAGCGCCATGGTTGTGCTGGTGACGGCTGACGATCGCTTCCCAAAGGGGAAGGAGTTTGCGGCCGATCTGGCGCGGGCGGTGCCCGAGATCGCCAGCGTGGTGCAGAGTGTGAACACGTCGCGCGGCAACCGCGTTCTGGGGCAGCGTGAGAAGGTGCTTTGGGGTTCGCCCTTCATAGTGGATGAGCTGGACGGCCTGAGGTTCAGAATCTCCGCGTCATCGTTCTATCAGGTCAATCCCGAGCAGACGGTGGTGCTGTATCGCGAGGCAGTGGCGGCGGCCGGCCTTAGGGGGAGCGAGACCGTGCTCGACGCCTACTGCGGCGTGGGCACGCTGGCGCTCTTCATGGCGCGGGCCGCGCGCGAGGTGTACGGCATAGAGGTGGTCGACGACGCGATCACGGACGCCCGCACAAACGCCGAGCTCAATGCGATCACGAACGCGAAGTTCATCGCCGGGCGTGTCGAGGCGGTGCTGCCGGAGCTGGTAGCTGACGGTGCGGCTTTCGACGTCGCAGTGCTTGACCCGCCGCGGGCAGGGTGCGAGGCGGCCGTGTTGAGGGCGCTGGCGGAGTCACGAGTCGGCCGCATAGTCTACGTGAGCTGCAATCCTGCGACCATGGCGCGAGACGCGGGTATTCTGGCGGGGCTCGGGTTCAGGGTTGAGAGGGTGCAGCCAGTCGATATGTTCCCGCACACGTTTCATGTTGAGTGTGTGGTATCGATGTCACGGATGGAGTAGAGTGCCATCGCCGGAGAACCTCTTGGGTGTTGATCGGTAGTCAGGTAGTCAGGTAGTCAGACCGAGGGAGGGACTGAGGTGCTCGACTGGCAATCATTGCTGAAGGCCGACACTGTTGATTGGTTACTGGAGGAAGAGAACCCCTCTGTGCGGTATTTCACCCTTACGGACATCTTGGACAGACCTGCACACGATCCAGAAGTGCAGCAGGCAAGGTGTGAGATCATGCGACGCGGCGTCGTTCCCGAAATCCTTCGTAAGCAGCAGGAACCGTCATATGCAGATACCTACTCCAGATTCTATACCGACAAGTACAAGGGCCTGGTGTGGCAACTGATAGTACTCGCAGAGTTGGGCGCTGAGGCCAATTCGCAGATCATAGAAGAGTGCGAGTACTTGCTCGATAACTCACAGGAAACCGAGCACGGCGGTTTCTCGATGAACACGGCAGCGAAGAAGGGTGGCGGCAGAGTAACAGAGGTCATCCCATGCCTCACAGGGAACATGGTATGGAGCCTGATACACTTCGGCTACCTTGGCGACCCAAGGCTGCGTCGGGCTATCGACTGGATCACGCGCTTCATGTGTTTGAATGACGGCCATGAGGATCATCCGCAAGTTGCCCCGTACGACCGGCATGAAATGTGCTGGGGCAAGCACACGTGTCTCATGGGAGTTGTGAAGGCTCTCAAGGGGCTGAGCGCCATACCTCAGACGCAAAGAACGAGTGAGGTAAACGACACTATAGGGAAGATCGTTGATTTCCTCTTGATTCACCACATTTACCGGCGCAGCCATGACTTGAGCAGAGTGGCCAAGCCAGGCTGGCTGAGATTGAGTTTTCCCTTGATGTATCAGACGGATGTACTGGAGGTGCTGGATATCCTAACGGGATTAGGCATATCAGACAGCCGTATGGGTGATGCACTGGATGTCTTCAGGGCAAAGCAGGACGATATGGGCAGGTGGACGCTGGAGAACACTTCGAACATCGACCGCTTGCTCGTCCCGTTTGGCCATAGGGGTGAGCAGAGCAAGTGGCTTACACTCAGGGCGATAAGAGTGTTGAAGCGATGCTCCGTAGCCTGACAGGTCCTTCTCTGGACTCATGAGCGAGAAGTGCCCAAGAACTGCACAGCGAAACAGGAGGCAAGCGGTATGACGAAGTTGGCAAAGGTAGTACTGGTAGTCGCTTCAGTGTTGTCCATCGTCATATTCATAGCGGTATCAGGCTTCATTGGTATTCAGGTGTTCTCGGGCTCAACGCAGCTCGTGACGAACGAGCGCACAAGCGGGGTTGATGAGGCTCTCCTGGCGACGTACGGTGTGGACTATCAGAGTTTCCGCGGCACATACAGGGTGGAGGAACTGAGCATACCGTCAACTCTCGGCGATCATGTTGTACCTGCTGACTACATCTATGCAGGAGAATCACAAGGCAATAGGGATCATCGAACAGTCATACTCGTTCACGGCCTTGGAGGCAACCGATACTCCAACTACCCGCTGGCCGAGTTCTTCCTGCAGCAGGGGTACAACGTTGTCACGTATGATCAGCGCAGCTCTAATCAGAACTACGCCAGGTATACGACTTTCGGGTACCTGGAGAAACACGACCTTATCGACTGGGTGAACTATGTGAGAGGACAGGCTCCGCACCAGAGAATCGGGGTATGGGGTGCTTCTTTCGGCGGAGCCACTGCGGGACTGGCGTTAGGGTATGACGACATGCACGAGAAGGTCGACTTCCTGATCCTGGACTCTCCTGTGAGCAGCATGGAATGGATGATAGGGCAGGAAATGCGAGAGATGAACGTCGGAGTGCTGGCGCCATACATGACGTGGTGCGGAAGTATCGTCAACAGGCTGAAGCTGGGCTTCACCTATCAGGATGCAGATGTGCCCAGTGCGATGAAGCGAGTGAGTACTCCCGTGTTGATAATCAACAGCAGGTTGGACTCGCTGACTCCCCATTTCATGGGACAAGACATATACGATGCGCTACAGGGTGAGAACAAGGAGATCTGGACGGTAGACGATAGCGAGCACTTCGAGGTGTGGACAGACCACAATCAGGAGTATCGTGATCGAGTGGTAAGCTTCCTGAAAAGGCATGCTGAGGTTACAGAGCAATAGGCCGCTTGTGTTTGTAGTAGTAACGGATATCGTCGTCGTCGCTTTCGGTGGCGGCGTCGACTTCACCAGCACGGCCATCGGCAAGTGCTATGTGGTACTGTGGAGTATCTGGTGGGTGTTGTCGCTGATGGGTCGGCAACGCGGTGTGCGATCCAGTCACGACGACGAGCAGCGACGCGCGGTGAGAGTGTTCTCAGCCATTTCTGTGCTTGTCCTTGTGGTTGCGCCTCCTCTGGAGTTCTCGCTACTTGCGGGTCCGCTACCGAGAGAAGGCTACTTGACATGGGTTGGCGTTG
>DBQN01000097.1:0-7431 GCA_002305255.1 Firmicutes bacterium UBA1393 | reverse complement strand
AGTCTCATCACCATAGGTCTGTCGATTTGTGTAACCCTGTTTCTCGTGTGGCGCATCGGTCACGAAGAGAGAATGCTGCTAGACGAGTTCGGCGCAGCATACAGGGCCTATATGGAAAGCACTAAGAGACTGGTACCTTTCGTGTACTAGCATGAGGTCAACGCTTCTGCGTTTCGGGCGTCGAATCGGCGAGGCGAGCTCTCTGGCTGTACCGTGTCTGCGTCATCGTTCCAACAGGTCAACACTTGAACGAGGATGAACATCATGGATGATTTGCGGGAGTACATCAACAGTATCGATGGTCCGAGTGAGAAACAACGGATGGAAAGCGTGTTGAGGTACGTGAAGGAGACCTTTCCTCAGCTCAAAGCAGAGATCAAGTGGAATCAGCCGATGTTCACCGACCATGGAACCTTCATCATTGGTTTCAGTGTAGCTAAGACTCACATAGCTGTGGCGCCTGAGACAGCAGCAATCAAGCATTTCGAACAGGAGATACGGAAGGCGGGGTATTCTCGCACGAAGGGGCTGTTCAGGATCAGGTGGGCCGATGAGGTCGACCACGAATTGCTGCGAAAGATCATTGCCTTTAACATAGAAGACAAGAAGGACATGGCGAAGTTCTGGAGGTAGCACCCCCCGAACGGAGCGCGGTGCAGGAGGGCGGCCTGTTGACGCCAGTTGTGTGACGGGGAAGAGGAATACGCAATGGATGATGAAGAAACAGTACTATTTGAAAAGACGCCAGTGACGAAAGCAGTGGTGTCGCTTGTTGTTCCGACTGTTATCAGCCAGTTGATCACCGTTCTATACAATACGGCTGACACTTTCTTCATTGGACAGATAGGCGATCCAAATCAAGTTGCTGCCGCTAATCTTTGCATGCCAGTGTTCTTCTTGCTGACAGGAACTGCGAATCTGTTCGGCATAGGCGGGTCAAGCTTGATCTCACGTAGCCTGGGGAAAGGCGATAGAGAAAGAGCAACCCGAGCATCGGTCTTCTGCATTTGGACATCTACAGCAGTATCGCTGCTTTACGGGATCATCGTCTACGTACTATGCCCCATTGCCTTGCCGGCTTTCGGAGCCAATGCAGATACCTATGGTTTCTGCAGACAGTATATATTCTGGACGGTGGCCGTGGGTTCAGTTCCCACTGTGCTGAATGTGGGACTTGCGCACCTTGTCCGCTCTGAAGGGCATTCAAAGCAGGCAAGCTTTGGTATGATCCTCGGAGCAGTGCTAAACATCATCCTCGATCCCATCTTCATCATGGCATTGAGAATGCAGATTGCCGGTGCTGCTCTAGCTACGATGCTCTCAAATCTCGTGGCTACGGTGTATTTCGTCATCCTCATTCTGAAGAAACGTGGTCATACAGTACTGGCACTGAGTCCGCGTCTCTTCTCAACGAGAGATCATGTACCGTCAGAGGTGTTTCTTGTCGGTTTACCGAGCACCTTCATGAGCCTGATGGGCACTCTTTCAAACATAACTCTGAACCGCCTTATGTCGTCTTACTGCAATGAAGCGATCGCCGGCGTTGGAATAGCAAAGAAGATCGACATGCTGTCATATGGAATTGCCACAGGGATGAGTCAGGGCGTGATCCCGCTGATTGGCTACAACTACTCTTCAAAGAACTACGAAAGAATGAAGAAGGCCATTCTCACCACGTTTGCCCTTAGCTTATCCATCGCACTTGTCTGCACTGTCCTGCTGTTTACCTGTGCTTATCCGATTGTGAGAGCATTCATCGACGACGCGCTCACAGTAGAATACGGTCAGATATTTCAGCGAATCATATGCATCACTGGACCCTGCATTTCGGTGACACTGATGGTCATCACTATCTTCCAGGCAATGGGCAAGAGACTTCAGCCGTTGGTATTATCACTTTTCAGAAAGGGAGGTCTCGATATACCGTTCATGTTTGTCATGAATGCATATTCAGGCGTGAACGGCATTGTATGGGCTACTCCAATAGCAGACTTTGGTGCAATGGTCATCTCCATTCTGTTCTTCATCCCTGTCTGGAAAACGCTATTGGAACCTAGAAAGCAGACTTCAGCTTGTGCAGATGGTATGAGCCAGTAGCGGCGCATGGCATGGACTATCTCCAGGAGTACGTCGGTCGTATCGACGACCCTGCAAGAGACTATGGAACCTTCATCATCGGCTTCAGCATCGCAAGACTCACATGGCCGTGGCATCTGAAGTAGCCAGCCATTAGCCTCTTCGCAAAGGAAGTCGAGGGACCCGGATACTCTTGCCCTAAGGGGCTATTCAGGATCGAGTGGACTGATGAAGTGGGCTACGCGTTGCTGAGGAAGATCATTGCCTATAACATGGAAGAGGGCGCGCTCGAGATCATCTGCAGAGAGACTGCGGACCGGGCAAGGATGAATGGGGCAGGGGGGGCTCACTGTGCCGGACTTCACGCCCGAGGAACTGTGTGAGGCGCATCGCGCGCTTCTGTCAACGCTTCGAAAGTGCGAGAAGATAGATGCATCGAAACTGGGCAAGTCGCAGCAGACCCTCCTTGAACGCCGAATCGCCGGCCTGAGGGTTGCACTTGCTCTGATCGAGAAGGAATACGCCCATACGGGCAAGGATGCATAACCTGCAGTAAGGAGGATCGCCTGTATGCCAAGTAACATGTGGAAAG
This sequence comes from Firmicutes bacterium UBA1393, assembly GCA_002305255.1. Classification (GTDB taxonomy): domain Bacteria; phylum Bacillota; class DTU025; order DTU025; family DTU025; genus UBA1393. The sequence goes on along the minus strand of DBQN01000097.1, from coordinate 4,763 downwards.
CATTGCAGAACGGCAGCGACATCCGCGGCGTGGCACTACCCGGCGTCGAGTGTGAGCCTGTCAATCTCACCGAACACGTGGCCACCGCCATAGGCGAGGCATTTGCGCTCTGGCTAGCGTCGCGCAAAGGGGTGCAGCCGTCGGGGCTTCGTATCTCGGTGGGACATGACTCGAGGCTGTCGGCCGACAGTCTCGAAAAGGCTCTCACAGCCGGTATTGCCAGGCAGGGAGCTGAAGTCTGCCTGTTCGGCTTGGCGTCTACACCGGGCATGTTTATGTCTACAGTCACACACGGTTGGTGCTTCGATGGCGCCGTGATGATCACGGCCAGTCACCTTCCTGCCAACCGAAACGGCTTCAAGTTCTTCACATCCGGGGGCGGCCTGGAGAAAGCGGATATCACCGCCATACTGGACCTCGCGGAGAAGGCGCCGCATCCAGCATCTGCCGCCCCGGGCAAGGTGTCGGCGGCAGACTTCATGCCGGTGTACGCGGCAAGCCTTGTGGAGACTATCCGCAAGCGTGCGGCGGACCCGGTGCACCCCGACGAACCGTTGAAGGGACTGCGGATTGTTGTTGACGCAGGTAACGGTGGCGGCGGGTTTTTCGTGGACAACGTGTTGAAGCCGCTCGGGGCTGACACCACCGGCAGCCAGTTCCTAGAGCCCGACGGGGCCTTCCCGAACCATGTCCCCAATCCCGAGAACGAGCAGGCCATGGAGGCTATCACCAGAGCCGTCATTGACAACAATGCTGATCTCGGCATCATCTTTGACACCGACGTAGATCGAGCGGGTGCAGTCGACAAGAACGGCAGGGAGATCAATCGCAATCGCCTCATCGCGCTCCTCGCGGCGATCATTCTAGAGGACCATCCGGGGACAACCATCGTGACTGACTCTATCACCTCGGACGAGCTTGCGGCGTTCATAGAGTCGCATGGCGGGATTCACCACCGGTTCAAGCGCGGCTATCGGAACGTGATCAATGAAGCCATGAGACTGAACAGCGAAGGGCAGGATAGTCAACTCGCCATCGAGACTTCAGGACATGGTGCCCTCAAGGAGAACTACTTCCTCGACGACGGGGCGTATCTAGTTGCCAGGATACTCATTAAGGTGGCTCAGCTTCATCGAGAGGGCAAGACCGTCGATTCGCTCCTCGATACGCTGTCGGAACCGCTGGAGGCCTACGAGATCAGGCTGAAGATCACCGCTGCCGATTTCCGCTCCGTGGGGGAGACAGCGCTTGCAGCCGTGCGTGCGAGGGCCGAGTCAGATCCGGGCTGGTTGGTGGTGCCACGCAACTACGAGGGTATCCGCGTGAGTTTCCCGAAAGGTGCCGGAGATGGTTGGTTCCTGATCCGCCTGTCGCTGCATGATCCCATCCTCCCGGTCAACGTTGAGTCTAGGGAAGCAGGGGGTTGCAGGATGATGATGCGTGAGCTGTTGAGTGCCATAAGGGATGTGGCTGGCCTGGACCTCTCTCCGCTCGAGCACTTCCTGCAGTGACTTGGATTGCTCAGTGGCTGTGCGGGTGCACCCCGGGGTGCACTCGGGGTGCACCTGCACACAGTGGGGTTAGCGGTACAGCTTGAAATACTTTGTACATCGTAGTAACATCTGCGCGTATGGACTATTCCGGATGCCGTACGAGTCACCCAAATACTGGTGATCGGAGCAACAGCAATACATGGACAGAACGATACGCGCAGCTACGAGGAAGTCTCGTTGGTCATGGTATTCGTACGATTTCGGCAATTCCGCATATGCGGCCGTTATTCTTCTCGCAGTGTACTCCACGTACTTCAAGAATGTGGTGGTAGGAGGCGCACAGGGCACTCGTCTGTGGGGCGTGTCGGTGGGAATCGCCGCCATCATCGTGGCCCTGGTGTCGCCCGTCCTTGGCACCATAGCCGACTTCACGAGGTCAAAGAAGCGATTCCTAATTGCCTTTACGGCCATATCCGTGGTCTTCACCGGACTGCTCTTCTTCGTGGGTGAGGGAGACGTGTTCACCGGCATGCTCTTCTTCATCATCGCTGAGATAGGCTACCGTGGTGCGCAGGTGTTCTACGATGCGCTGCTGACGGATGTCTCGACACCGGATACGGTCGGCTCTGTATCGGGCAAGGGCTGGGCAGTTGGGATGGTCGGCGGAATTGTCACTCTTCTGATCGTTCTTCTGCCGATCCGGCTAGTAGGCAACCAGGTGACCCACTTCGCATTCCTGGTGACGGCCGTGCTTTACCTGCTGTTCTCTATCCCGACGTTCTTGTGGGTCGTGGAGCGCCCTTCCTCTGAGCAGATCCCACACGGCAAGAGCACCATCAACGTGGCCTTCTCGAAGCTGGCGCAGACATTCAGGTCAATCAGGGATTACCGCGAGTTCGTCAAGTACATGGCCGCCTTCCTGATATACAACGACGGCATCATGATGCTTCTAGACTTCGCGGCGATAGTCGGCGCCACCCTTTTCGGGATGGAGCAGACACAGCTGATCATGTTCGTGATCCTGATCCACATCTCCGGTGCCATCGGCTCCCTTTACTTCGGGCGCATATCCGATAGGCGCAGCAGCAAAGAGGCGATCCTGATCTCGCTTGTCATCTTGATCGCATCTGTTGCCGGACTTTACGCAGTCGACGGGATCGTATGGTTCTACGTCATCGGATTGCTCGCAGGGTTCTCCCTGTCGGGCGCCCAGGCTGTCAGCCGCACGATGGTGAGCCAGCTTGCCCCCGCAGCCAAAACGGCCGAGTTCTACGGCTTCCTGTCGGTGGCCGGGCGGACCTCGACGTTCGTAGGGCCGCTGGTATTCGGAGCTGTATCATACCGCGCGCACAACTGGTATGTAGGCCAGGGGCTAGACGCCGTTGCCGCTGAGCGGTATGGACTGCTATGGGCAGTAGGTTCCATCATCGGGTTCCTGATCATAGGCATGCTCGTCCTTCTGCTGGTGAAGCGCATTTCTGCGAAAGATCTGAAGGCGCCTGTACAAGAGCGCGGATAGGGGCGCGGCCGGCATCAGGCCGAGGGCCCGAGCGCCAGCCGCATTGGACCTTCGACCCACTTGCCGCGCCGCAGTAGGTGGGTTGAGTCTCTGTGTGGTCGCCGGGTTGACCAGCGACCACAAGTGTCAGGTGTGGCGCCGGTGCACGGATTGGCCTTGCAGACGTGGTTGAGCTTGCTCTGGGGCCGTACTCCTGTACACTGGGTGCAGAGAACTCAGCGTTGCGATGTGAGGTGTCGACAATGTCTACTCTGTTCGTAACGGGCGCTAACGAAGGCATTGGGTACTACATGGTGAAGTAGTGGCTTGAGTACGGGAACCAGGCGGCCGTGTTGGATCTGGACATTAGCAACCTGCAGGCGCTTACGGACGGGCATGGGGGGAGGCTCTTGGCCTTCCAGGGCGACGTGCGAGATGTAGAGGCGGTCAGCGCCGCCGTCGATGCAGCATGCGCGCGATTCTCATCGGTCGACATTGCAGTGCACAATGCATGTTTGTGTCCCTTCAGGAGCTTCGCTGAGCAGAGCAATGACGACTTCCGTGCAGTGCTTGACGTGAACCTGTTCGGGGCCATTAACATGACCAGGGCCGTCTTGCCTGCCATGACAGCGCAAGGCAGGGGTAAGGTATGCTTCACCAGCTCGGGGGTGGGCGTCACGGGATTCGTCAACGTGAGCCCTTACTCGTCCAGCAAGGGCGCCATAGAGGCTCTGGCCAAGTGTCTGAGCCTCGAGTATGCCGGAAGCGGCATCACTTTTCACATCATCCACCCGCCGCTCACCGATACGAAGTCAGCATCGCCGTTGCTCGTACCCAATGAGTTCAAGGCGTCGCCGGAGAAGGTGGGGCGGCGGCTGGCCAGATCGATTAAGGGGGGCCGGTTCGTGATGTCGCCTTCATTCGGCACTTCGGTGTCGGTGGCGCTGAGCTACCTGTTCCCAACGGCCGTGGGCAGGCTCCTGGTGAAGATGGCGGCGCGTTCCGCCGCACGCGGTTGAGGACTCGATCGGCGCCCCACCAGTTCTGTCCGGCGCCGCCACTGCAGCGAACGACATCAGGTTTGGGCATCTCTCATGGAGGAGGGTGACTGACATGAAGGAGCGCAGAAGGGACTACCCGCGGTTCGCGCTGTGCGGTCTCAACTGCGGGCTCTGTCAGCGATACCACACCCAGGGCGAATCGAGATGCCCCGGGTGCGGCGGCGAGGACTTCCACTTGAAGCACCCCACGTGCGCCGTGATAACATGTAACAACCGCCATGATCGCGTAGAGTACTGTTTCCAGTGTTCTGCGTATCCGTGTCAGCGTTTCGCGGTCCCCAGCGACACCGATTCGTTCATCTCATACCGCAATGTCATCGCTGACCTTGAGAGAGCGCGCGTCGGTGGTATCGAAGCATACAGGGCCGAGCTGGATGAGAGAGTCGACATTCTGGAGTTCCTCATTGCCAACTGCAATGACGGCAGGCGCAAGGGCATGTTCTGCCTCGCTGCCAACCTGCTCAGCCTGGACGACCTCAGGGCCGTGACGGAGCGGATCCGGCAGGCAGACGCGGTCGCCAGCGCAGCCGACGCCCTGGCGCGAGGGGCGACTGTAGAAGCCAGAGCGGCTCTTGCGGTAGCGCTCATAGAGGAGCGGGCAACCAGGGCCAACGTTGAGCTGCGATTGCGTCGCAAGGGATAGCGGGCTGACCGGTCTTTGCCTGGAGGGCGAGGTCTGCAGGGTCGAGAGCATGCTGCGGCATCGGCTGG
>DBQN01000016.1 GCA_002305255.1 Firmicutes bacterium UBA1393 | reverse complement strand
GACCGCTATCTGCTCGACCAGCTGCGCGCGCGGCTCGACTTTCCGGCCTCGCTCGCGGCAGTGCGTACCATGGCGGTCAGGTGGCCAGCGGCGCGGGCTATCCTCATCGAGGATAAGGCCAACGGTCCCGCCATCATCGCGACGCTGCGCCGCGAGATACCGGGCCTCATCGCCGTGGAGCCGCAAGGCTCAAAGGCCGCTCGCGTGTCAGCGGTGTCGCCTCAGATCGAGGCGGGCAACGTGTATCTGCCCGATCCGACGCTAACCGCGTGGGTCAGCGATTTCGTTGAGGAATGCGCCGCGTTTCCCAATGGGGCGCACGATGACCAGGTCGACGCGATGAGCCAGGCGCTGCTGCGCATGGCAACTCCGATGACGAGAGCATACGGCCAGCGGCCAGCGGGATGGTGATGTGCATGTCGATTCTCGAAGTCAAGAAGGGCGATAAGTGGCCGCCCGAGGAACACGCGGCGCGCATCGAGTCCTACCAGCACAACAGGCTGCTCCTGCGGGGTAGGCATGACGAGGCCTTCAAGCGCGTGCAGCAGTGGCTCGACAAGTCGCCGGACCAGTCCATCGTCTACATCGTGGCGAACTTTCCGAAGCTCGTGAGCTTGGTCTGCGCTGACCTGCTCTTTGGTGAGGACCCGGCGTTCCAGGCGGGCGATGACGGCTCGCCAGCGCAGGTGGCGCTCGACTCCATCGTGCGCAATAACGGCTTGCACACGCTCGACTACGAGATGAGCGTCGGGGCCAGCGCCCGCGGTGACTGCGTCTACAAGCTGCGATACGGCAAGCGCTACGCATACTTGGAGCGTGCAGAGTCGATCATCACTGCGGTGAATCCGGCCCTGTTCTTCCCCGAGTTCGAGCCCGACGACTGCCGCATCATGAAGGGCGCGGTGATCGCCTGGGAGCGCGAGCTCGCGAAGGAGAAATATCTCTGTCGCGAGATACACCTCCCGGGCCGGATACGCCACGAGCTGTGGCGTATCGAGCGCGGCGAACTTGCGGCGCAGATGAAGCTCTCGACCCTCCCCGAGTATGCGAACGTGCCGGAGGAGGAGGACACTGGCTATCCTGGTCTGCTGGTCTGGTACGTGCCGAACTGGAGACTGGACGATGACTGGCGCGGCATCTCGGACTATGAGGGGCTGGACAGCCTGGTGGATGAGCTCAACAACAGGCTCAGCCGTGTCTCACGCGTGCTCGACAAGCACGAGAACCCGAAGCTCATTCTCCCGCCGGGGCTCATGAAGCTCGATCCTGCGACCCAGCGTTACTACATCGAGAAAGAAGCGCTGGATGTGATCGAGGTAGATCTCACGAACAACCCCAGCGGTAACCTGCCGCGCTACCTCGTGTGGGACGCGCAGCTCTCGGCGGCGTTCACCCAGATCGACAAGATAGTCGAGATGGCGTTCATGGTGACGGAGACGTCGCCCGACGCATTCGGCATGGGCAAGGCGGGCGTGGCCGAGAGTGGCAGGGCGCTTAAGTTCCGGCTCTTGCGCATACTGGCCAAAGTCAATCGCAAGAAGCGCTACTTCGACGAGGCTCTCAAGCAGGTGCTCAAGGCGGCGCTCATGCTTGAATCCGAGCGCGGGGGTCAGAGTTTCGACATCCCCGACATCGAGATCGCCTGGCGCGATGGCCTCCCTGATGACGAGATGGAGGAGACCGAAGTGGTCGCCCTCGGCGTCCAGGCCGGCGTCATGAGCCGGCGCACGGCAGTCCGGCAACTGCAGCGCCTCTCGAGACAGGCGCTCGAGGATGAGCTGGCCGAAATTGGCTCCGACATGGACATGGCAGCAGCGCCTGGGACGTGGACGCCAGTCGACATAACCAGCATCCTCGGCGGCACAGGCGAGCCCGAGTCACCAGGGCTCTAGGGTTGGTGATGGATGAATGTTCGATCCCAGCCCGGCCATTGATGCTCTGGTTACCGTCTACAGGGAGGCATACATCGAACTCCTCAAGCGGATCGTAGCCAAGCAAACCCAGAATCGCTCTACGGCATTCGATGAAGCGCTGGCCCGCGATGTGAGGAACCTACTGCAGGAACTAGATGCCACATCGGAGCGGTGGGCGCGCCACGTCATACCGCAGGCGTATGGAGAGGCAGTGAAGGAGGCCGCGGCCGCCCTTGGATCCCGCGGAGGCGGCGCAGGCATCATTGCCCCGGCCATGGTCAAGGTTCATCAGCATGCAGTGCAGATACTTGTGGAGTCGCTCATTGATGATCTGCATGACGCTACCCAGTTTGTGGGGCGCCGTGTCCGAGACCATTGGAGGCGAGCCCAGCTCGAGGCCGTGCTCGATAAGACATCCACCGGCCAGACGATACGGCAGGCAGAGAAGAGCTTTTCTCGACGGCTGGCTGATGAGGGCCTTACGGCGTTTCGGGACTCGAGGGGCCGGGAGTGGACGCTGGACAGCTATGCGGACATGGTGATCCGGTCTGTGACGGCCGAGGCTCAGAACACTGGACTCTTGACGCAGCTGAGCAGCATGGGCCACGACCTGGTGCGGATGTCGGAGCACAGGGCGGGGTGCCCGATCTGCGCTCCCTATGAAGGGCGGACGTATTCTCGGGAGGGCAAGACCCCAGGATACCCGACATTGGCCAGTGTGCCGGGCTTCTCGAAGGGCTACATGTCGATGCATCCGCGCTGCCGGCACCGAATCGGTGTCTATGTGCTTGAGGGAGACCCGGATCCAGAGGCTACGCGTGCCGCCAGCAACCGGCCGTTTGATGATCGTCGCTCAGAAGCGGACAAGGCTGCCTACGAGCGCCAGCAGGAGCAGGCTGCCCTCCGGAGACAGCGCCGCAAACTCGAGCAACAATTGGCCGTATTACCTCAGGGCGAGGAGCGCGACGCGGTGCGCGAGAAATTGCGCGAGGTGCGGAGCCAGCAGAACACCCTTGGCCGTGAGGAGAACAGGTGGCGCAGCGTGGCTGCCCGTGAAAATCGTGCTTACTACGAGGCGAAGGACCGAGGCAAGAAGGCGGACTGGCCAGGGAGGGTTCAGTGATGACGCACATTCGCGAGGAAGTAGAGGCTGCGTTGTTCGCATGGCGCGAGGCGAACCTAGCGTCCTTCAATGGCGACCCCTGACACACGCTCGTCGCGGTAGACGATCGGCACATCGCATCTGTAGCCACGGTGGCAGGCAGGCGCGTCCTCGATGCGCTGCGCCCAGTGCTCGTGGGCATAGACAACGGAGGCCGCAGGGCCCAAGCGGATGAGTGCCGGCGCGAGCCCGCGCTGCCGCAATTGCGCGATTTGTTTATCGATTTCGCAGGTAATCGACCAGTAGATAAGCTTGGCGAACCCGCGCTGCGCCCAACCGGGGCGCGCGTCGTGGACGTAGGCCATGGCACAATCACCCAACGTTAGACTATCACCTGGGCCACTGGCCATCAACAGCCGGTGGCTCTCACATTTCGGGGGCCAGGTGCCCCGTAGGAGGTGCAGCTAGATGCTGCGAGGACTGTTCGGGCTAAGCCCGTTCTGGGCGCCCGACGATGGGGGCTCAGGCGGAGGCGGGGCTGCCGGCGGAGGGACCGCTGGTGGCGGCGCTCCCGCACCCAATGGAGGGGCGCAGATGTTCACGGAGGACTACGTGAAGGCGCTCCGCGGACAGGCAGCCGAGTACCGCACGAAGGCCAAGGGTCTAGATGACCAGTTGACCGCAATCCGCAAGGCCCTCAATATCCCGGACGGCCAGGAGCCGGACTGGGGCAAGGTGTTCGCCGATCTCGACGCGGCACACAAGGCGGCCCTGGAGGCCGCTAGCGCGAAGGCCAAGGGCATGCTGCTGGCCGCTGAGGTCAAGTCCGTCTGCGCCGCACTTGGCGTCGTGGACCCCGAGGCCGCAGCGAAGCTCGCGGACCTGTCGAAGGCGCAGGTCGCCGACGATGGCAAGGTCAGCGGCGTGAAGGAGGCCATCGAGGAACTGCTCAAGGCTAAGCCCTATCTTAAGGGCGCGGCGGGCGGAGGCAAGGGCCCCGTAGGCGCACCGGGAGGCAATCCCCCTCCGAGCGGTGAGGCCGACCCCGTGGCGGCCGCCAGGGCGCTCGCCGAGGAGCGCAACAAAGGCAAGCAGCCTACGGGCGGATACGACCCGTGGGCAACTAAGTGAGGTGTGAGACATGGACTTGAATCTGCGGACGACCACTATCGGCGCCCAGGTATCGTTCCTGGACTCCCAAAAGGTCCGTTACATCCGGGGCGCGGTGACGATCTCCGAAGCGGTAGTGCCCCCCAATCCGATCACAGGCATCAAGGCCCTGCCGGCTGGCACGATCATCGGCCGTAATGGCGCTGGCCTCTACGAGCCCTACATCCCCGGTGCGGCAGCGGTGCCCGGCACGGCCTCGACCGTGACGCTCAAGGCGTCAGCCGGCGGCCTGCGCGATGACATCGTCATCACGGCCATTAAGCCCGGCGTCGCCGGCGACGAGATCAAGGTGCAACTCGTAGACCCCGACGCGGCGAATGCCACCCTCAAGGTGGTCGTCGAGACTGACACCATCAAGGTCTACGTGGCGACGGACGGCACCAAGGCCATCACCAGCACCATTGCCCAGGTGATCCAGGCCATCAACGCGGCGCTGTTCGTCAAGGACATCGTCGTGGCCAACCCGGCTGCCGGCACGACCGACACCGACGTGGTAATCGCCGTGGCGGCGACGCCTCTGGCGGGCGGCGTGGACCCGATCCCGGCGGGCGCTCCCAACGTGGTGCCCAGCGCCATCCTCGCGGACCACGTGACCTTCACCGACTACTCGCCGAGTGGCGGAGTGGTCCATGCCAACCAGGTGGTGAGGGCAATCGACCAGGCCCGCGTGATTGAGGCCAGGCTGCCGGCACCGATTGACGCCTACACGAAGGCGTGCCTGACCGGCATCACCTGGGTTTAAGGTGGAGGTGGAGTAGATGAACAAGCTGCTCAAGGAGTTCACTCGCAAGGCGGTCCTCGCATACGCCCGGGCTCGGCAGCCCAGAAAATACCTCGGGCCCACGCTGTTCCCGGAACAACCCACGAACGAGCTGACCTTCGAGTACTGGCGCAGCCAGAACCGCTTGCCGGTCATGGCATCGGTGCAGGCGTTCGGCGCCGAGGCGCAGATCGCCAGCCGTGACGGTGCTGCGAAGGTGAGCGGTGAGATCCCGCCCATCAAGCGCAAGATCAATCTCGACGAACGCCTGCTCATTGCCCTCAAGAGGGAGGGCGCGGGCGACATCGCGATGGTCAGGGACCAGCTCTACAACGACATAGACAACATGGTCGACAGCGTGCTCGCGCGCATCGAGGCCATGCGGATCTCGGCCCTGGCCACCGGCCAGCTCGTGCTCAACGAGAACGGGGTCATCGTGACCGTCAACTACGGCGTGCCCGTAGGCAACCAGGCCGTGCTGCCGGCCAACAATGTGCCGGGTGGCCAGTGGAACCAGGCCAACGCGGAGCCCATCACTATGATCCAGCAGTGGGTCGATGCGGTGATCGCGGCCAGTGGCACCAGGCCCACGAGGGCTCTGACGAGCAATACGGTTGTGGCGGCCATGCTCACAAACGCCCAGGTGCGCACCATGATCTGGGGCGACAACGGCAACAGCCGCGCCGTGAGCCTGCCGCAGATCAACGCCCTGCTGCAGCAGCTGGACCTGCCGCAGATCGCAACCTACGACGAGCAGGTGCGTGTCCAGAACGAGGCCGGCGTGATCACCACTCAGCGGTTCTTCCCCGCGAACCGCTTCGTGCTGCTGCCGCCTACCCCACTCGGCGAGACCCTGCTCGGGCCCACGGCGGAGGCGCTGCTCGACAACGAGATCACCTCCGAGGAAGCCCCTGGAATCTATGCGGCCATCGACCAGTATGTCGAGCCGCCGTCGATCTGGACCAAGGCAGCCGCGTGCGCCATCCCCACGTTCCCCGCGGTTGACGAGGTCTTCCAGGCGCAGGTGCTGGCCTAGTAAACAGTAAACGCAACGCAAGCCCGGCAGCCGTTGAGCCGCCGGGCTTAGCTCACATCGGAGGCGGTGGAGCGTATGAACATCTCACAGGCAGAGGCCTACTTCGCCACACGTCTCTATGCAGAGGCATGGGAGCAGGCCACGCCGGCCAACAAGACCAAAGCCCTGGCCACCGCCGAGCGACATGTCGCGTCACTCAGGCTCCGCGAAGACGTGCCTAGCGGAGCCGTCACAGCGGCCATCTGTGAGCAGGCGTTGTGGCTGCTCTCGTCCACGCCTGCGCAGCGCAGCCTGGATGCCTCGCTTGCGCGCGGACTAACATCGAGGACTGTTGGGAGCGCCAGCGAGAGCTATGGCAGGCACGCGGCACAAGGGGGCGTTGTTATCGCCCCTGAGGCGCTGTCGGCCGTGAACGAGTGGATCCAGCGATGCAGGATCGGTGATCTGCGATGATCAAGTACGCCTGCACGGAGACATGCACCTACTGGGCAGGCACTCCTGATGGAGAAGGCGGACGAACGTATACCCCACCCCGGTATATGCGCTGCCGGTGGGAGCAGAAGCAACGCGTGATACGGGCGAAGGATGGTCGCGAGGTGGTCAGCCAGGCTCGGGTGTATCTGTTGGAGCCTGTCGACCTTGAGGGGCGGCTCCATCGCGGCTCCAGTGGCGCATCGAATCCCAATAGCGTTGATAGCTACGAGCTGCTGGCGATGGAAGAGCTGCAGGGTCTGGACGGCGCGGTGGAGGGTTATGTCGTATGGCTGTGACGGTGAGCATCGAAGGGCTGGACAGGGTGCAGCGTCGGCTGAACAAAGAGATAGCATCCATCGACGGCAACATCCGCGAGGGGCTGCAGACCGTGGGACTGGACTGCTTGGCCAAGGCTGCGCCCGACGCCCCTGTCGATAAGGGCGACCTGCGAGGGTCCGGATATGTCACGTTCGGCATGATCCCGATCGCGCGCGCTGACAAGAGCGGTAGCGTGATGCAGATTGGCAACCACAAACCGAACGTCAAGCCGGAGGTCGAGATCGGTTTTGGCACGCCGTACGCAGTCAGACAGCACGAGGAACTCGAATGGCAGCATCCTCGGGGCGGCAAGGCCAAGTACCTGGAGGACGTGGTCAAACGCAACACCACGCGCTGGGTGCAGATGATCCGGGACAAGGCGACCGTGAGGTGATAGGCGCATGAACTCGCCGGCCATTGACATCAAGAGTCTGCTGGTGGCGATGTGGAAGTGGGACGTGGCCACGTCCAGGCTGCCCGCAGTGGAGTTCCACGCCAGCAGCGAACCGGCCAAGCCTGACGCGGTGGTGACCTGCTACGATACTGGCGGCTGGGACCCGGCAGTGAACATGCTGCTCGATGAACCTACAGTGGAGGTCCGCGTGAGAGGGCCCCGAGAGGGCTATCAGGAGGCCTATGCTGTGGCGCTCTGGGTGCGTGATGCTCTGCATGCCTACGGCCCGGCCTCCGTGGGAGGCACGCGCTATCTGGCTATCCAGGCTGTGGGCGAACCAACGTCACTGGGCTACGACAACTCGCGCAGGCCATCGTTCAGCCTCAACTTCCGGATGCACCGCGAGCCGACAGCCGCGGGCACGACGCATAGGGGGTGAGCGAGTGGCCGATGAACGGAAAGTGATGCAGTATCTGCTGCTCAGCATCAGGGCCGCCGTCGAGGCGGCTCTCACCATGTACGACGAGGAAGAACCGCAGGGAGAGGCACCGCCTGAACTAGTCAGCTCGCCGGATCCGGCGGTGTGTCAGCACCCGCTGACGGCAAGAGTGCAGCTCAACACCATGGGCAGCCAGAACGCATGGATATGCGGGGTATGCGGTGTGGAAGGCAGCGGATCGGAGGTGATACCAGGTGGGCAAGCACATACTCAAGAACCCTAAGTGCTGGGCCGGGGGTTACAACATGTCTGGGGATCTCTCGCAGATGAACCTGCAAGCAGATCCCGACATCAAGACCTTGCCCCTGTTTGGTCCCAGCGGGGCCGTCAGGCGGATGGCAGGGCTCATTCAGGCCTCTGTGAGCCATCAGGGGCTCTGGGACTCGTCGGCCACAGGCGGGCTGGATAAGACACTGTTCGACAACATCGGACTCGCGGGCACCGTGGTGTCCATAGGCCCCACGACCGGGGCTGATGGCGAGGTCGCATACATCATGCCTGTGACGCAGGGAGAATACAAGCTCGGCGGGAAGCACGGGGACTTATTTGGGTTCAGCGTGAGCGCCGAAGGCGACAACCTGGTGCGCGGCAGGGTGATGCTCAATGACACGGTCACGGGGACGGGTACCGGTGTGGCACGCCAGCTCGGTGCAGTAGCCGAGACTCAGAGGCTATACGCTGCGTTGCACGTGTTCAGCATGGAGGGCACGAACCCGACGCTGACTGTGGCGATACAAAGCGCGGTTGCCGAGGCTTTTGCAGATCCAACTGAGCGCGCCGTGTTCAGTCAGGTGGCCGCTCCTGGTGGCTGGTGGCTGGCGCCAGTGGCAGGTCCCATCGCAGATGAGTGGTGGCGGGTTTCGCTCACAGTGGGGGGCACGGAGCCCAGCATTCTCGCAGCCGTCGTAATCGGCATTCAGGCGTAGAGGCACTACGGAGGTGACATAGACAGTGGGCAAGATGATTTTGAAGGATGCGTTTCTCAGCATCAACGGCGTCGACCTGAGCGACCATCTCGAGCAGGTGGAGCTCGCATACTCAGCAGCAATCCACACCAAGAACGCCATGGGTGAATCGAGTCTGAGCCGGATCGCCGGGCTCAAGGACTTCAAGGTGTCGGCCACGTTGTTCCAGGACTACGATGCCGGGTCGGTGGACGCTACCCTGTTCCCGCTCATTGGAGCGGCATCGTTCCCGGTCGTGCTCCGTCCTACCAAGGCCGTCAAGAGCCCGACCAATCCCGAGTTCACCGGCAACGCCGTGCTGGCTAGCTACCCGCCCATCTCGGGTTCACATGGAGCCGTTCACAAGGTCTCCATATCGCTCGAGGGCGACGGAGACCTCTCCAGGGCTACGAGCTAGCATCCCAGCGCACTGACATGCGAGAGCCGCCCACTGTGGCGGCTCTCAGCTATTCGAGGAGGTCGTCACATGACCAACAAGCGCCGTGGCGGCGTGCAGGTTGAGCTGGGAGGCCAGTCCTACACGCTGCGATTCACGTTTAACTCCATCGCGCTCCTTGAGGAGCGGCTAAACTCTACGCTCCCTCAGATTCTCGCTGGCCAGTTCGGCGTGCGAGTGGTACGCGAGGCTCTGTCGGTAGCACTGTCCCCTGAAGATCGTCACCTGACCCCCAACAAGATCGGCCGACTCATGGATCAGGAGCCGGAGAAGATCGCATACCTCATGAACAAGGTGTTCGAGGCGCTCTCGCTGGCCATGGGCATCGGTGAAGATGTGGCCGAGGAGGTCGAGGACGAGGGGGAAGCCGGGGAGCCGGCAGACGAGCCGGCGTAGATGGGCTCGATTGGGACGAGCTGCGCCGGCGTGCTTCAGAGATAGGGCTGACCCCGGATCAGTTTTGGGACCTGACGCCCCGCGAGTTTGCCCTGTGGTGCGAAGGCTACCGGACTAGGCGCGAGACTGACCGGGCCCTGCTGGCTTGGTCGACGGCCTACCTTATGTCGTGCTGGACGAAGGACCCTGTAGAGCCCGCAGCCCTGCTAGGTCAGGATACAAGCCCCGAGGCCTCTCTGGTGGCTGAGTGGCACCGGACGCACGGCGAGGATGACGAGGACTATGACGATTGAGAGGTGAGAGCCATGCCGATGGTCATAGGTGAGCTCCTAGTACGCATCGGGTCGGATACCAAGGGGCTGGACCAGATTACGAAGCGCATGCAGGATGTGGCCACCAAGGCTCAGCAAGCAGGGCAGACCCTGTCTATTGCTCTCACCGTGCCGCTGGCCGCGGTTGGCGGAGCCGCAATCAAGATGGGCACCGATGCCGTCGAAGGGGAGAATCTTTTCACGGTGTCGATGGGTCGGATGGCGGACTCGGCGCGAGCCTGGTCGCAAGAGCTCCGTGCACAGCTCGGCCTCAACGAGTATGAGTTGCGCCGGCAGATCGGCACGCTCAACGTCATGTTAGGCGCGATGGGCATCGGAGAGCAGGCCGCGTACGACATGTCACGCGGGCTCACCGAGCTGGCCTATGACATGGCCAGCTTCTACAACCTCCACCCCGATGAGGCATTCACGAAGCTCACGGCGGCCATCTCTGGCGAGAGCGAACCGCTGAAGCGCCTGGGTATTGTCATCAATGAGACCACCATCGAGACATGGGCACTGACAAACGGTCTGATAGCCCAGGGCGAGCAGCTCACCGAGCAGGAGAAGATCGTTGCCCGGTACGGGGCCATCATGGAGCAGACGGCAGTCGCCCAGGGCGACATGGCACGTACCATCGACAGCCCCGCTAACCAGCTCAGGATCTTGCAGGAGCGGATCAGGCAGACCACAACCGAGCTAGGTGTCTCATTACTGCCGGCATACGAGAAGGTGCTGCAGGCCACAGGTCCACTGGTGGACAAGCTCAAGGAGGCCGTGGACTGGTTTGGGCGGCTCAATCCGGCCATGCAGGAGAACATCCTGAAGTGGATAGCTCTCGTCGCCGCGATCGGCCCGGTCTCGCTCGCCCTGTCGCAGTTGCTGAAGGTGGGCGGCCTGATGACGGCCGCGATTGCCACGACGGTTACGGCGGTCCACAACGTCACCTATGCATTCGCAGCGTGGGCCGGCGGGGCTGCCACCCTATCGGAAGCGATATCGCTGGCCACCGGCAAACTCGCGTTCCTATTCGGCCCCGCCGGGCTGGTCATCGCGGCAGTAGGAGCAATAGCCCTTTGGATCAAGCACAACAACGACCTGATAGAGTCGCAGCGGCGGATGCAGGCCCAGCACGAGCAGAGCGTTGTCACGTTGACCGGCCTCCGCGACAGATACGCTGAGGTGTCTGACCAGCTGTCCAGGCTCAAGCCCGGGACGGACGCGCACAAGGCGGCGGAACTCGAACTGCAGGGCATCATGCAGCAGATGGCGAGTCTCGTGCCCGACGTGACCACCGCAACTGAGGATCTAGCGGCGGCGCGCGAGAAGAACCTCTCGATCCTCGACGCTGAAATACAGAAAGAGGCGGCGGCAGCTGCGGCACTCGAGAAGACCGCGCTCCTGCGGGACCAGCTCTCCAAGAAGACGCAAGTGGAGTTCCTCGAGTCCGAGCGGTGGCAGGCGCAACAGCGCGCCGGCGGTCGTGTGGACGCCGAGACCCAGCGCCTGGCCGATCTGAAGGCAGGAGTAGAAGCCGAACTCGTCTCGATAGCTGAGCGTCTGGACCTGCTTGACCGTGCCATGGCCACCGGCGACTACTCTGCGCTGGTGAAGAAGATTGTCGAGCCGGCGACCACGGCAGCTGCCAAGGCAGCGCAGGCGGCGAGTGCGGCCATATCATCCGTGGCAGCCGCATCTACCAGGAACCCCGAAGTGGTCTGGCGCGGGATCATCGATGCGCTGCGCCAGGCACAACGGGAAATGGCCGAGGGAACATACATCGACATGCGACTGGCGGCGGCCCGGGGCGAGTCGTTCGACTGGCGGGCCGAGCAGGCAGCATTGATCGAGGATACCATACGCGCCCTCTATCGCGAGGGCATGTCGCCCGAACACAACAGTATCCAGTGGCTCCTGAAGGAGTTGCAGGCACTGCTCGCGGGTGCCCCAGGCGGCGCCGCGACGGCAGCAGGCGGCGTAGCCAGTGCGAGCATGGCTGGCATCTGGAATCTTGCTCAGATGGAGCGCGAATACGAAGCTGAGGTGCAGGTCGCAAAGGAGGCCTACTACCAGCTAGACCTGCGTGCGATCAGGGACCACGCCATGATGGAACGGCAATACGAAGCTGAGATTACTGCTGCCAAGGAGGCAAATTATCAGCTTTCCCTCGATGCGATTCGCAGTCACGCCGAGATGGAACGCGCGTATGAGGCCGAGGTGCAGGCGGTCCGCGAGGCCACGTATCAGTTCAACATACGGGCTCTGCGCGAGCACTCCGAAATGGAGCGAGCGTATGAAGCGGGGATACAGGCAGCACGGGAAGCCAACTACCAGCTCAGTATCCGTGCCGTACGCGATCACGCCCTCATGGAGCGCGAGTATGAGGCTCAGATCGTGGCAGCTCGCGAGGCCGTGTATCAAGCGAACGTCGATGCTATTCGAGACCATGCCGAGATGGAGCGCGCCTACGAAGCGGGGGTTCGAGCGGCGAGAGAACTGAACTATCAGCTGAGTATCGCTGCCATCCGAGACCATTCAGAAATGGAGCGCGCCTATGAGGCAGGGGTCCGCACCGCTCGCGAGCTCAACTATCAGCTCTCGATAGCCGCCGTCCGTGACCACTCTGAGATGGAGCGTGCCTACGAGCAGAAAGTCCGCACAGCAAGAGAACTCTACTACCAGCTAGGCATCGCAGCCATTGGGGACCACGCTGCCATGGAGCGTCAGTATGAAGCCGAGGTCCAGGCTGCGCGGGAGGCAGTCTATCAGGCTGACATCAGGGCGCTGTGGGAGCACGCGGCCATGGAGCGCGCCTACGAGGCGGAGGTTCGGGCGGCGGCTGAGGCCAGGTATCAAGCTGACCTACGCGCGATATGGGACCACTCGGCGATGGAGCGCGCCTATGAGGCTGAGATGCTGGCTGCTCGCGAGCTCAACTATCAGCTCAGCATCGACGCCATCCGCGAGCACTCGGAGCGGGAAAGGGCATACGAGCGCGAGGTCCAGGCCGCGCGCGAAGCCATGTATCAGGTCAACCTGCGGGCAGTGGCTGAACACGCGGCGATGGAACGGGCATATGAGCAGGAAGTCCGCGCGGCCAAGGAGCTCAACTACCAGTTGAGCCTCGCGGCGGTGAGAGACCATGCCGCCATGGAACGGGCCTATGAGCAGGAGATCCGGACCGCCAGGGAACTCAACTACCAGATAGATCTCGCGGCGGTCAGAAGACACTCTGAGATGGAGAGGGCTTACGAAGCCGAGATTCGGTCAGCCAAGGAACTCTACTATCAGCTCGATCTAGCCGCTGTGCGCGAGCACTCAGAGCGCGAGCGCGCATACGAAGCTGGGGTGCAGGTAGCGCGTGAGGCGAACTACCAGGCCAGCATCGACGCCATCGCCGACCACGCGGCCATGGAGCGGGACTTCGAAGCACAGGTCCGAAGCGCGAGGGAACTCAACTACCAGCTCGCACTGGATGCCATCGCTGAACACTCGGCTATGGAACGGGCGTATGAGGAGCAGGTCAGGGTTGCTCGTGATGCCGTGTATCAGGCGAATATTCGGGCCCTCTGGAACCATGCAGCAATGGAACGGGCCTACGAGGCGGAGGTCAGGACCGCCACGGAGGCCAATTACCAGCTCAACCTGGACGCTATCCGCGAACACGCGGCCATGGAGAGAGCCTATGAGGCTGAAGTCAGGACTGCGAAGGAGCGCAACTACCAGGCGAACCTCGCGGCTATCCGCGAGCATGCAGCAATGGAACGGGCCTACGAAGCTGAGATTCGCACGGCCAAGGAACTCTACTACCAGCTAGATCTGGCCCGGGTGCGCGAACACTCAGAGCGCGAGCGTGCCTACGAAGCTGAGGTGCAGACGGCCAGAGACCTGTACTATCAGCTGGATCTGCGGCGCGTGTGGGACCACGCCATGATGGAACGGCAATACCAGAACGAGGTCGAGGCGGCCAGGGAAGCAGTCTACCAAAACGACCTCAGAGGTATCTGGGCGCATGCCGAACGTGAACGTGCCTATCAGCGCGAGCAGGAACGGGTGATGATTACATCCACTGAGATGTGGATGAACGTGGGGCGCAGGATCATCGCGCGACTGCGCGAGTCTCTGCCGATCGTGGACAACTTCCTGAGTAACTTCGAGAAGTTCACTCCAGGGCTCTACGACAAGCTCAAGTCCGCAGTTATGGACAGCCTGCGCAATAGTGGAGGGCTTAAGGGTGCCTGGAATGCTGGCCAGGCCGCGCTCCAAGCGGCGCCTGGTGGTCCCGAGGCAATGGCCGCCGCAGTGTTGATGACCCTGATATCAGAGTCGGAGACGTTCAGGCGGATCGTGGAGGCAATCAACCCGATCCTGCAGGCAGCAGCCGACGCAGTGGGTGCTCTCATCCAGCCCATACTGCCGCTGATAAACGTTGTGTCCAGTACCCTCGTGCCGCTGTTCGCAGCGATGGGGGAGGTGCTCGGCTCGCTACTGCTGCCAGTCATGCAGGCTCTGTTCCCGGTGTTCAGGATACTTGGTATGGCCGTCATCCGAGTAGCTCAGGGCTTCGCGTGGGCGTGGAATACCCTCGCCAAAGTGATCAATGCTGCGCTGGGTTGGCTTGGTGTCAACATCAAGCTCATTGATACCGAGGCCCTGCAGAATGCCTTTGAGCACCTGCAATCGCTCACGTGGGAGCAAGCGATGGCCACTGAAGCGGCCACGAATGCCATGTATAACGTGCCACATGGGTTCAAAGTGGCGTTGAGGCGGTTCGAGTCGGCCACGGCAGAGCCGTGGTCGCCAGGAGGCATATCCAGAGATGGCGTGACGCCGGCCACGGGTGCCGCGAGCGGAGGCCTGACCGTGATCCTTCAGGGTGACATCTACGGATACGAGGACTTCGAGCGCAAGGTGGCCGAGGCCCAAGCTCGGCGTGGCAGGGCGATGAGGCTCTCTACCGCTGGCACCGTATAGGGAGGTGGGCACATGTCAGATGTGCTGGCGTATCTGAACAAGAACATTGCACTGCCGGGGTTTGAGGACCAGGAGGGCGGCCGCGAAATCCTAGCCGACGTGGACCGCACGGCCGGCGGCAAGCTCCGGCAGGATCTGGTCGTGGCCAAGCGGACGTGGGAGCTTACGTTGCCCTACCTAACACCCGCGCAGTATCAGGCTATCATGTCACACCTAGACAGTATCGGCTGGGGGCCCACGCCGTTCTGGATCGACGAGCTAGGCGGCGAACCGGCTACGCACTCTGTCTCGGCTCTCGTGAGGCTCACAAGCGACAAGCGAGTACAATTCGCTGGGCCCGCTGGCTGGATCAACAACGGCCATACCATCGGGCTCTCCATACGGGAGCAGTAACATGAGCACGATTGCTTCCAGCAGGCAAATACACACTAGGCTGCAGATTGGTCGGAGCGACGGCGTTACCTGGACTGATGTCACTGACTATGTAACTCGTGCAGAGGTAGAGCTCGGCGATGTGTCGGGGCTGGGCACGGGCGGAACCGGCGGCGACATTGGGGTAAGGAGGGCCAGTTTCACTCTCCGCTCTGAAGGGTGTGCCAATGCGTTCTCGCCTCGCAACCATCAGAGCCCGTGGAACATACTCGGCGGCTCGTACTCGCCGCTGCTATGGCCGCGCAGGGAGGTACTGCTTGATGTAGCGGTCACTACTCCTGGAGTGGCGCCGCAGGCTAGTGACTGGGTGCGCCTCATCCATGGCTATCTCGGCGATACTCTCGCGGTGATCAGGGGCGGCGTCCAGTGCGAACTCCGGGACCTTGCCAAGCTCCTGCAGGACACTTTCATCGAGCAAGTGCGGGAGTATGGCTCCACCTCCGGCGTGCCCGCCGAGACCGTCATACAGCAGATCCTGGACGATAACCTCGGTGCCGGCGTGGTCACCTTGTACTGCCCCGTCAGCCCAGGGTTCATGTTGCTGCCCTACCAGGTGGACTACAAGTCGGTGTGGGACGCCATCCAGCAGGTAGCCTCGCAGATCGGATGGTGGCTCGGATACAGGTGGGAT
>DBQN01000029.1:29418-29554 GCA_002305255.1 Firmicutes bacterium UBA1393 | reverse complement strand
CACAGAACCGACCCATCCATGGGTCGCCCCTCCGCGCGTCCCGGGATTGGGTTATAGAAATGAAGGCGGCGCCGAGCGCCGCCCTCCAATCATACCAGCTACGGGGGTTTTTCGTTGGGAGGCCCTTTCCGACCCC
>DBQN01000029.1:24471-29361 GCA_002305255.1 Firmicutes bacterium UBA1393 | reverse complement strand
ACGACCCACGCACGGGTCATGCCAGCTACAGGCGCCCCCCGCCTACGGAGCAATCACCGTGCCGAGATCCCAGAACTTGTCGTTCAGGACGATGATCTCGGCTTCGTCACGTAGTTGTTCCGCAAGCTCGTTGACCGTCGGGGCCTTCGAAAGGAGGAACGCCTTCTTGACTTCGTCCCTGACCTCCTCGAACACTGCCTCACGAGCCGCCATTCTATCGGTCACCAGTATGATGTGATACCCGACCTCGCTCTTCACCGGCCTGCTGATCTCGCCGGGCCACATGGAGAAGGCTGCGTCCTCAAAGGGTTCGATCATCACGCCGCGCTCGAACCAGTCCAGGTCGCCGCCGATAACCGCCGTCGCCCTGTCGATAGACCACTTCTCGGCGAGCTCAGCAAAGGACTTCCCGGCCTCGAGCTGCTCCAGGATACTCCAGGCCTTGGTCTCGGTGTCGACGAGTATGTGGCTCGCCCTGACCATCTCAGGGTAGGCGAAATCTGCTTTGTACAGCCTGAAGTAGTCTCGCAAATCGGCCTCGTTTACGACCAAGTCCTTTGTAGAGTACTTGATGGTGAGCAGATCCAACTCTATGTTGGTCCAGAGCTCGTCCTCCGTCATGTTGTACTCCCAAAGCACGCTCTCGTAGTCAGAACCATAGCTTATGCGGAGGTTCTGCATTTCGATCTCTACCTCGTCAGGCGTCACGGTGATACCGGCTTGCTCGGCGGCTTGCCTGATAAGCAGCTCGTTGATCATCTCATCGAGGATATGGTAACCCGCCGCATCTTCCATTCTCGACACGAAGTCCTGTCGCGATATCGACTCGCCGTTGACGTAAGCGACATCCGCCGGCTCCATGATCATGATCTGATCACTGTAAAGCATCAGCACCGAATCGATGTCTCCATCAGGCACCGGCACATTGAACACCATGGTACTCCCGTCCTTGAGCAACACAGCCAGGGAGGCCGCCATTGATGTCGTAGAGAGCAGCATAGGAAAGACGAGGGCAATTACCAGAGGCGTCAGGCGTTTCACATTTCACTCCTCCTCTATCGCGTGGGCTCATAGGAGACCAGCGTGTAACACCTAATACCACGTGCCGCATCGGATTCCTTCCCATTCATGGCAATCATCGCCTCGAGAGCCCGCATCGTCGTCGAGACCGCCGGCTCATGCACGAGGACACTCACTATCGCCGTCTTCGGCTTCATGGTTTATTCTGAGACCAACGGGGGAGGACTGAGGGCCGCCGCCGTCAAAGAGTGATGCGAGGAGTGGTAACTTGAGACGGCCGCGCGAAATCTCCGATTACGCTTACGGGATCCTCAAAACCCACCTTGCCTGCGCCGGGTGTTCTTACGATGCCCTCGACCGCCCTGTCATCGCGGTGGTGAACTCGTGGAACGAGATAGTGCCCGGCCATGTCGGCATGCGCGACATCGCTGCGGCCGTGAAGAGAGGCGTCTTGGCCGCCGGCGGCGTCCCGCTGGAGTTCGGCACCATCGCTGTGTGTGATGGCATCGCACAAGGGCACGACGGAATGAGATATCCCCTGGCGTCGCGGGAGGTCATTGCTGACAGCGTGGAGATCATGATCCGCAGCCACGGCTTCTTCGATGGCATGGTGATGATCGCAGCCTGTGACAAGGTCGTGCCCGCGATGCTCATGGCTGCCGCCCGCCTCGACATGCCCACGGTGTTCGCCACAACCGGCACATCGCGCCCCCTTGCCTCTAGTTCAGAGAAGACTGCCCTGCGCCGCGCGTTCATGGACGGGAAGATCGACGAGAAGATGCTGGTGCTGGGCGGGCTGGACTACTACCCATGCCCCGGCGTGTGCGCCTACTACGGCACTGCCAACACCATGCTGGCGATGTGCGAGGCCCTGGGTTTCATGGCTCCGGGTGACGCAACGGCCATAGCGGGAACATCCGAAAGGATCGGCCGCTCGGAACGGGCAGGCGAGCTTGCCGTGAAGCTGGTTGAGGCGGGTATCGGAGCGCGCACATTCCTGACCCGGGCATCCTTTGTGAACGCCATGCGCGTGCACGCAGCCACGGGCGGAAGCACAAATGCCCTGCTCCACCTGCCTGCAGTGGCAACTGAGGCAGGGCTCGAGTTGAGCTGGGACGACTTCGACGCAGTGTCTCGGACCACGCCGCTGCTGTGCGCCCTCACCCCCAATGGGCCCCACAGCGTGGCCGACTTCCACGATGCCGGCGGCGTGCCTGCGGTGATGACGGCCCTTGGGGGGCTGATAGACCGTGACACCCCCAACGTCACAGGCAAGCGCTGGCGCGACATCGCTCGCGAATGGCCTGCACCGGCAGCTGTGCCGCGGAGGTGCGATGTGATCCGCGGCCTCGACGATCCAATCCGCCCCGAGGGCGGGATAGCAGTGCTCCACGGCACTCTGGCCCCGGGAGGAGCCATCGTCAAGTCATCGGCTGTTCCAGAGCATATGCTCGTGTTCAGAGGCAAGGCCAGAGTGTTCCACTCTGAAGAAGCATGTGCCGCCGCCTTCGCGCATTCGAACATCGCGCCGGGATCAGTAGTGGTGATCCGCTATGAGGGGCCGAGAGGAGGCCCTGGCATGCGCGAGCTACATCGGCTCACCGAGGTGGCAAGTGTCCTGGGAGACGTGGCCTTGATCACCGACGGGAGGTTCTCGGGCGCGTCAGCAGGACTGGCCGTGGGCCATGTGTGCCCTGAAGCGTGGGATGGGGGGCCCATCGCCTTGATAGAAGACGGCGATCAGGTGTTCATCGACGTACCCGGCCGCAGGCTCCAACTCGAAGTCGACGACTCGCTGCTCCAGCAGCGCGCGTCGATGTGGACGCGGCCCGACCGCCCCGTCACCGGGGCGCTGAAGTCGTACGCCGAACGAGTTGCGCCGGCATGCACCGGTGCGGTGGTCTCGACGCCATGACCTGCCGGCGGTGGGTGCGGATGTCGGAGCCGCGGTGAATGTGACGGTGCCGGCCCAGTGCCCAGGTCGCCGGTGTCAACTCCGCAGTGCGAGGGGGTGGCATCATGACCGAGCTGAACAACCTACCCGTCAGCCGGCTCCCGGAGGTGCTGATTGCCGACACCTTGATGGAAGGCCACCGGGGCCTCATCGACGGCGCAGCAGTGTACTGCTTGCGGCTCCACGGCGCAGGCGTGAGGTGGTCAGCAGATCTGTTTGCGCTGACTGCGGACGCTGGGAGGCTGAAGGCCGTCGCCGAGGCCGCGGCCGTTCCGGCGGACTACATACTCGGTCTCAACAGACTGTTGCTTTTCCATGCCTTCCGGCCGGCGCCGCTGAAGATGATCGAAGGCGTGGAGGCGCAGTACGTTGCGGCATTTCAGTCTAGGAAGTTGAAGGACACCGGCGCCATCCTGCTGGCCTGCGCGACGGCCCGACAGCGCGCCACGTTGTCGGCTGACGCCGGGATCCCCGTGAGTGAGGTCGAGAGGCTTGTGACTGCCTCTGACCTGATGCGGAAGCCCGGGATCAAGGCCGTGAAGGTCAGGTTGTTCACCGCGTGCGGGATCAACTCCCTCAAGCACCTTGGCGAGCAGGAGCCGACGGCGTTTCGATCGCGATTGGAGGCGCTGATCGCGTCAACGGGAGTCGTCAGGGCGGTGCCCACGCCAAAGGAAGTTGCCTCCGATGTGCGCTGGGCCAGGCTCTACCCGGCCATCGTCAGCTGGTCGTAGCGCGGACGACGGTGATGGCGGCGATTCGATGCTCGTCATGGATCTGATGCGGCCACCCGTTGGCTGCGTTGACCTGGGATAGAAGGATTTCCCTCGAAGGTTTGCGAATCTAGACAAGGTGAGCAAACGCGCCGATGGCGCCGTAGGTCGAGGGGGCCACCGCAGCATGGATACCGCAGTGACACGTGCCGCCACCACTACCGCCGCCACAACCGCAGCGGCCGCCGCGCCCTGCCTGGACGAGCGCCAGCTTGAGTTCGTCCGGTTCCAGCAGGGGTGCGCCGTGCTGCAGGCGCCCGTCGGAACAGGGAAGACGCTCGTCCTTGCCGAGAGGGCAGCCGAGGCCATCCGCCGCGGAGCCGATCCTGCGAAGATACTCTGCGTTACCTTCACGAACAGGGCCGCCGACGAGCTGCGTCATCGGATAGCCGCGCGGTGCGGAGATGCGGCGAAGCGGGTTGTTGTCCGCACATTCCACAGCCTGTGCGCGTGGTTCCTGCGTTGCGAGGCGAAACGCATCGGTCTGCCGGCGGACTTCGTCATTGTGGATGACGACGATTCCCTCGACATCCTGAAGGCTTGTGCCGATGATCTGGGTTACAGCGACCTCCTACGGCCGCGGGGGTACGACAGTCCCGCAATCAAGCTGCTCAACTCCATATCCGACGCAAAGCTTGCTGCGCTTGACTCAGATGACGGCGCTGCTGAGGTGGCCGTGGTACCACGCACGGTGTTCAACATTCTTGACGGTGAGGAGCGCAAGCTGGCCTGCGCCTACCAAGATGAGCTGGAATCGCAGCATGCCCTCGACTTCGCCGATCTGGTGTATCTCACCGGATCCAGCCTCAATGCCCGCGGCGGCATCTACAAACGTTGGGCGCAGCGCTTCTCTCTCATACAGGTAGACGAGATGCAGGATACTCATATGTCAGAGTATCTGGTATTCCGCATGCTGGCGGCGCGCTCGCGCAATCTGGTGCTCGCGGGCGACTTTGATCAGACCATCTACGAGTGGCGCGGCTCGAAGCCCAAGTCGATTCTGGCGAGGTTCAGGAAGAACTTCGAGCCTGTGCGCGACTTCGTGCTCGACACGAACTACCGTTCAACACGCGCTCTTGTCGACACTGCCATGCGCGTGGTGTCTAACTACAGCCCCGACACGCGATTCCGCCCGTGCGAAGG
>DBQN01000029.1:15929-24458 GCA_002305255.1 Firmicutes bacterium UBA1393 | reverse complement strand
GAGGCCGCCTGGATCGCGCGCCAGCTCGATGCCATGATCGCGGCCGCCCGCAGCGCCTCCAGGCCTCTGTGCCTGGGGCGCATAGGAGTGCTGGCCCGAACGAACAAGCGCGCGGCGGTGGTGTCGGAGGCGCTGACCGAGGCCGGCGTGCCCCACTTCACCGTCGATCAGCTCGAGTTCTTCCGTCACCAGGAGGTCAAAGACACCACTGCCCGTCTCAACTACCTGCTCAACGCCGCCGATGGCCGCAGCTTCCGCCGCATGGTGCAGCGGCCGGCCAGGCAGATCGATAGAGAAGCCATCAAGCGCGTTGAGAGTGCCGAAGATGTGGGTTTGAGACTGGCCGACATGGGCAACACGTCCACCTTCACCCATGGTGAGCCCTTCGGCGGGCTCCTCAAGGCGCTCGACCAGGGTTCGATAGTGGTGTTCGACACTGAGACCACCGGCTTCAACGCCGCCGACGACGAGATCGTCGAGATCGCCGCGGTGCTCCTGCTCAGGGGGCAGCCGGTGGCCCGGTTCCACGAGTACATACGCAACTCCAGGCCCGTGGGCGAGTCCGAAGCCATCCATGGCCTGTCAGATGGCTACCTCGCCGCCCGCGGGGGGCAGCCCGCCGACGTACTCAGCAGATTCCTGAAGTTCTCCCACGGCGCCCTGCTCGTCGGGCACAACGTAGGCTTCGACCTCAGGATGCTGAGGGCCGGTTGCCGGCGCTGCGGCATTGCGTTCGACACCCCGGAGACTGCCGACACCCTTGAGATGGCCAGGCGGTTCATCGACACCGATGACCGGACCCTCGAAGCCCTGGTCAAGCTGCTCGAAATCGAGTTCAAGCCCACCCATCGTGCCCCCGACGACGTGAACGCCACCGTCGCGCTGCTGGCCCGGCTGGCGCCGTTCGTGCGCCAGGGGTCCGCCACCAGGGCGAAGGTGGTCAAGGAGGTAGGCGAGGCATTCCTGCCCCTGGCCAACGAAGTGGCCGGCCTGCGGGATCTGGCCGAACGCGTGCGCCCGCCGCAGTTGCTCGGAGCGGTGCTGGAGGGGTCGGGGTTGTCAGACTACTACCTCGACGATCCTGAACGCATGAACAACTTGCGCGAACTCGCCGCATGGTTCGCTGACAGAGACGACCTGACGCTCGACCCGATCACATCCCTCACGGCGATCCTCGAGACGGCGGCCATGTCTCGCAACGTCGACCGCCTTGACCCCAACGGCGAGCTCGTGCGCGTGCTCAGCGTACACCAGTCTAAAGGATTGGAATTCGACACGGTGTTCGTGGCCGGTCTATCAGAAAACGAGTTCCCGTCGTTCCCATCCGTGGCAAGCGGCCACGCCGACGAAGAGCTGCGCATATTCTACGTGGCCGTCACCCGCGCGCGCGAGCGCCTGATCCTCACCGGCCACGCCCAGAACGAGGGCAAACCCCGCGGGCCCAGCCCGTTCATTAGGATGGCAGTGGGCAAGCATTGACATGAACACAGACGCTAGGTGGTGTGGAGAGTGAGCCCATCGGTGCTAGACGCGTATCAGGGCCCTGTGCGAGACGAGTATGCTCGTCGAATGGGCATGTGGAGGCAGCTTAGGCGCGCCGGCGGGCCGCTGGGCGTGCGACCCGACGTGCTCAGGGAGTTGAGGATCTACGGCGCTGCCCAGGGCATCTGGATCGACAAATCCGCCGCCACCAACTCGGTCTCGCCCGACGGCGCCGGCGTCACAGTCGCCCTGATGCATAGCGGAAAGGTCTTGCCCGATGACCTGACCGACGACGGTCTCATACACAGATACCCCCACACCGGGCGGCCGCGCGGCTACGACCTTACCGAGTTGAGGGCGACAAAGAACGCGGGATTCCTCGGGCTGCCCGTGTTCGTGATCACAGTGGCCGGTGCGCGCGGTGCCCTCCGCGACGTGCGCATAGGTTGGATTCAAGACTGGAGCGACTCCATCGCCGCCTTCCTGGTGGCGTTCGGCGGAATCGGCCGGCCCATCCCGTGCGTGGGTGAGGAGCCTGGGCGGCTGTTCGGGCGGGCGGCGGCGGCCGGCGAGCTCGAGACCGGGGCCCGTGCGACTGCCTCCCCGAAGGTGTCGGTGGCGCGATTCCGGTTCGACACCTTCAGGCGTCATGGGTATCAGTGCGCTGCGTGCGGCATTACCGCGGCGGAGTTGCTTGAGCCAGTGCGGGTCGCCGGCGGCGGGCCCGCCGACGGCATCGTGCTCTGCGCATCCCATAGCAAGGCATACCGAGCTGGGCTGCTTACCATCGACGATGCGGGCCGCGTTGTAGTGCGGGACGGTGTCAGCGCCCGAGCGCTCGGCGTCACACGGGCGGCGACGCCGCCACAACACCGCAGGTAGACCGAGGCAGGGCACTGGGTTCGTGGGCCGCCCTGACTCCCGGGGCAGGCGAGACCGCGTGCCTTCATCTCGAACCGGACTCCTCCACTCAGAGGCGATCCGGCTGCCGAAGCCTTCAGATTGGAGGCTTCGCCCCCTATCATTGCGACCGTCGGCGTCGCCCACACTTGAGCCCGCTTCTCCCTGCGCGCCGATCCTCTTCGCCCACTCATCGCTTGTCGACCCTACCCAACCAAGTTTCGATGTCGTCCATTCAGCGCCACTCCTCCATCTGCCGCTCTGCCTGGTGCTCCCACACTGCCCCAGGGCACATGGCCGCTGGCACAAGGAGGAGGAAAGTGCGGAGTGCCTATGGAATAGTGACTACCGTAACAACCCAACACACGTATGATGGCGGAGTCAAGCATCAGGAAGGCTCTGCCCAATCGATGACGTGTCGCGCTACCTTCAGGGTTGCGATCCCAGCCACATTTACGATGAAAGGGTGATACTCGTGAAGAAAGCGTTCCTCGTCCTGTGCGTGCTCAGCGTCTTGTTGGTCTCAGCGATAGCCGTGGGTGCCCCGAAGATGAAGGTCATGCTTTACTCATCCATGAAGGATTCACAGCTTGATGCGCTGCAGAAGGCCTTCACCAAGAAGTACCCCGACATCGCATTTGACTACTACACAGCAGGTACCGGCAAGGTGTTGACGAAGCTTGCCGCGGAACAGCAGGCGGGCGGTATCGCCGCCGACTTGATCTGGGTGGGCGAGCCGACGAACTATGTGGAGTTCAAGCAGCAAGGCCTGCTCGAAAAGTACGTGTCGCCGGAGGCCAAAACCATCGACGACATCTACAAAGACAAGGACGGCTACTACTGCGGTGCCAGAATAGTCGGGCTGGGAATCGCCTATAACACCAACACCGTCAAGGGGAATGACATTCCCAAGGACTGGGCTGATCTGCTCAACCCGAAGTTCAAGGGCTTCCTGGGCATGACCGATCCGGCCTTCTCCGGAACCACGCTCTACACTGTCGCGGCGTTCGTGCAGAGCCCCAAGTACGGCTATGACTTCCTCAAGGCGTTGAAGGCCAATGGGGTCAAGCTGGTTCAGGGCTCGAGTGATTCCGTGACCAAGGTCGGCTCCGGCGAATGGGACCTGAGCATTGCCGTCGACTACATAGCCAAGGACCAGATGGATCAGGGGTCGCCGGTGGGATTCGTCTATCCCAGCGGAGGCGCCTCCATCGTGGCGAGCCCCATAGCGATAGTCAAGGGCACGAAGAACCTCGAAGCCGCAAAGATACTGTATGACTACATCCTCTCGCTGGAAGGCCAGAAGGTGCTGGTGGAGGCTAACACCATTCCGATTCGCAAGGAGATTGAGCTACCCGGTCTCGATCTTGAGAAGCTGCTCAGCAATGCTCTTACGGTAGACGACTACAGATTGGTCGCCGAAAAGGATAGCATGCTCGACAAGTTCCACGAGATCATGAGATAGGGGTAGCGCAGGCGTCCATCGTCGGCGAGGGAGGTCTCCCATGTCTGAAGTCAGATTGGACCGGATCACAGTTCAATACGGTGACAAGACGGTAATCAGCGACCTCTCGCTTCACCTGCGAGACGGAGAATGCCTTACGCTGCTGGGACCGTCTCCATGTGGGAAAACCACCGTTCTCAGGGCCATTGCCGGCCTGGTGAAGCTGGCTGGCGGCGAGGTGTCCATCGGCGGGCAGCTGGTCTCCAGCAAAGACAGACGAATCTTCGTCCCGCCTGAGAAGCGGAACGTGGGCGTTGTGTTTCAGGACTATGCGGTATGGCCGCACATGACGGTAGAGGCAAACGTGCATTACCCCCTAAAGAAGCGCCGGGTGCCCCGGGCAGAGGCCGAGCGGCAGGTGGGCGAAGCTCTCGATCAGGTGAGAATGGGGGCATATGCGGCGCGCATGCCGTTCCAGCTGTCAGGTGGTCAGCAGCAACGGGTTGCGTTGGCAAGGGCGCTGGTGGCATCACATGATGTGATCCTTCTGGATGAGCCTCTGACCAACCTCGATGCCAATCTGCGGGAGGAGATGAGGTTCGAGATCAAGCGCCTGCAGAAGCAGACAGGCATCACCGTTCTCTACGTCACTCATGATCAAGACATTGCCCTGGTGATATCTGACCGGATCGCCGTGATGGACAAAACTGGCTCGATACGGCAGTTAGGAGAGCCCGAGGAAATGCGGAGAAGTCCGGTCGACAGCTTCGTCTACCGGTTCCTGGGCCTATCCAACTTCATCCCCGTCGAGGTTGTCGACGGCCAGATGTGGGTCAGGGGCGATACCGATAGCGTATCGCTCCCTTACCCAGTTCCGAACGATTGTGGCGGCAGGCGTTTCTATGCGGCCTGCCGCCCCATGGACATCGCGCTTTCGCGCGATGAGGCGAGCGGCGGCGACGGCGACCGCGGCGACGGCGTGCTCCGGGGCGTTATCAAGCGCGTGATTTACCTGGGCAATATCTACGAATACCGCGTGCTGGTGGGCGGCTGTGAGATACGCGTGCAGCAAGACTCCTTCGAGGCATCCAGGTACGGGGCGTTCCGTGAGGATGAGCGATGCACGCTCAGCATCAGAGACATCCGCTACTTTGATGTCATGGAGGAGGTGTCATAGTGAGAGCTGGGCAGTCTCTCAGAGGCAGTGAACTTTCGAGAATGGAGGGCTCGAGGCTTGGCACCGGCCAGCTGCTGCTTATCGTCTCAACTGTGATACTGATCATCACAGTCGTCTTGCCTGTGGCGATGATCGTCTACAATGTGTTCTTCTACAAGTGGTCGTTCGACTGGAAGCTCTTCGCGTCAATGCTTACCGATCCTGACAACCTCGCGGCGATGTGGAACACGATCAAGATATCGTTCTTCGTGACCACGTTGGGCACCATAGTCGGATTGTTCTTCGCGTGGCTGATCGGGCGGAGCGACATCCCTCTGAAGGGGCTCATGAAGTCTCTGTTTGTGATACCGTACATGTTTCCGCCCTTCATCGGGGCGATGGCCTGGGGGTTGCTCCTGGCGCCGCGTTCGGGTTACATAAACAAGATGTTCATGGCGATAACGGGCGGACGAACACCGCTGTTCAACATCAACACACTTGCAGGCATTGTCTTCGTGGAGCTGTGCTACTACTTCCCGTTCGTGTTCATTCAGGTGTCAGGGGCACTCGAGAGGATGGACCCGACGCTGGAGGAGTCGGCAAGGATAGCAGGCGCCAATCAGATGACTGTGATTCGCAAGATCACGATGCCGCTGGTGGTTCCGGCCATTGCTGCAGGTGCCATGCTGATCCTGATCTCATCGCTATCGCACTTCGGTGTGGTGGCGATCCTCGGCTTCTCAAACGGCATCTACACATTGCCCACGAAGATCTATGAGCTGATATACAGGGCATCAGGGAGCTTTGAAGGGATCAGGCGAGGCGCATCGCTGTCGATTCTGCTGGTAACGGTGGTCTTGCTGGCGCTGGCGCTTCAGCGGCGGGTTCTGAGGGCAGGCAGGTACGATATCATCAGGGGCAAGAGCATGAGGCCAATGCTGATCAAACTGCGTGGATGGCGGATTCCGCTGCTCATCGTGTGTTTCGTGTTCCTCGCCATTACCGTGCTCCTGCCGCTGTTCACCATCTTCGGGGTGGGCTTCTTGAAGGCCTACGGTGTGCCGATGACACTCGCCAACATGACTCTGAAGAACTTCAAGTATGTGCTATTCGAATCGAAGATGGCACGTGACTCGGTGAGAAACAGCTTCCTGCTTTCATCGGCGTCGGCAGTGATTACTATGCTAGTGGGAACGATGATCGCCTACGTCATCGTGAAAGTGCGGCCCAGGGGCAAAGGGATCCTAGAGGTCCTCGGGGTGCTGCCTTACTCGATACCCGGGATTGTTCTGGCGGTGGGCGTCATCCTCACGTGGAGCGGCGCGTTCTACGTGAACCTGTACAACACCGTGTGGATCATCCTGGTGGCGTACATCGCCCGCTACANNGAAGAGGCCTCTCGAACTTGTGGCGCGAGCCATCTCGAGTCGCTTCTTGACGTGACACTGCCCCTGATCCGCCCCGGTATGATTGCAGGATTCTTCCTGATATTCCTGCCGGCGATGAGGGAGCTAACAACATCCCTGCTGCTCTACGGGCCGTTTACACGCACCATGGGAGTGGCCATCTACTCCATTAACGAGGAAGGCTACACGGTGCAGGCGTGTGCCCTGGCCGGCGTGGCGATCATCATCATTGTCCTCGGCGAACTGCTGCTGAGGTTCGTCACGCGCGAGAGGAGGGGACAGTGATGGACCACGTCGTGCTCAAGAGCGTAACCAAGCACTTCACCACTAAGGCGCTTGGCAAGGTGACGGCAGTCAGCGGTGTGAACCTGAGCATCCGCGCGGGTGAGTGCTTCTCCTTCCTGGGGCCATCCGGTTGCGGCAAGACCACGACCCTTAGGATGATTGCTGGATTCGAGGATCTGTCGTCGGGCGAGATATGGTTGGGCGGCCGAGCAGTATCTATAAAGGAGAGGAACTTCTATCTTCCTCCCGAGAAGAGAGAGCTCGGCATGGTGTTTCAGGCTTTCGCAGTCTGGCCGCACCTGAGCGTGTTCGAAAACGTGGCGTTTCCCCTCCGCATCCACCACGTGCCGAACGCTGAGATCGCGGAACGAGTCAAGCAGGCCCTGGCCCATACCAGTCTGTCGGGGCTGGAGGCGAAGTTCCCCTCAGAACTCTCGGGTGGCCAGCAACAGCGAATCGCCCTGGCACGGGCGATTGTGGCCCGTCCTAAGGTTCTTCTGCTAGACGAACCCCTGTCGAACCTCGACACGAAGTTGCGTGAGATCATGCGCTTCGAAATCAAAGATCTGCAGAAGAAGCTCGGACTGACAATCGTGTATGTCACCCACGACCAGGCTGAGGCCATGGCACTGTCTGACCGGATGCTCGTCATGGACATGGGCGTTGTGCAGCAGATTGATACGCCCACGAACATCTACAACAACCCGGCGAACAGGTTCGTGTTCGGCTTTCTGGGGCTGTCGAACTTCCTGCCAGTGGAGCTGCACGACGGGGCTGTTTGGGCGGCGGGGGCGGGCGCGGAAAGCGGCCCCCTCGACTGCGACATCCCTGCCAACTGGGATGACAGCCGTGCTGTGCTGGCGACCCGTCCGAACGAGATCGAGCTTCTTCCGGAGGGCGGCTACCGCACGCGTATCAAGGCACGTGTGTTCCTCGGGGACTATATCGAGTACCGCATGGACATAGGCAGCACCGAGATCAGGGTGCAGAGCCATGAACGCCGGGATCTCAAGGCGGGCGACGCGTGCGGCGTCAGGCTGAGCAAGGTCAAGTGGTACCCTGCCGAGCAAGGGGTAGCTGACGACGAGAGAGAACGGCGCAAAGTGATATAGAACCTGTACAGGCCAACGAGCCTTGTGCTGGAGTTCATCCTGCCGGCCCCTTCCGCATGTAGCTCTGTACTGGTGTCAACTACAGCCAGTGTAACCTACGAGTTGCGAAACGGGGCCGGCTTCATTCATCATTGCTGCTCGGCCAGGCTCTGCGAGTTCCGCCCTGGGTGGCGGCAGCGCGGAGCCTCTGCGTGGGTGCCGCTCATGGCCCTAGACGTGGTGGCTCCACTCGTCGCGGTGGGCAGCACGATGTGTTGCGCAGGCGACCNNTGGTGAAAAGTATGCGGCTCGTGGCGTGAACGCCCGAGATCCTGCCACGCCGCATCACTCAGCACGCGGCGAGAGGGACGCGCCCAGGTGCCCGTGACAGGAGTGGACCAGAAGGAAGGATATGCCCCGCGGGGCATATCTACCGCCCATGGCTCTAGCTGCAGCGATGGTGATGGTTAGGGCGGCGACGGAATAGGTTGCGCCGGCGACCAGGAAGTCGGGTCAGGGGCTCGTGGCGAACTACCGGCAACTCTGCAGTCCAGAGGCCGAACTGGTGAAAGGTATGCAGCTCGCAGCGTGAACGCCCAGAATCCCGCCATCTCGAGTCGCTCGGTTGGGGGCCAGCCGACGATGACCTGGTGCCCGGGACAGGCAGGGATCAGAAGGAAGGATATGCCCCGCGGGGCATATCTACCGCCCATGGCTCTAGCTGCGGCGATGGTGATGGTGAGGGCGGCGACGGAATAGGTTGCG
>DBQN01000029.1:6883-15906 GCA_002305255.1 Firmicutes bacterium UBA1393 | reverse complement strand
AGTCCAGAGGCCGAACTGGTGAAAAGTATGCAGCTCGCAGCGTGAACGCCCAGAATCCCGCCATCTCGAGTCGCTCAGCCGGGGGTCAGTCGGCGATGACCTGGTGTGCCGGACGCCAACGAGCGGATCTGCCGCCATCGAGCGAAATATCGCCAACTACCGAGCAAGGTAGGAGCAGGGCAGTGATTAGCGAATCCTCCACACACAGCACTGTGCAGACCATCGGCGGGCGGCGACGCGGCAACGGGCGGGACGAGGCCGCCGGCGCGATGCCCCCCTCAACCCTCGGCATACCAATGAAATCTCCCAATCCCAATGGAGGGATTGAGGAACGAATGTAGTATATGGTCTCTATAAGATGGTATGATCCTCATACCACCCCAGGTGTTGCCGAATGAGGTGTCGTCTATGCACCTAGCTGGTAGTATACCCAGGGTCAAGCTGTCAGATGGTGTTGTGGAACATATCAAGTCCCTCATAGCAACCGAACGGCTCAAGCCAGGTGACAAGCTCCCATCTGAACGGGAGCTCGCCGCCACGCTGGGAGTGAGCCGAACCGTACTGCGTGAGGCTGTGAGAAGCCTCAGTCTCATGGGCCTCCTAGACGTGCGCCAGGGCGAGGGCACATTTGTGTCAGCGCTGGTGGCCGGGTCTTTCATGCGCCCCCTGTCTCCTATGCTCGCCATGGCAGGAACCGATCTGCTTCAACTGATTGAGGCCCGACGCATCGTTGAACCCAAGGCTGTAGGCTTGTGCGCCGTGCGTGCGTCAGATGACGAGGTCGCAGAAATCCGGTCGCTCACCGATGAGATGGGCTCGTGTACGGCTGACCTGGATCAGTTCAACCAGCTGGACCTCGGCTTTCACATGGCGCTGGCACGCGGTTCGCACAACTCGGTACTGGCCGCGACTTTGGAGACTATCCGTGATGCCCTGTATGAGCAGGTTCAAGATGTTCAGCGTCTGCCCGGCGCCGCGGAGCGGGCGTGCGGATACCATCGGCAGATTGCCGAGGCGGTGACGGCCCGCGACGGCGACCGGGCGGAACGTGTAATGTTGGAGCACCTCAACGATGTTGAGGGGGCTGTGCTTGCCAGCATAGCCAACAACGGCTCACAGTGAAGGGAGATGTGATCAAGCGGCTCAGGATTTGTAGTCCCGCGACTCAATGGCCCGGAAATCGATCAAGTGAATGAAAAGGGAGGCATGAACGTGAGAAAGATCATCCTGGCCCTCGTGCTCGTGTGCGTATTGGCGCCGATGGTGAGCACCGCGGCCGCGGACAACGTGATCAAGATCGGTGCGGTCTACCCTCTCACCGGTGCAACGGCGACTACCGGTGCTGACTGTCGTACCGGCGTAGAACTCGCCGTCGACATCATCAATGGTGTGTACGACCTGGACTTGCCATTTGCCAGGACAGCTGGAATTCCGAGTCTGGGCGGCGCCAAGATCGAAGTAGTGTTCGGCGACACTCGTGGCGACCCAACACAGGGCATGGCAGAGACTGAGCGCATCATCACCGAGGACAAGGTCGTAGCAGTTGTTGGCGGCTATCAGAGTGGTGTGGTGAAGACCGCATCCATGGCGGCCGAGCGCCTGAAGGTACCTTACGTGCTGTCAGACGCCACATCGCCGGCGCTCACCGAGCGCGGATTCGAGTGGTTCTTCAGGGTCATCCCGCATGACGGCATCCAGGCGAAGAACGCCCTTGAGATGGTCAAGGACATCGAGGCCAAGGAAAAGGTCGACATCAAGCGCGTCGCGGTGCTCTGGGAGAACACCGAGTGGGGCGCGAATGTCGCTCTTGAGATCCGCAAGTGGGCCAAGGAGTACGGCTTCAACATCGTGGCGGACATTCCTTACACCTACAGAGCCACTGACGTCACGAGCGAAGTGCTGAAGCTGAAGGCCGCCAACCCCGAGGTCATCATTCACGCAGCTTACGTGTCAGACGCCATTCTGTTTACTCAGACGATGAAGGCCCTCAAGGTGCAGCCCAAGATCATGATCGGCATGGCGGGCCACCTCGATCCCAGCTACCTCGAAACCGTGGGTAAGGACGGAGAGTACTTCTTCGTCCGCGCGGTGTACGGCCTTGACATGGCATCGCGCAAGCCCGTGGTGGCGAAGATCAACGAGATCTACAAGAAGAAGTACGGCCGCGACATGAGCCCGAACGCTGCGCGTAGCTTCACCGCGCCGTTCGTAGTGGCTGATGCGATCAACCGCGCCAAGTCCACCAATCCTGATGACATCAGGAAGGCTCTGCTGGAAACGGACATGCCCGGAAGCAGCCTGATATCGCCTTACGATGGCGTGCGGTTTGATCCTGTGACTCACGACAACGTGCTGGGCAAGTCCCTCTACCTGCAGGTGCAGAATGGCCAGTTCAGAGTCGTGTGGCCTTTCGACCTGGCTGCAGTGCCTTACGTGTACCCGTTCCCCGCGTGGAAGTAGTCTCAACCTAACACCGACCCGGGCGGGCGGGCGCGTCCGTGTTCGTTCGGCCGCCTGCCCGGGCGCCCTCCGGGGCATATCGTTGGCGCAATCCTCGGCATCATCCTTGGCGACACGCTTTGATAGGGGTGGTCTTCCGTGATACTTCAACTGGCAACGGGGGGCCTGTTGCTCGGCTGTATATACGGACTTGTCAGTATGGGCTTGAGCCTGATCTATGGGGTCATGGGCATCGTCAACTTCGCGCACGGAGCCTTCGTGATGCTGGCCATGTACGCCAGCTACTGGTTGTCGCTGTTCGTCGGCATCGATCCGGTGCTCGGAACTCCCCTGGTCGCGCTCCTCATGTTCGGATTCGGAATCGTAGTCTACCGCGCCATCATCGGTCGCGTGCTCCGCGGGCCCTTCCTTGCGCGGCTCCTGGTGACATTCGGGCTGAGCATCTTCTTCATCAACATGGCGCAGTTCCTATGGTCGCCCGACTATCGCATGGTGCAGAAGTCGATATCGCGTGGCATCATCATGCTGGGGCCTGTGTTCATTGAACTGCCGAAACTGGTGGCCAGCATCGGAAGCCTGATCGTGGCCGGGCTGATCTACTGGTTCTTGCGCAAGACCAAGACGGGCCTCGCTATTCAGGCGATCTCGATAGACCGCTCAGCCGCAGCCCTCATGGGGATCAACCTGGAGCGGCTGAACGCCATCGCCTTTGGACTGGGGCTCGCCTGTGCCGGCGCCGCAGGTGCGTTGCTGGCCAGCTATTACTACATCTTCCCCGATGTCGGCACCATGTTCGGCCTCGTCGCTCTGGTCGCCGTGGCGTTGGGCGGATTTGGAAGCACGGAAGGCGCCCTCATTGGAGCCATTCTCATTGGTATCATTGAGACCCTTGGCGGTTTCTATGTCGGTCCGGAATACAAGTACGCACTGATCTTTCTAGCATACGTGCTCATCGTGATCGCGAGGCCCAAAGGGCTCATGGGATGGGGGGCTGACTAATGCAGCGAGACGATATTCGTAACCTCGCAATGCTGGTAGCGTTCGCCATCATCGGGCTCTTGTTCCCCATCGTCGCCACCACCAGATTCTCTCAGCACATTCTTGTCATGGTGGTGCTGTACGCCGTGCTCGGGGAGGCATGGAACATCATGGCCGGGTACGCCGGCATGGTATCGATAGGGCAGGCAGCCTTCTTCGGCCTCGGGGCATACGTGTCATCGGTGCTGTCGGTGAAGTACGGCGTCAGCCCGTGGCTGGGGATGTTGTGTGCCGGCCTGGCGACGGCGGCCTTCGCGACGGTGATAGGATTGCCCTTCTCCCGGTTGAGAGGCAGATACTTCGCCATCGGCACCATCGCGCTGGGGCAGATGATAAAGGTAGTGTTCGAGAACTGGCAGTGGGTCGGAGCAGCTACGGGGCTGATGATCCCCCTGGCCAATCAGGGGTTTGCGTCTTTCCAGTTCCATGCGTCCAAGCTGCCCTATTACTACACAGGCCTTGCGCTGCTGTTGCTTACCCTGGCGTTCATGTATATCATGGAGCGCTCGAAGATGGGCTACTACTTCAAGGCGATACGTGAGAACGAGGATGTGGCCAGCGGTCTCGGAGTGAACCGCACCGCCTACAAGCTTATCGCCATCGCCGTCAGTGCGGGCATCACAGGAATGTGCGGCACATTCCTCGCGCAGTACAGTCTCTACGTTGAACCGGAGTACATGTTCAACCACTCGATCTCCGTGACGATAGCCCTGGTGGCGGTGTTCGGAGGCTCGGGCAACATCATCGGGCCTGTGCTGGGTTCGGCCATCCTGATGCCCATATCCGAGCTGACCCGTGCCTGGCTGGGATCGAGCGGCACGGGCATAGACCTGATGATATACGGAGCGTTCATCGTGCTCATGTGCGTTTACGAGCCTGAGGGGCTCGTCGGCATGGCGCGGCGCATCGGCGCGTCCATCAAGGCGCAGCGAGAGCGGAGGGGGGCGGCACGATGTCAGAACTCGTAGTCAAAGGGCTCACCAAGAAGTTCGGCGGGCTCATAGCCGTTAACGACGTGTCCTTCTCCGTGAAAAGCGGTGAGATACTCGGTCTCATAGGGCCCAACGGGGCAGGGAAGACCACGGTGTTCAACTGTCTCACGGGCTTTCTCAAAGCCGATGGAGGGTCTGTGGAGTTCAACGGCCGGTCTATCTACAACTGCAGCCCCAACGCCATCTGCGCGCTGGGCGTGGCGCGCACGTTCCAGGTTGTGCAAGTGCTGCAGGGGATGAGCGCGCTGGAGAACGTGATGGTCGGCGCCTACCTCAGGCACAGCCGCACGGCGGCGTCGCGCCGGCGTGCTCTGGAAGCGCTGGAGAGGGTGGGTATGTCGCGGTTTGCCGACATGAGGGCCGTCAACCTGACGCTGCCTGCCAAGAAGCGACTGGAAGTGGCGATGTGCCTCGCCACCGATCCGCAGGTGCTGATGCTAGACGAGAGTATGGCAGGGCTTACGCCCACGGAGATCCATGATGCGTCGAGCATGATCTGTGAGCTGCGTGACGCCGGCATGGCACTGATAGTAGTCGAACACGTGATGGAAGCCATAATGCCCATCGCAGACCGTGTGATGGTGCTCGATTCAGGCATCAAGATCGCCGAGGGGCTGCCTGCGGAGATCGTGAGGGATCCACGGGTGGTTTCGGCATACTTGGGTGATAAATATGCTAAACGTGTCAAGTGTTAGCGCCGGCTACGGCGGAGTGCCGGCACTGTCAGACGTGTCGCTGCACATCCGGCCGGGCGAGATAGTCACCATCGTTGGCTCAAACGGAACGGGCAAGTCCACCCTGGCCAGGGTGATCTCCGGCCTTGTGAGACCAACGGCGGGCGAGATCGTGTTCGACGGCAAGCGCATCGACCGACTGCCACCCCATGAAGTCGTCAAGCTCGGGCTTGTGCACGTCCCGGAGGGACGGCACGTGTTCGGCAAGCTCACGGTGGAGGAGAACCTGAAGCTGGGCGCGTACACGCAGAGCGACAGCGCCGCAGTGCGGGAGCGCCTCGACTACGTGTGCAAGCTGTTCCCCCTGCTCGCGGAGAGGAAGAACCAGAAAGCCGGGAGCCTCAGCGGCGGGCAGCAGCAGATGCTGGCGCTGGGCAGGGGCCTCATGACCAACCCCAGGCTCCTGATACTTGACGAACCATCCCTGGGCCTCGCGCCCAAGCTCGTCGAAGAGCTGTTCGATTCGATCAAGAGCATCAGCCGCGAGGGCCTGACGATTCTCCTCATCGAACAGCGCGTGCTTGAGGCCCTTGAGCTCAGCCACAGAGGCTACGTGCTGCAGAACGGCAGGATCGTGCTTGAGGGGCCGAGTCGGGATCTGATAGACAGCGACATGGTGCGCAAGGCCTACCTCGGCATGTAGCACGCATATCAAGCTAGACAGAGAACCGAGGGTATGCCCCGAGCTCCGCGACCAGGAACGCAGGGGCATACCCGAGACCGAGTGCCGGGCCCACCGCCAGGCCCGGCCGCGCATGGCCGCCTAGCCGCCGAACCCCACCGTGGGAGTGGTGCTAACCCGAGGGCCGGATACTCCGGTCACGTAACCGCTGGCCTCAGCCGACTGGCCTGTCGACAGTGGCCCGATGCCCGCCTTGGCCTCGAGCGATCCCGTGTCGCCCCAGCCAGCGAAGTTGCCGTCGGCGTCGAACTGGAACTTCAGTCCGCCCTTGGCCGAGAGCTCTCCTGATGCCGGGCCCACCCCGACGCCTGCCTTCGCGCCCACCAGCACACTGATCTCCGTCTCGCCGGTCTTGAAGTTGCGTTTGTAGGCGCCTCCGACTCCGGCGAGGAACTCAAGCTCCCAGCTATCGCACGTCACACCGAACGATGCCGGACCTAGGCTGAAGTTGACCTTTCCCTTCAGCCCGCACTCCTCTGCCTTCTTCTGCGGCACCACTATCTCGCCCATGGGCTGCGGCCGGTACTGGCTCAGATCCTCGCCCTCGGTTGTTATCGGGGCGATGTAGTCGGCCAGGGCGTAGGCCTGCGGGAGCGTCGACAAGTCGAGGGCCAGCGGCAGCAGAGACGCGTACACCGTCAACTCGCGGATCTGGTTGACGTAGTCCATGACGGCCTGGTCGTAGATGCCGGCCGTCATCTCGTCCGACACCCTCCAGTACTCCTGGAGCACTGACTTGAGACGGTTGTATGAGCTGAGTGTCAGGTCGCGCCACTCGTAGAAGTGCGTGTCGGCGATCTGGCCGCCGAGTCTATTGACCTGCTGGGCCAGGGCCTTTGCCTCGTAGATCTTGTTCGAGACGATCAGCCGCTCAAGGTTCTTCATCATCCCGCCTTGACGAAGTTTTTCCAGCTCGCGCTCGTAGCGGTCGTCGATCTCCTTGCGGCGGGCTGCCATTCGGTTGAGCTCATCCGCAATGCGGCCCGAGTAGTAGTCATTGACCAGCTCGAGCATGAACAGCTTCTGCTGGTAGATGGGCTTCAGCGGCTGGCCCTGGAGCGTGATGTCGTCGCTGTCGCCGTAGTCGTAGCCCTGATCATCGTCCCAGTCGCCTTGCCAGTCACCGTCGTCGTCCCAATAGTCCTCTTCGCCCCAGGATTCATCGTCGTCCCAGGAGTCTTCGTCACCCCAATCATCGTCACCACCGAACGGGCCACCCAGGTCGTCAGCATGATACTGCATCGCAAAGACGAACGCGCCCAGGAGGCCCTTGTCCATGATCTGTTGGGCAAGGGGCACGTATGTGGGCGCGGAGGCCAACAGCGCCATACGGTCATTCCACTTCGGGAGGGTGGGGAGGATCAGCCTGTCGCCCTGGGGCAAGGCGTCACTGTCGGTGTCACCTTCCGGATCCCCGTCATCCTGCGACTGAGGCTCGTCGATGATCACGTCCCAGAAGGGTTTGCTCACAGCCCCTCCCTGCGCTCGCGCGCCGATATACACCTGACGCATCGACGGCACGAACCCGGTGCGGGCGGCTTTGGTCAGGTGCTCCACTGCTAGTTGACCGTTGCCACGCCGAGTCCAAAGCACGGCCATGCCATGATGCGCCGAGTCGAAGTCCTCGTCGAAGGCGAGGGCCCTAGAATAGGCGAGTTGGGCGTCACTGTCCATGCCCTTGTCGAGGTAGGAGTTGCCCAGGTTTGTGAGGATCGCGGCGGATGTGGGATCAAGCTCGAGGGCGTACTCAAGCACGATGATCGAGTCGTCGAGCCTGCCCACGTGCCTGAGCATGGCGCCGAGGTTATTTGCGACCAGCGCGTCATCTGGTGCGTGGTGTGCCGCGGCGGCAGCTAACGCCACCGGCATGTGCTCGGAGGATGATGCCGTCGCTGCCAGCATGAGAGCCAACGACGAGACCTCTCGCGCCCCGGTGGCGTCGAGACCTTCGAGCTGCCGGTCGACGATGGACTTCTCATCCGCATCCAGCAGGCCGTAGCTTTCATCCAGGACCCCCTGCACTAGCTGCGCGAAGCTCTCGCCCGGAGGTGCAATGGGCAGAGTGGGTGTGGAGGTGGGCGCGGGTGATCCTGTCGGCATCGGTACGGCGATGGCCGTCTGTGCGGCCACCGCCGGCGCGGCGGCGGCGCCCGCGAGTAGGGCGCACACGGTGCACATGGCACATAGCACGATTCGTGTAAATGACGATGATCCCGGCTTCATGAGCGTTCTTAGCCCCCAACATCGATGTTACTGATGGATTCGTGGCAAGACAGGAGTATCCTGCATGTGTGGCCATGAGCTGCGGTCGCGAGGCTGGTGAACCCTTCCCGGGTTGCATGAGCCTGAAGGCGCGATAGGACGCAGGATTATCGGCGTGCGTGCACAACTAATCACTGACAAGCTCGAACCAGTTGCCAGAAGGAGACTCCTTTGAATGCTCTTAGACGCTGACTGTGAGACCGTCGCCGACGCCCTCGTCATCGCCGCCGGCGGCGACTACTGCCCTGACGTGGCGAGGTTGTGCTTAGGCGAGACCGCCGTCATCATCTGCGCCGACGGCGGCATTGTAGCCTGTCGGGCGCTTGGCCTGAGGCCTGACTATCTCATCGGAGACCTCGACTCGGCTCCGGCGCCGCTCGTAGACTGGGCGTGTGACGCTGGCGCAGAGATCCTGCGCTATCCTGCAGCGAAAGACCAGACCGACCTTGAACTCGCGATGGAGAGGGCCGTGGCGCTGGGGGCG
The DNA here is from genome assembly GCA_002305255.1 of Firmicutes bacterium UBA1393. GTDB lineage: Bacteria > Bacillota > DTU025 > DTU025 > DTU025 > UBA1393. Next base: position 7,254 of record DBQN01000029.1, on the reverse strand, counting down.
CGCCGCCTGGCGGTGACCGGCGCCACGGGCGGGCGCATCGACCATACCCTTGCCAACATCGATGTCTTGATGGGCTTCGCCCACAGGCTAGAACGCATCGTCGCAGTGGAGAGCTGGGGCGAGCTGATCTTCCTGGCAGGTGCGGATCGTGTGGCGACGATTCGTGGCCGCGCTGGCGATACGGTGTCGCTCATCCCGGGATGCGGCGACGCACGCGGCGTGACCACCACAGGGCTGCACTATCGCTTGCTCGACGAAGACCTACGCTACGGCACGGCGCGAGGAGTGTCCAACTACATGACGGAGCCGATCGCCTACGTGAAGATGGGCTCCGGGGAGTTGCTTGTGGTACACATGCCTAGTTGAGATCC
>DBQN01000029.1:0-6801 GCA_002305255.1 Firmicutes bacterium UBA1393 | reverse complement strand
ATCAACCATCAACTGCGACAGCTGATATGGGTGCGAATCGCATGTACCCATGCCTGCGTGACCACGAACCGAGGAAGGGAGGTCCTGGCTTGACCCGTCACGAGAACCCCGCCCGATTCCCATCTGCCGGCGCCGACGAGCCGGCGGCGACGCCCCATGTCCTCCGACCCGAGCACCACGCCACGCTTTTCGGGATCATGGTGCGCAATGCAATCGCCATCGCCGGCCAGGAAGGGCTCAACGCCGCCGCAGAAGGCGTGAAGGCTTACGCCTTGCAGCGCGGAAGCCGGATGAGGACTCGGGCACTGGCCAACGGTGACCCGCTGACCTTCGCCGCCTACATGGCCTACTCGGAGTGGGCCGCCCCCTCCGGCAGCATTCAGATCGCCGCAGCCCAGCGCTCGCCGACCTACATCACGCGCACCCTGGCCTGCCCCTGGCATGCGGCATGGCTCGAGCGCGGGATGCTCGAAGAAGGCTACTGCTACTGCAAGTACATCGACGAGTACCTGGTTCGCGGCTTCAACAACCAGCTCGTTCTGGGCGTCAACTCCGTGCACACCGACGGTGTGTCTGAGTACTGTGAGTTCGTGTGGAACGGCCTCGACTTCACGCCACAGGCCGAGCTTGAGCTGGAGGCCATGCGCCGCCGCGTTCAGGGCGATTCCATCCGTAGCTGGGAGTACCACATAGCCCATCTGTTCGCGGCCATGTCGGCAGCGCTCACCTCCTTAACAGGCGGTGACCGTGGTATAATCACTAAGTCGCGTGACGAGTTCGTCGCCGCATGCGGGGCAGCATACGGGCCTCATGCTGCGCGAGTCCTCGACGCGGCACGACACATCGACTTCACGGATCCCTCTGGCAGGCTGTAAGGCCGCGGGTGGGCCGGAAGCAGTCGGAGGGCGGATAATTCGGTGTTCAAGAAGCTTAACGCGCTGTTCCAGGCGCAAGACATGACAGTGGGGCGTCCGATGAGCGTCCTGCTCAGATTCTCCATACCTCTGCTCATCGGCAATCTGGCTCAGCAGATGTACAGCACCGTCGACTCGGTCATCGTGGGCCGTTACATCGGCGACCGCGCGCTCTCGGCCGTCGGCACTACGCTGCCCATCATCAACCTGCTCCTCGTGCTGTTCATGGCCGTGGCAACGGGAGCGGGCATCATGGTGGCGCAGTACTACGGGGCGAAAGACAGGGTCTCGCTCTCGCGGTCCATCGGAAATGCCCTTACGCTCATAGTGATCTCATCACTGCTTATAATGGCCGTCGGCATCCCACTCACAGGCACGCTGCTCAGTCTCACAAACACGCCACCCGAAACATTCGAGATGGCGCGGTCTTATCTTACTGTCATTCTCTGGGGCATACTGCTGTTCGGCGTCTACAACATAGTCTCAGGAATCCTGCGTGGCCTTGGCAACTCAGTCTTTCCGCTGCTCACTCTGTTGCTCACCTCAGGGCTTAACGTCGTGCTCGACATCTGGTTCGTCGCGGGCCTGGGAATGGGCGTTGCCGGGGCGGCCTGGGCCACGCTGCTTTCGGTGGCCATCTCCGCCGTGTTGTGCATAATCAAATTGTTCAGGATGCACGACACAGTCCCGATTCATGCCGCCGATTTCGTGCTGGCCAAGAAGTATAGCGCAAACCTGTTGCGGCTGGGGCTGCCGGCCGGAATCACGCAGGCAGTCTTCTCATTGTCGATGGTGCTCGTTCAGGCCCTCGCAAACAGCATGGGCTATCAGGTTGTGACTACTTCGACTGCGGTCATGCGCATAGACGGTTTCGCGATGATGCCCAATTTCACGTACGGCATGGCCATCGCCACGTTCGTGGGGCAGAACATCGGCGCCAACCGGATGGACAGGGTTGAACAGGGCTCTAAGGACATGGCGCGACTGGCAATATGCACAGCGCTGGGGCTTGTGGCGATGCTGTTGCTGCTGAGCAAGTACTTGATGGGTATGTTCACGAGCACGCCGGAGGTAGTCGACCTGGGCGTGAGGGCCATTCGCATACTGGCTGTGGGCTACGTTGCAGTGGCGGTGACTCAGGTGTTCGGCGGGATCATGAGGGGGGCAGGCGACACCATGCCCTCGATGTGGATCTCAATGTTGACGGTGGTTGTGCGCGTGCCCGTCGCGTATGTGTGGGCGAGGCTCACCGCAAGCCCCGAGAACCCCGCCGGAGCGCCTGAAGTGGTGTTCCTTGCCCTCCTGACCAGCTGGGTAATTGGTGGGGTGGCGACTTACTTGTGGTACCGCCGCGGCACCTGGCGTGGCAAGTCCCTGGTCTCGCCGGCGCTGGAGGCCGTCCAGCCAATGTAGAGGTAGAGCTCGATTTGCCTCGTGTTGTCTCGTGCGATCACCTAGAGGAATGCGTTGGGCAGCGCCTAATTTCTGGGGCGAGACGGGAGCTGTCTCAATGTGATGAAAGGTGGTCGACACAATGAGAAGGCACAAGCGCGTACTGTTGTTTGTTGCCATGTTGTGTATGGCGGTGATGCTTCTCGGGCTGACGGCCGCGGCCAGGCCGGCGGGGCAGGCCGGGCCGGCCGCGACGAAGATCGTCATCTCGCACAGGGCAGCTTCGGGTTACCTGCCTGAGCACACTCTGCCTGCTGTGGCCATGGCCTACGCTTTCGGGCCTGACTACATAGAGCAGGACGTGGCGTTGACCAAAGATGGGGTGTTCGTGGTCATCCACGACATCTACCTCGACGCAACCACCAACGTGAGCGAGGTGTTCCCCGACCGGACGCGTGCAGACGGACGCTACTATGTGTGCGACTTCACGCTCGAAGAGATCAAGTCGCTCAGGGTCACGGAGCGCGTGAACGTCGCCACCGGGGCGCCGGCGTTCAGCGGTCGATTCCCCTTGGGGGCTTCGCGGTTTGAGATGCCCACGCTCGCCGAGGAGATCGAGTTGATCCAGGGGCTCAACAAGAGCACCGGTCGGAACGTCGGCATCTACCCAGAGATCAAGGCCCCGGCGTTCCACCACAGGGAAGGCTTCGAAGTTGAGCAGATGCTCATGGATGTGCTGGCAGGCTACGGCTACACATCGCCAGACTCCAACGTGTTCGTCCAGTCCTTCGAGCCTGATTGCCTGGTGCGCCTGCGCGAGCTCGGCTGCAAGCTGCGCCTGGTGCAGCTACTGCCGGCCACGGCAGGCTTCACGCCGCCGGCGACCGAGCTCTCAACTCCCGCCTCGCTGCTCACGGCGGCAGGCCTCGACTACATCGCCACCTATGCTGACGGGATCGGGCCCTCGACGTCGCAGATCGAGAGCTCAAACGGGGCGCCGATCAACGATTACTCGTTGGTCCGCCTTGCGCATGAGCGGGGGCTTGTCGTGCATCCCTACACCTTCCGGAAGGACGCAATGCCCGCCGTCTTCACCAGCTTCGAAGAGATGTTGCGCCATTTCTTCTTCGACATCGGTGTCGATGGTGTGTTCACCGACTTCACTGACATCGCGGTCAACGTGTTGAAAGAGGCAGGGAAGTGACTGGTGGCCGAAGCGGTGTTCGTCTCAGAACATGGCGACGGCAGTCGCGTATAATCACATAAGGATACTGGAGAGGGGCCACCATCAGACACATGTCTCGAAGGCCATACCGACGGAACGTAGCAATCGCCAGGGCACGTCTTGTGGGCATGACACTGTTGCTGCTCCTGATGGCGTGTCTACTCTCCTATCGGTTCACGGGCTACCCCGACATACGCCCATTTCACCCGGAGCAGATACCGCCGCCATGGGGAGCGATGACACCTGCGGAGTCAGTGCTGGTGATCGCTCCCCACTGCGATGATGAGACGCTGGGTTGCGGCGGTCTGCTCTCGTACGCCGCGGCCTGTGGGAGCAGGGTGCGCGTTGTAGTGATGACCAATGGCGACGGATTCCCCGCTGCGGCCGGCTTCGGGGGGCTGGGACGCGCATCTCGCGCTGATCGCTACACGCAGCTTGGCAGCGCCAGGCAGCGCGAGACCCTATCAGCCCTTCGCATTCTGGGGGTAGAGGAGCACGATGTGACGTTCTTGGGCTACCCAGATGGTGGTCTGGCGAAGCTCTGGAACGAGAACTGGGAGTATACGAACCCTCTCACCTCACGCTACACTCGGGTAGAAAGCAGCCCGTACCCAACGAGCTTCACGCCTGGCGCGCTGTACTGCGGTCGCGCAGTGGTAGACGACTTGTGTGAGATCATATCCGAGTTCGCCCCATCACTCCTGTTCGTGCCCCATCCCAATGACGCGCATCCGGATCACTGGGCGACGCACGCACTGACAACAACCGCGCTGCAGAGGCTCTCAGGCCAGGGGAAGCTCAGTCCTGACACGAGAGTGTTCGCCTACCTCATTCATCGGGGTGACTGGCCCGTTCCCAGGTTCGCGATGCTGCGTGGGACGCTTGATCCTCCGAGCACTCTGCGACACATGCCCTTTGAGTGGATTTACCAGCCCCTTGATGACGACATAGTGGCGCAGAAGCGCCGCGCCATACTGGAATACCGCAGCCAGGTGGCGATCATGCGCTCATACCTGTTGAGTTTTGCCCGGCGAAACGAGCTCTTCACCGCCTTGCACACTACCCTTGCCAGACAGCTCGATGAGCAGCTCGGTGAGCAGCTCGGCGAGGGGGGCCCCTCGGAGACGGACAGAGATTTGTTCTGGAGTCAGGCTGAGCCCGTCACGCATGATCCTCGTGACGACACTATTGGCCGGCGCCTGAGCGGCGCTGCCGATCTGAGTTCGGTGTCGGCTGCGCTGTGGGGCGATACCCTGTACCTGATGATCAGACCCAGGGTCGCCGTGTCAGCGACTGTGCGCTATACAGTGCGCGTGTGCGCCTTCGCCGACGACGGCAACGATCCCACCGGCGACGGCGGTCTCAGCGCCGGCGGCGATGCCGGTGACCGCCGTGGAACCATCGACCGCACGATGGCTGTGTTCAACATCGGCCCTGGCTATACCCTGAGCACCAGCTTCAACCACGGCCTGGCAGGTGCCTCGCTGAAGTTGCGCCGCACGGGCCGAGGGCTGGAGCTGGGAATTCCGTTGCAGCTACTTGAGGGCAGTAGGACTCAGACACCTGATGAAGTATTCTTCACCGTGGAGTCATCTATCGGCGGGATCGGAGTGGACAGGATCGGCTGGACCGTGCTTCGGCTGCGACCCGATGTGCCTGATGTGTACAATGGTCAAACGAGCTGGGGTAGCCCGGATGCGGTAGCTGACAGATGAGCTCCGCTAAGCTCAGGGGAGGCGATCAGATGGGATGTGGCTCAGTGCAGCAGTCAGTGCCGCGGATTGTTCAGGCCGGTGACATCGCCGATGCGCTGGCGCGGCTGTGCATCAGCGCCTGCTGCAATCTGCCTGCGGAGAACCTGGAGAGGATAGAGGCCCTCGCCAGCGCCGAGGAGTCGCCCATCGGGCGGCAGGTCCTGGCAACGATACTTGAGAATCACCGTCTCGCCGCGCGCGAGCAACGGCCGGCATGCCAAGACACAGGGCTGGCAGTGGTCTTCATAGAACTCGGGCAAGACGTGCACATAGCCGGCGGCGACCTCGCAACCGCCATCAACGAGGGCGTTCGACGAGGCTACAGAGACGGCTGGCTCCGAAAGTCGGTCGTCGCGGACCCGCTTTTCGACCGCGTGAACACCGGCGACAACACCCCTGCCATAGTCCACACGACGATCGTGCCGGGCGACGGGCTGAAGATCACCCTCGCGCCCAAGGGCGGCGGGGCAGAGAATATGAGCGCCCTGGCGATGATGATACCCGCAGCCGGCGTCGAGGGTGTGCGCAAATTCGTGGTAGACCAGGTGCGGCGGGCCGGTCCGAACGCGTGCCCCCCGCTAGTGGTGGGCGTCGGCATCGGCGGCGATTTCGAGACTGCGCCCCTCTTGGCCAAGAAGGCGCTGTTGCGCAAGATCGGCAGCCCGAACCCTGATCCGCGCTATGCCGCCTTCGAGGCCGAACTGCTCGAGGCCGTCAACAAGCTGGGCCTCGGGCCGCAGGGCCTCGGCGGCACCACAACGGCGTTGGCCGTGCACATCGAGCACGCGCCGTGCCACATCGCCAGCCTGCCCGTGGCCGTCAACCTGAACTGCCACATATCCGCCCATGAGAGCATCACGCTGTAGGCAGGGGAGGTAGACGCACATGGTAAGACAGATCACAACGCCTCTCGATGACGCGACGATCGCAAGCCTGAAGGCTGGAGACCAGGTGCTGCTGTCAGGCATCGTGTACACCGCGAGGGATGCCGCCCACAAGAGACTGGCGGCCCTCATCAGCGAAGGCAAGGAGCTTCCCTTCGACCTGAACGGACAGGTGATTGCGTATATCGGCCCGACGCCGGCAAAGCCCGGCGACCCCATCGGCTCGGCCGGGCCCACAACGAGCATGCGCATGGATCCATACGCCGTGACCCTGATGGAACGCGGGCTCAAGGGCATGATAGGCAAGGGGGCACGCTCACAGCAGGTAAGGGACGGTATGGTCCAGCACCGCGCCGTGTACTTTGCGGCGATAGGCGGGGCGGGCGCCCTGGCTGCCAAGAAGGTCACATCGGCCGAACTCGTTGCATATGAAGACCTCGGCCCCGAGGCCATCCGCAAGCTCCATGTAGACGGTCTGCCGCTCTTCGTCGTCAACGACATCTACGGCTCCGACCTGTATGAGGACGGGGTGGCCAGGTACCGGAAGGACTGATTCCGGCGGCAGCGGGGCCCCCGTGGCTTTGGGGCGGGGGCGGCGAGGGGGGTGACCCAGCCGTGGGTCATTTCTGAGG
>DBQN01000069.1:2228-2743 GCA_002305255.1 Firmicutes bacterium UBA1393 | reverse complement strand
TCTGTTCGTCCAGGCGCAGGGAGGAACCATATTCCTCGATGAGGTATCTGCCATGCCAGTATCGGTGCAGCAGAGGTTCTTGAGGGTGCTCGAGGATCGGAGTGTTCGGCCGGTTGGAGACGACAAGGTCATTCCTCTAGACATTCGAGTCATCGCTGCCACCAACCGCGATATACGCTCACTCGTCGCCGCGGGAGTGTTTCTGCCCGACCTATTCTATCGTCTCGATGTACTAAAGCTGGTCCTGCCATCCCTGCGTGACAGGAGGGAGGACATCCCCGCCATTGCCCAGCACATGCTTGCGGAGTTTAGTCGCTCGACACCAGGCAGTCCGCGCGGCTTCACCAGGGCCGCTCTAGACCTGCTCATGGATTACGACTGGCCCGGCAACGTACGCGAGCTGCGCAACGTGATCCAGCGTCTTGTGGTGTGCAGCGACAGCGACCTGGTGTCGCCTGCAGAAGTCAAGCATGCCATCGGAATTGAGGATGATCCGGATGATGCCGGGTCGACCC
>DBQN01000069.1:0-2193 GCA_002305255.1 Firmicutes bacterium UBA1393 | reverse complement strand
TCCACGCCGTGCCACGCGCACACTCAGGGCCAGCACCCGACACCACGAGCTCGACAGCATCCTCAGCGTTCTCAGGGAGTGTGGGGGAAGCAAGAGCCTCGCAGCACAGCGCTTGGGGATTAGCAGGGTCACGCTTTGGCGCAAGCTCAAAGAGCATGTTTCACCCACAGTTCACTAGCGCGTTACATTGTTGAAACATCCCCGAAGTTCAACGGGTTAGGGTTATCGCGCGATATGACGAGAACCCCGCTTGTCCAGCGTCATTCGCGTTTCCGTGGCCCGCAGTGTGCTTGGCATATCGTTTGCGTAAGCAACACGTTGTGGACAATCGAAGCAACCCAAAACGGAGGAGGAGGTATACGTATCAAATGAGACTCAACAAGCTCATCGTATCCACAATGCTCCTAGGTCTTGTTGCTCTGATGTTCGGTCAGGTTGCAGCGGCGGCGTACCCGGAGAGGTCAGTCACGTACATGCTCTGCTTTGACCCCGGAGGAGAGTCAGACATCACTGCCAGGCTGCAACAGCCCTATCTGGAGGCGGTTTTGGGCCAGAAAGTCGTCATCACCTACAAGGTGGGAGGCGGCGGCGCACTGGGATGGTCTGAGCTGACCAGGACGAAACCGGACGGTTACACATTCGCAGGTGACAACCTGCCGCATGTGATTCTGCAGCCGATGCAGCGTAAGGATGCGGGCTACACCACCGACCAACTGAAGAGGGTCTACTGCTTCGAGAGCACACCAAATGCGCTCGTGGTCAACGTCTCCAGCTCCATCAAGACCCTTGATGAGTTCATCGCATATGCTAAGAAGAATCCCGGCATGGTGACTCTCGGAGGCAGTGGAAGCTGGAGCGCAAATCATCTGGGCGTCATAGAGCTTGAGCAGGCGGCAGGGATCAAGCTGACGTACATTCCGTTTACCGGCTCAGGCACAGCGACGCCTGCGCTCCTCGGTGGACATGTAACCGGCCTGATGACCTACACTACCATGGCTGCCCAGCAGCGCGACAAGTTCCGTATCCTCGCAGTAGCCGGAGAGAAGCGGTCGGCGGCGTTCCCCGACGTACCTACATTCAGAGAGCTCGGATACGACATCGTCGAGGGTGCATACAGAGGCGTGTCAGTGCCTCCGGGCACTCCTGACTCCATAGTAAACACTCTCGCTGATGCGTTCGACAAAGTGAACCGGAACCCTGAGTTCCAGAAGAAGATGACGGACCTCGCGTTCGACCTCGAGTATATGGGTCCGGCTGAGTACGAGGCGTTTGTGAAGGACAGGACCGTGTACTACAAGGAACTGTTGAAGGACATGGACATCACGCAGTAGATTCGCCGTACTCACTTGTCTAGCTTGGCCGGGGTCCCAGGGCTTCTTGGGCACAAAGGGGCCCCGGCTCGTAGAGCAGCACGTTGGGGACTGGAGGTTGGCGCATGAATCTTGCCTTGAAAGGTATACTCGGCATACTCTCGCCGGCGACCCTTCTGCTGATGATCGGCGGGACGATACTCGGGCTCGTTGCCGGTGCTCTGCCTGGAATCTCTGCCACCATGGCTGTGGCGCTGTTGGTACCCTTCACGTTCTCCATGCCTCCCATTCAGGGTCTGGCCCTTCTTGGCGCTATATACATGTCGGCGATATACGGTGGCTCCTTCTCGGCGATCCTGATCAACACGCCGGGAACCCCTTCGTCTATCGGAACGACGCTCGACGGCTATCCCATGGCCAAACAGGGCAGAGGCTGGGAGGCGATCATCATTGCCACCGTGGCATCTGTCATCGGCGGNNTGAAGTTCGGTCCGCCGGAGTACTTCTGGGTGGCCATATTCGGCCTGACGATCATCGCGACATTGTGCTCAAAGTCGCTGATCAAGGGCCTGCTCGGAGGGCTCTTGGGCCTTCTCATCAGCACCGTGGGGATCTCGCCCATCGGCGGCGATGTGAGGTTCACCTTCGGCTCGCCGTCAATGCAGGGCGGCGTGGAGCTCATCGGCACAATGATCGGTCTGTTCTGTCTGCCTGAAGTGCTTGCAATGATCCTCGAGGGATCGGAGAGGCGCTATGACAGAGTGGAAGTGGGTAGGTCCAAGGGCCTCATATGGAACACGACCTTGGCTGTGCTGCGGCAACCGCAGAATCTGCTGAGGTCGAGTGTCATCGGTACCGTTGTGGGAATCATCCCGGGCGCCGG
>DBQN01000026.1:421-8525 GCA_002305255.1 Firmicutes bacterium UBA1393 | reverse complement strand
CTCGCCAGCCTCGAGCTATACCGGAAGTGGATGGGTATCCGCGTTGCCGACATCGACTTTGTGATCGACGAGGTCGCGGCGCGGGCTGGGGCGGGTGCCGAGGCGGGCGATCAGCCTTTCGGTATGGTAGATCCCTCGCATATAGGAGTGATGGGGCATTCGCTGGGCGGTTCCGCGGCCCTGGGCATCGGAAGGCTACGTGATGACGTAGACGCTGTGGTGGCGCTGGAGGCGCCGTTCCTATGTGACATCGTTGCGGTGAGGGACGGAGCGTTCGAGTTCTTGAGCTCGGATTATCCTGTGCCCGTATTGAACATCTACTCCNNACAGTTCATGGGATCACCTCGACGAGTGGCCTCAGTATGAGGAGAACGCGCGGCTGCTCGCCGCTGCCGACGGTGCCGACACCAGCGTGTACAACCTCCACATCGCTGGCGCCGGTCACCTGACCTTCACTGATCTGTCGCTTTCAAGCCCCATACTCACGCGCATCCTCAACGGCCATGCAACGTCCATCAGCGCGAGGGAGTGCCTGGACCTGATTAACCGGGAGTGCCTGGGGTTCTTCGAGCGCTACCTGCCGGTAGGGGGATGAACAGCAACTATCCTGCGATTGTCGGGCAGATGTTCACGACCTGACATAACACTACCAGCAAGCCGATGGTGGTTCGACCATCATCGCGTCTACACTAACGTTTGGTCTCCGATCGTTGCGGCAGGCCAGGTGGCGCAAGTCACCTGCGCGAATCCGCGGTCCCCAACAATGGAACCCAGCCCTCTTGCCGCCCGACTGCGCGACTTGAGATGGCAGGATTCCGGGCATTCACTCTGCGGCCTGACCACTTTTCACCGTATCGACCTGTGGACTGCAAAGAATCCGGCGATCCGCCACCTGCCCTCAACCCCGACCAGAGGGTCGCCTCCGAGGCTCATCTCATCACCCTCCGCACCGATCACGGTCACCGCAGCTAGAGGCATAGAGGGTAGACGTGCCCCGCGGGGCATATCCTTCGTTCTCACCCCGACCTGAACGGATCACTAGGTAATCACCGCTCGATCCCTTACCGCGCGACCTGGGATGGCAAGATCTCGGGCACTCGCTCAGCGACCTGACTACTTTTCACCGTATCGGCCCGTGGAGTGCAAAGAAACCGGGAACCTGCCACCCGCCCCACTCCCGACCAGAGGGTCGCCGCCGAGGTCGATTTCATCACCCTCCGCAACGATCACGGTTGTCGCAGCTAGAGGTATAGATGGTGGATATGCCCCGCGGGGCATATCTACCATTCTCACCCCCACCCGTGCGGATCACTGGGTCGTCGCCGCTTGATCCCTGACCGAGCGACTTGGGATGGCAGGATTTCGGGCGCTCGCTCAGCGACCTGACCACTTTTCACCGCATCGGCCCGTGGAGTGCAAAGAAACCGGGAACCTGCCACCCGCCCCACTCCCGACCAGAGGGTCGACGCCGAGGCCGATCTCATCACCCTCCGCAACGATCACGGTTGTCACAGCTAGAGGTATAGATGGTAGATATGCCCCGCGGGGCATATCTACCATTCTCACCCCCACGCGTGAGGACCACTAGGTCATCGTTGCTTGATCCCTGACCGCGAGGCCCGACATGACAGAAATCCGGGCGCTCGCTCTGCGACCTGACCACTTTTCACCGCATCGGCCCGTGGACTGCAGGAAAGCCGGCAATCCGCCACTTGCCCCCAACCCCGACCACCTGGTCGCCGGCGCAGCACATCCATTCGCCCGCCACGGAGAACACGACCAACGCAGCGTACGGGCCCCCGACACCGGAAAGGACTTCCCCGAAACAAGTCGAATGCCCAAGTAAGTAGTGCTAACGGCACGATGTAGGCAATGAAGGAGGGCTCGATATGCGTGTTCGCGTAGCAGCATTTGTCGCACTTATCCTGACACTAGTTCTAGTATTGGGTGGGATCGCCCAGGGCGCTGCCCCGGCGGCCGCGCCCGAGAGAATCGCGGAGCTTGACGAGATAATCGGGGACCTGGAGCGCCTGCTGGCCACGGCGTGGAAACAGGGCACGGCCCACGCTGATATCATTGATGGTCTTGAGGCGTCAATCGGCAAGCTCAGAGCGCACAGGGCACTCGTAGCGAGTGAGCTTGAGGTGGTGCCGGCGATCATCGCGGCGATGCCTGATCCCGGCAACCTGCGCACCTATCGGGCAAGAACCGGAGAGACGCTCTACTTCATGGTGCGGGGCTCGGCTACTAACCAGGTGTGGGGAACAGGCACCTACACTGATGACTCTTACCTGGCCGCGGCTGCCGTGCATGCTGGCGCCTTGAGAGCGGGGGAGTGGGGCGTGGTAGCTGTAACGATGCTTCCGGGTCAGAGCCGTTATCTGGGCAGTATGGCGAACTCGGTGACGAGCGGTTCGTATGGTGCCTATGACGGAAGCTACCAGGTGTCAAGGGCTTCGGCGCAGGCAGTCTACGTGCTACCGGATCCAGGCAGCCTGACACATCTCAGAACCGCAGTAGGCCAGACGTTTTACTTCAAGGTCACTGGTTCTACAACGGGCAGCCTGTGGGGGACTCAAGTCTATACCGACGACTCCGCTCCGTCCAAGGCTGCGGTGCATGCGGGGTTCCTCAAGCCGGGTGAAGAGGGGATCATCTCGGTCATGATCATGCCGGGGCAGAAGTCGTACCCAGGCAGCACTCAGAACGGGGTGAGCAGCGCGTCGTATTGGGAGTATGGTGGCAGCTACAAGGTAGTGGGCAGGCTGCAGTAGCGCACCCGGCAAGGCCGAACAAGTTAAGAGGGAAAAGCGGATGCCGGGAGCGCTGTGAGAAGTGCCCGGCGCCCTGTCGGGAGAGCAGATCAAAGGATGGCGGAGATATCATTGGAGGCGCGGGTGAAGGGGTACACGGCGGGCCTGGATCCCGTCAGGCCGGAGATCTTTGAGGAGTTTCTGATCAGCACGTCTGTGTACCATCGTGACGCGATCGCCGACAGATGGGACGAGCTAACACCGTCTCAAAGGCGCAGCGTTGAGCGGGCGGACGCTAACTTCATCCGGCACGCGGCACGCATAGCCGAATGGTGCGAGCATGATGGGTTGTGGTGTGATCGAGAGTTCCACAGGATACCCATTGAACGCTGGTGGTGGTGGGCTGATATGACAGCCGCCGGGACGTATCCTCAACAGAATTTGCCCGCAGCGGCGAGGCCATAGGGTGTTCCTCATGGCCCCGCCCGCCTGCGGGCTTGATCTAGCTCCAGCTATCGACCAGCGACCTTGCCCAGGAAGTACTGGTGCACTCGCAGATCATCCGTGAGCTCGGGATGGAACGATGTCACCAGGATGTTGCCGCATTCGGCCGCGACTTTGGCCCCATTGACCGTGGCAAGCACGCGCACGCCGTCTTCGACCTCGGTGATGTAGGGCGCGCGGATGAAGGTCATCGGCACCTTGCCGATGCCGTCGAAATCCTCAACTGTCTGGAAGCTGCCCAGCTGCCGACCATAGGCGTTCCGCCTCACGGTAACACCTATCGCGCCGAAATGGACGGTGGGGTCGTTCTCGATCTTCTTCGCCAGCAGTATCATGCCGGCGCATGTTCCGAACACGGGCAGATCGCCGTCGATCAGCGCCTTGAGGGGTTCGAAGAGCCCCGTGTCTTTGAGGAGACGCCCCATCACCGTGCTCTCTCCACCCGGCAGAATCAGCCCGTCGATGCCGCCGTCCAGGTCGGCCAGCTTTCGGATCTCGAAGCCATCAACACCCAGTCTCGCGAGCACGGCCAGGTGCTCGGCGAATGCGCCTTGGAGCGCTAGTACCCCCAGTCTCATATTCCTCGCTCCGCCATCAGCAGCTTGATCTCCTGCTCATTCGTTCCGACCATGGCATCGCCCAGGTCTTCCGACACCTCGGCCAGGATGGCGGGGTCGTTGTAGTTCGTGACGGCCTTGACGATGGCCTGCGCGCGCCTCTCGGGGTTGCCTGACTTGAAGATGCCGGATCCGACGAACACGCCCTCTGCGCCGAGCTGCATCATGAGTGCTGCGTCGGCCGGGGTGGCGACGCCGCCCGCGGCGAAGTTGACCACTGGCAGACGACCGTTCTCGTGCACGCTGCGCACCAGGTCGTACGGCACCTGCAGCTCCTTTGCGGCGTGGAACAGTTCGTCATCCTTCATGTTCTGGATCTGGCGGATCTGCTGGTTGATCAGGCGCATGTGTCGGACTGCCTGCACGATGTCGCCGGTGCCGGGCTCGCCCTTTGTGCGGATCATCGATGCGCCCTCGGCGATCCGGCGCAGAGCCTCGCCCAGGTCGCGCGCGCCGCACACGAAGGGCACGTCAAACTTGGTCTTGTCGATGTGGTAAACGTCATCGGCAGGCGTGAGCACTTCGCTCTCGTCGATGTAGTCTATCTCAATGGCCTGCAGTATCTGGGCCTCGACGAAATGGCCGATTCGCACTTTCGCCATCACCGGAATGCTCACGGCGGCCTGGATTCCGCGTATCATCTTTGGGTCGCTCATGCGCGACACGCCGCCGGCGGCTCTGATGTCGGCGGGGATGCGCTCAAGCGCCATGACCGCGCAGGCGCCGGCCTGCTCGGCGATCTTTGCCTGCTCAGGCGAGGTGACGTCCATGATGACGCCGCCCTTCAACATCTGCGCCAGGTTCTTGTTCAATTCATATCTGCTGTTCATGTCGTTGTCTCCTTTGTAGCTTGAGACTGCTCTCTGTCTCATATATCATAGACCCGAACTGACCACATCTACAGTGTCAGTCTTGTATCATATGATGGGGCCAGATTGGGGCGTGCGGCATGAGTGAGATTACGTTGAGGCTGAGTAGGGAGACTGGCGTTCCCCTGTTTGAGCAGCTGTATGAGTTCATAAAGGCGGAGATCATCAGCGGGCACTTTTCGAGCAATGAGAGACTGCCGTCTAAACGCAAGCTCGCGGCGGATTTGCAGTGCAGCCGGAATACGGTGGAGGCGGCATACAATCAGCTTGTCGACGAGGGCTACCTGATCTCCAGGGCGAAGAGCGGCTATTACGTGGCTGAGCTGGATGGCGTGTTGAGCATCGACCGCGCGCGCCAGGCGGAACCGGGGGAGAAGGGACGGGCGCCGGCGCACGCGGTTGACTTTTCGTATCAGGGGGTGGATTTCGACCACTTCCCGTTCTCCACATGGCGCAAGCTGACGAAGGACGTCATCGACGAGTACGACAGGGATCTGCTGCGAACGGGCGATCCCCAGGGCTATCCGAAGCTGCGGGCCAGCATCGCGCGCTACCTGCATCACTCCAGGGGCGTGAACTGCCTGCCTGAGCAGATCGTGATCAGCTCGGGCACGGAGCTCCTGCTGCAGCTGCTTATCCAGTTGCTTGATAGGCATTCTGTGTACGCGATTGAGAATCCGGGCTATGAAAGACTGCCGATGATCTTCCGGAGCAACCGCGTGGAATACCGCGCCGTGTCGCTGGATGAGGACGGGGTGCGTGTCGATGAGGTGGAGCGGAGCGGCGCCAATGTGCTGTGTGTCACGCCGTCGCACCAGTTCCCGACGGGGCTCATCATGCCTGTGAGCAGGCGGCTCCAGCTGTTGAACTGGGCCAATGACCGGCCGGGGCGGTATATCATCGAAGACGACTACGACAGTGAGTTCCGGTATTCGGGCAAGCCGATCCCGTCACTTCAAGGGCTAGACCAGCATGGCAGGGTGATCTACATGGGGGCCTTCTCCAAGTCGCTGTCGCCCGCCCTGCGCATCAGCTACATGGTGCTACCCATGGAGCTGCTTGAAGGCTACAGGGAGAGGCTGAGCTTCTGCATCTGCCCCGTGCCCACCATCGAACAGAAGACGCTGCAGCGTTTCATGGACGAGGGCCATTTTGAGCGCCACCTCAACCGCATGCGAAACCTCTACAGGCAGAAGAGAGAGACCATCGTGTCGGCCATTCGCGAACTGCTGCCGGGCGCGATGATAGACGGTACCACCGCCGGGCTGCATCTGGTGTTGCGGGTGGGCAACGGCATGAGCGAGACTGAGCTGGTCGAGAGGGCGGCGGCGCGCGGTGCGAAGGTGTACGGCATGTCTCGCTACCGCTCGGGGCCGGTGGCAGATGAGGCCGAGGGCACGCTGATCCTCGGGTTTGCCACGCTCCGGATCGACGAGATCTACGATGCCGTGCGCCTTCTCAGCACCGCCTGGGCTGCCTAGCGCCGACTGCCCCGCGCTGACTACCTCACGCTGAAGAGCAGCTGGCCGCAGCTCGGGTAAGGCCAGCAGTCGGAAGGGGTCATGGTCTCCATCTCGTCCACCGAGGTGCGGAGCGCGGTCATCAGGGGCAGGATTGTGTCACGCGCGTGGGCGGCGGCATCTTCGGTGGAGGAGAGCTCGCCTGAATGGGTGACCGCGCGGTTGAGGGCCGCTGCGTTCCGGAACACCTCGCCGGTGAGGCGTGAGAGCTGGGTGAGGACCGCGGTCTCATAGGAGCAATCGGAATCGCTGCAGACGGCGGCTTTCGCGGCGGCGTTCTGCGAGAGGCGGGCCGAGAAAGAGCTGACTGCGGGGAGTATGTCTTTCATGATCATGTCTAGCATTGTCAGTGCTTCTATCCTGACGGTTCGGCAGTAGGTTTCGAGCATGATCTCGTGGCGAGCCCGGAGTTCGGTTTCGCTCAGCACGTTGTGGGCCGCAAAGAGCCGAATGTTCTTGTCGGCGAGGAGGTGCGGGGCGGCATCGGGCGTGGTGCGCAGGTTGAGCAGGCCGCGGGTGGCGGCCTCGCGGGCCCATGATGGGCTGTAGCCGTCGCCGTTGAACAGGATCCGCTTGTTGGATCGGATCACGTCGCGGAGCAGGGCGCGGAGCTCTGACTCGAAGTCGGCGGCGCATTCCAGGCGATCTGCGAACTGGCGCAGTTCCTCGGCGACGATGGTGTTGAGCACTGTGTTTGCTTCGGAGATGGAGGCGGCTGAGCCGGGCATGCGGAACTCGAACTTGTTGCCGGTGAAGGCGAACGGGGATGTGCGGTTGCGGTCGGTCGGGAACTTGAGGAAGCGGGGGAGTGCGGGGACGCCGGTGTTGAAGGGTTCGCGCGCGGCCGCGGCGGGCGCGGTGTTGCGGTCGATGGCGTCGAGCACGGCGGTGAGTTCGTCTCCCAGGTAGACAGAGAGGATGGCCGGCGGCGCTTCGTTGGCGCCGAGCCTGTGGTCGTTGCCGGCGCTGGCCACTGACACACGGAGCAGGTCCTGATATTCGTTGACGGCTTTGATGACCGCGCAGAGGAAGGTCAGGAACTGGGCGTTGGCGGCGGGGGTATAGCCGGGTTCCAGCAGGTTCTCGCCGGTTTCGGTGGCGAGGGACCAGTTGTTGTGTTTGCCGCTGCCGTTCACGCAGGCAAAGGGCTTTTCGTGTAGCAGGCAGACCATCCCATGTTTGGCGGCTGTGGTGCGCATGATCTCCATGGTGAGCTGGTTGTGGTCGGCGGCGATGTTGGCGATGGTGAAGGCGGGCGCCAGCTCGTGCTGGGCGGGGGCTACCTCGTTGTGGGCGGTCTTGGCGAGGACGCCCAGCTTCCACAGCTCTTCGGAGAGGTCCTTCATGAAGGCCGCGACTCTGGGCTTGAGGGCACCGAGGTAGTGGTCGTCGAGCTCCTGTGTTTTCGGCGGGCGCGCGCCGAACAGTGTGCGGCCGGTGTAGATCAGGTCTTTGCGTCGCTCGAAGACGGCGCGGTCGATCAGGAAATACTCCTGCTCAGGGCCGACGGTGGCGCGGACGGCGGTGGCGTCGGCGTTGCCGAACAGGCGGAGGATGCGGAGGGCCTGCCTGTTCAGGGCATCCATGGACCGGAGCAGAGGGGTCTTCTTGTCGAGGGCCTCTCCGGTGTGGGAGAAGAGAGCCGCCGGGATGCAGAGCACGCCGTCTTTGATGAAGGCGTGAGACGTGGGGTCCCAGACGGTATAGCCGCGGGCGCGCGAGGTCGCTCTGAGACCGCCGGACGGGAAGCTCGATGCATCGGGCTCGCCCTGGATCAGGGATGCGCCGGTTAGCTCCATGATGACCTGGCCGTGGGCGGTGTTTGCGGTGCGGCTGAGGAA
>DBQN01000026.1:0-406 GCA_002305255.1 Firmicutes bacterium UBA1393 | reverse complement strand
GGCGATGGCGTCGGCGGCGTTGGGCGGTAGGGGAGTGCCCTGCGTGGCGCAGGCCCGAAGTGCTGTGTAGGCGTCGGTAGGGAGGCGCTGCATCATCACAGCATCGGAAAACACCATGGAACCAAAGGCTACGAAGGCTTCGGCGGCATCCTTCATCACAACGATCACTCCTGCTCCTTCAAAACAAAAACGGCGAGGGCGCCACGGATCCGATCCGCGACGCCCTTGCCGCTCTATGGAGGCGATTTTACTGCGGCGGCGGAGTGGCTGTCAAGCGCATTGTTGGCGGCTGCACCCGCGGGCTGCACCTTGTTCGGGGCGTCGGCGGGGGGCGCGGGCTGCTGCCGCCTCGCAGGCGGGAGGGCGCGGGCTGCGGCCTCAACCTCCAGGCGGAGGCGATTTCAAC
>DBQN01000002.1:50327-65297 GCA_002305255.1 Firmicutes bacterium UBA1393 | reverse complement strand
AGCTGATATGGCTGTGTGGGAGGGGTGGGCGCCCGCGGGGTCGGGGCTAAGGTGTAGGCATGAGCTCGCTATGCTATGATGTTCGTGAAGATACGGCACTGGGAGGTTCACGCGCATGCCTGAAGAAGTGGGGCTCAAGTACGAGATAGTCTACTATCCCTTCATGGGCACTCAGGTCAACACTGAGCGGCTGTTGCTCATGGCTAGGTTGTGTTACAGGCCCATCGGCGCGGCCAGGATGAAGCAGATGGTCTGGGGTGATGCCGAGGGCCCTGCTGAGTCGCGCATTGATGATGAGGCAGTGGGTAAGTTCGTGCGCGGTCTCATCAGCTCAGGACACATGGGCGCTTTGGAGCACTGGTACACGAGCTTTGCCGTGGAGGGCTACTCGAGAGTGTCTAGCCAGCAGAATGACCGCCACCGTCTCATGAAGATGTTCAAGAGCCCCGATTTGCCCGACGACGTGGCATGTGGGTGGATCAACGATCCGGAGCAGGGCTCGGCTGATGTGTCGCAGTTGCAGCAGTCTCAGAGATATGTGAAGGAAGGCAACTTCCGTTACGTGACGCCGCCAAGCTTTGAGTCTAGCCCGGAGTTCCTGGCCAGATTCCGCAGTCTTCAACAGGAGATACAAGAGCTGCAGGCTTTCGGGCTGAATGAGGCGGGCCTGCCTGCGGAGGATGTGAGATTTGGTCTTTCCAATGCGACGGAGACTCGGTTCGTGATTACGACGAACGCGCGCCAGCTCAGGCACATGTTCAACCTCAGATGCTGTTCGCGCGCGCAATGGGAGATCAGGAATCTTTTCACTGCTCTGTTAGAGGATTACAAACGTATCGCCCCGAACATTTTCTGGAGGGCCGGCGCATCGTGTGATGATCTCGGCTACTGCCCGGAAGGCAGCGCAAGCTGCGGAAGAGCGCCAACCATAGCCCAGCTTCGGCGGGACGCGGGTCTCGAGTAGAGGGCAGACATTTTATGTACAAGCCCTCCACATGCCGTCTGACTTAAGCTATAATTCATGCGTGCAGTACTCGCAGCAATTGTCACGGTGAGAGTTGTGGTAAGAATTTACGCTACTGGTTTTGCTTGCGGGGCTGACCGACTCAAGAAGATCATTCGCGGAGGGATGGGTATGAGCAGTTCGAAGAAGCTTCTGGTTTTCATCACGGTTCTCGTGGCCCTTGCTGGACTGGTCAGGCTGAATGGTCAGTCGTACGCAGCAGAGGAGAAGTTCAAGGTAGGTTGGATCTACATCGGGCATCCCGGCGATGCCGGCTGGACTCTCGCGCATGATGAGGGCCGCAAGTACATGGAGAAGCAGCTGCCGTGGGTTGAGAGCATCTACGTGGAGGCGGTGCCGGAGACTTCGGACGCCGAGCGCATGATGACTGAGCTCGCACGCAAGGGCTGCAAGATCATCTTCGCCACCAGCTTCGGCTACATGGACTACGTCCAGAATGTTGCCAAGCGCTTCCCCGATGTCTACTTCGAGCATTGCTCGGGCTTCAAGACTGCCGACAACGTGGCCACCTATTTCGGTCGTATCTATGAGCCCAGGTACCTTTCGGGTATCGTGGCCGGCTCGATGACTAAGTCGAATATCATAGGCTATGTCGGCGCGTTCCCGATCCCCGAGGTCGTCAGGGGTATCAACGCGTTTGCGCTGGGCGTGAAGTCGGTTAACCCCAATGCCAAGGTGAAGGTTGTCTGGACCAACACATGGTATGACCCGGCCACTGAGAAGGAGGCCGCCAAGGCCGCTCTCGACGCCGGCGCCGATGTCATCGCGCAGCATCAGGACACCCCCGCTCCTATGCAGGCGGCAGCCGAGAGGGGCAAGTACGGCGTGAGCTACAACTCGCCCATGAGCAAGTTCGCCCCTAACGCCGTGTTGACTGGTCCCGTGTGGAACTGGGGTCCCTACTACGTCAGCCGCGTGCAGGCTGCCAAGGATGGCACCTGGACGTCAGGCGACTACTGGGGCGGCCTCAAGGATGGCATCGTTGATCTGGCCCCCTACGGCCCGATGGTGCCTGAGAACGTGAAGAAGCTTGTAGAGACCAAGAAGACCGAGATCCTGGCCGGCAAGTTCCATCCGTTTGCCGGACCGATCAAGGACAACAAGGGCGTTGTGCGCGTGCCGGCCGGCACGACCATGACCGATGCCCAGCTGCTCAGTTTCGACTGGTTCGTGGAGAACGTCGAGGGCACGCTGCCGAATTAGTCCCAGCCGGAGCGAGAGCGCTGTCTGGTCTCGAACTAGCATAGACTGAAAAGTATGGGGTCGGCTGGCCGTGTCACGCGAACTCGACCAGCCGCCCCCGTACGTTTTGGAGGCCGTGAAGTGGGTACTGCTGAGAACGCCGTAGAGATCCGCAACGTGACGAAGCGGTTTCCTGGCGTCGTCGCGAGCAACGGTGCGAACCTGTGCGTGCGCCGGGGCGAGATCCACGCCCTCCTCGGTGAGAACGGGGCGGGCAAGAGCACACTTATGAACATGTTGACCGGTCTGATCCGGCCTGATTCGGGCGAGATACTTATCAACGGCGAGCGGGTATCGATGCGCTCGCCGGCCGACGCGATCGCGCTGGGGATAGGCATGGTGCACCAGCATTTCAGGCTGGTGCAGACCTTTACGGTGGCGGAGAACATTACCCTCGGGATGCCCACGCCGAGGTTCAGGCTCGACATGGCTCCCATAGAGCGAGAGGTTAGCGAGTTCTCGGCCAGGTACGGCCTTGAGGTCAACCCCAGGGCAAAGGTGTGGCAGCTCTCCGTAGGTGAACAGCAGCGGGTGGAGATCATCAAGATGCTCTACCGTGGTGTGAGGGTGCTGATCCTCGATGAACCTACGGCGGTGCTCACTCCAAACGAGGTGAAGGAGCTGTTCGACACGATGCGCCGCATGGCGGCGGCAGGTGAGACGCTGATCTTCATCTCACACAAGCTTGATGAGGTTATGAGCATATCTGACAGGGTCACGGTGCTGAGGGCCGGCAAAGACGTATTCACGGCCGATACGGCGTCCACCAACGTGCGGGAGCTGGCGTCGAAGATGGTCGGCCGCGAGCTGGCGCCTCCGCCTGAGCGGCCGCGCGGTGTGTTCGGCCGCCCTGTGCTGGAGGTCGATGGCCTGAAGGCCCTGGGCGACAGGGGAGAGATGGCGCTCAAAGGACTGAGCCTGACGGTGAGGGAAGGCGAGATCCATGGCATCGCAGGCGTGGCCGGTAACGGCCAGCGCGAGTTGGCCGAGACCATCACTGGGCTTCGCCGTGCTCTCGAGGGCAAGGTCGTCATCAATGGCAAGGACTACACCAACCGTCGCCCGCGTGCCATCATCGAGGCAGGTGTCAGCCACATCCCGGAGGATCGCCTTGGCATGGGCCTTGCCGGCAATCTGCCCCTCACCGACAATGCCATCATGAAGGATTATCGTGAAGACGAGATCGGCCCCGGTATGGTCATCGACAGCGGCCGGGCGACGGCCTGGACTCGAGACCTGGTGTCGCGGTTCCAGGTGAAGGCGCCGACGCTGCGCACGCCTGTGAGGCTCCTTTCAGGCGGCAACTCTCAGAAGCTGCTGCTCGCGCGGGAAGCCACTCACGACCACAACGTGGTGGTGGCGGTGCACCCGACCCGCGGTCTCGATGTGGGCGCCACCGAGGCCGTGCACGACGTGCTGCTGGCGCAGCGCTCGTCTGGCGTGGGTATTCTTCTTATCTCGGAGGATCTGGAAGAACTGATCGTGTTGTGTGATCGCATCAGTGTGATGTTCGAGGGCAAGATCATCGGCTCGCTCGAGCGCGAGGATGTCGACATCGACCGGATAGGCCTGATGATGGCAGGAATAGACCCTCAGGGGGCGGCACATGGGAAAGGGGCTGATCAGGTTGAAGCTGGTGTTTGAGAAGCGCGACCCCGTGCCTGTGTCGTACCGCGTCGCCTCGCCGGTGCTGGCGGTGCTGCTCGCCCTCGTGCTGGGTGCGATCTTCCTGGCGGCGTCGGGCTTCAGTCCGCTCGGGGTGTACCTAGAGATGTACCGCGGTGCCTTCGGAGACTGGTATGGCGTGTCGGAGACGTTGGTCACGGCGATACCGCTGGCCTTGTGCGGAATGGGTATCGCGCTAGCGGGGCGCATGCTGCTGTGGAACGTCGGTGCCGAAGGGCAGTTCCACATGGGAGCATGGGCTGCGGCGTGGGTGGCCCTGAGCATGCCTGATGCGCCGGCCTGGAAGGTGCTGCCGCTGATGGTTCTGGCGGGCGTGGCAGCGGGCGCAGCCTGGGCGCTGCTTGCCGCCGTGCCCAGGGCGTATGTGGGTGTGAGTGAGATTATCACCACGCTCATGCTGAACTACGTGGCCATCAACTGGATTGAATACCTTGTGCACGGTCCGTGGCGTGATCCGGCAAGCCTCAACTTCCCACTGTCGGCGCCCTTCTCGGATGCGGCGAGGTTGCCGATGTTCGGCTACACGCGCATTCACTGGGGACTGGTGTTCGCCATCATCGCCGCCATTGTCATTGACCTCACCCTCGGCAGAACCAAGTGGGGCTATGAAGTGAAGATCATCGGCGAGAGCCCGCGCGCCGCGCGCTACGCCGGGATGAGCATAGAGCGGAACATTATCATCACAATGGCCGTTACTGGGGCTCTGGCGGGGCTGGCGGGCATGGCCGAGGTGTCGGCCATAGCGGGGCGTATGACGCGCCAGCTGTCGCCTGGCTATGGTTACTCCGCTATCATCGTGGCCTGGCTGGCGAAGCTCAATCCATACGGCGTGCTGCTGGTGTCGGCGCTTTTCGGTGGTCTGCTGGTGGGAGGCTACTCGGCGCAGTTCCTGGGGGTATCAGCCGCGTCGGTGAACATGCTGCAGGGGCTGATGCTCTTTTGTGTGCTGGCCACTGAGGCGCTGGGCCGATACCGACTGAGGATCGTGCCCGCCGCCGGTTCTGATGGGGATTCCGATGCTGATCGACAGGGGGCCAGAGCAGATGGGTAACAGCTCGATGCTGGTGTCGATTCTGGCGGCTGCCGTGAGTTCAGGCACGCCGATTCTCTTCGCGGCCTTAGGCGAGCTCATCGCCGAGAGCGCCGGCGTCATGAACCTCGGGGTTGAAGGGATGATGCTTGCAGGCGCAGTCACAGGGTTTCTAGCGAGTGTGCGGACGGGCAACTTGCTCCTCGGCGTCGTGGCGGCACTTCTGGCAGGGGGTCTGCTCGCGCTGCTACATGCCTTCATGTGCATCACCCTCAAGGTCAACCAGGTCGTGAGTGGGCTTGCGCTTACATTGTTCGGCACGGGCGTCAGCGGATACCTGGGCAAATCGGTGATAGGCGTGCCTCTGCCGAACCACTTCACCAGTGTGCCGCTTCCGTTGCTCTCGAAGATACCTTTGGTGGGGCAGGTGCTGTTCAACCACGACTGGCTGGTCTACTTGTCGTTCCTGATCGTGCCGGCATTGTGGTATCTGTTCTACAGAACCAGGCCGGGGCTGCACCTCCGGGCGGTGGGAGAGAGCCCACAAACTGCCGACGCACTTGGCGTTAACGTTTTCCGCATCAGATACGTTAGCGTAGTGGTGGGGGGCATGCTTGCCGGGCTCGGAGGCGCATATCTTTCTCTGGCGTACGCCCCGAGCTGGATCGAGAACATGACGGCGGGCAGGGGATGGATCGCCGTGGCGCTCGTGATATTCGCCGTCTGGAATCCCGTGAGGGCCCTGGCCGGATCGTATCTCTTCGGCGGAGTCGACGCCATGGGCTTCAGAATCCAGGCGCTCGGAGTCAGGGTTCCGTCCTTCTTCCTCAAGATGATGCCTTACGTATTCACCATAGTGGTGCTGATACTCATAACCGCATCATCGTCGAAGCAGAGTTCTAGGGCGCCGGAGGCGCTAGGTGTGCCTTACGAGAGAGAGTGAAGGGAGCGTCCCAGTTGGCACTGAAACTGAGCCTGAGACGACGCGAGTTGGTGAAGCCCACCCCCGATAAGGTGTGGTCCAGCCACGGCAAGCGCTGGAACTTCCGGCACACTGTGTACGATCTCATGCTCTCTAACGTAGCCCTGGGCATGGTCACGCCCTTCCTGGCGGTGTACGCCATGGCACTGGGCGGCTCGAACTCAGCCGTGGGCATGGTCACTGCCATTCCGGCGCTGATCAATACGATAATGTATCTGCCGGCCGCATCCTACGTGGAGCGCCAGCGGAGCCGTCTGAATACTTCGATCAAATGGTGGATTCAGGCAAGACTGCTCTACCTGGCCATGGCCGGCGTTGCGTTTCTGCCCGCGGCTGAGCTGCGCACCCCGATCCTTCTTGCCATCATCGGACTGCAGGCCATCCCCACTGTCATCAGCAACGTAGCGTTCACCTCCATGCTGGGCGATCTGTTCCCGGCAGGCGACAGGGCCCAGCTCTTCTCGCTTAGGAGCATGTACGGTGCTGTCGTCACTCTCTTGTCATCTCTGGCGGCAGGGATTCTGCTCGATGAGATGAAGTACCCTACTAACTATGCTGCCTTGTTTGTGATCACGTTCGTAGCCGGAATGTGGGCGCTCAGGGTGTGCAGGCGTATCGTGGAAGCGCCCGTGGAGCAGTCGGCGTGCAGGCGGGCATCGCTGTGGCAGCGAGTCGGCACGCCCTTCAAAGACCAACACTATGGCAAGCAGTTCACGGCGTTTGCTGTCAGTGCGGCCCTGCTGCACCTGGGGATCAACATCTCGACGCCGACCATACCCATATACTACGTGCGCACTCTGGGCCTGTCGAACAGCGTGATCGGCAGTCTCACTCTGGCAGCAGGGTTGACTACGATGCTGGCGTATCCGCTGTGGGGCAAGGTAGGCAGGCGGAGCGGGGATGGGGCAGTCTACCTGGCATCCGTACTAGGGCTCGCGTTCTTCCCCGTGGTGTACGGGATGAACGGTGCGCCGGCGTTCCTGATAGCGGTGCAGCTGGTCTCCGGCGTGTTCACCGCGGCGCTCAACCTTTCGTTACTCAACCTGCTGCTACAGGTGGTCAGGCCCTCCGACTGCGCGAACGGGATTGCAGTGTTCAACATGCTGATTAACGCCACGGGAATCATAGGCCCGCCCATCGCGGCCGAGATCATCTCGCGTTTCGGTGTCAGGGACGCGCTGACCGCGTCCACAATTGTAAGACTGGCGGGATGTATTGTATACATCGCGGCTGTGGGGCCAGGCGAGACCGTCCGCCAGCTCATGGCCGGCACTCGCGCCGGCGCGCGCCGCATGCGCAACCGCATGCGAGGCCGCGGGCGTGGGCGCAACGACTCAGTCAGGGAGGTGGCATGATTTGAAGCTCGTTATTGCGATCATCCGTGACGACTACTCAGAGGTGCTTCAAGACGAGCTCGGCGATGCAGGGCACCGCTATACCAAGCTCGCCTCGACGGGAGGGTTCCTAAGGAAGGGGAACACTACTCTGTTGGTGGGTGTCGAGGATGACCAGGTCGACTCAGTGCTGTCGGTCATCCGCTCCACCTGTCGCTCCCGGCAAGAACTCATCACTCCACAGCCGATGCCGATCCCCTCAGGCCTTGCGGTGCCGCCCATAGAGGTGATAGTAGGCGGCGCCACAGTGTTCGTCGTGCCGGTGGACAAGTTCGAACGCATGTAGATACGCACTTTCGGAGCAGGGGTCTCTGACCCGCGCGAGCGGCGCGGGCAGAGGCCCCTGTTTCAGTGTGGGCGGCCGGCGGTCTCGCTGAGGCCGGTGACAGCCACATCAACGACGATCAGGGAGCCGGCCAGTCTCCAAGTCTTCAGTGGAAGAGCAGCAGCCGAGACCGCAATTCTCGTCGAGCCCTGGCATTCTGAGCGAAAAATAGGCGAAAAAGCATTTAGCTGGNNTCACAGACGCTCAACAGCAGCTAGCATCGGAGGTACCACCATGGCGCTCTTGGAAACGACTCACAGAGATTTCGCAAACGTCAGTAAGATCATCGGCAGGCACGGCAAGGGCCAGCAAGAGCTGGTGCCCATCCTCCAGGAGGTGCAGGCTGAGTATAGATACTTGCCTGAGGAGATCTTGTCGCACATCTCGACGGCGATGGGCATTCCGCCGGCAACGGTGTACGGCGTGGCGACTTTCTACGCCCAGTTCTCACTGGAGCCTAAGGGCAAGTACGTGATTCGCGTGTGCGACGGCACGGCGTGTCATGTGCGTCACTCAATGCCGATCTACGAGGCTATTCGCAAGAAGACCGGCCTTAGGGGCAAGAGAATCACCTCTGCCGACGGGTTGTTCACTGTCGAGACTGTGGCGTGTGTCGGCGCGTGCGGGCTTGCGCCGGTTATCACAATCAATGATGAAGTGTATGCGCAGATGACGCCGGAGGCCGCGGAGATGATCATCGACGCGCTCATGAACAGAGAGGTGAACCCCGTTGAAACGCATTAGCAGCCGAGAAGAGCTGCTTGATTACGCGAGGCAGTGTGAGGCCCGCATGAAGGCTGTGGGTCGCCGCGTGCTGATCTGCGTGGGCACCGGCTGCCTTGCTAACGGTGCAGATGAAGTGCTGCGTGAGTTCGAGCGGCTAGGCGCCGATGTCGCAGCGATCACCAAGGGTGGTTGTGACGGGTTCTGCGAGGCCGGCCCGCTGGTGAGGATCGTGCCTGACAACGTCTTGTACGTGAAGGTCAAGGCCTCCGACGTGCCGGCGATTGTAGAGCGCACGCTGAAGCAGGGCGAGGCCATCGAGGAGCTGCTGTATCATCATCCTGTCACGAATGAGGCTTATCACGGCGAGGCTGAGATCCCGTTCTACAGCAGTCAGACTCGCGTGACTTTGTGCAATTGCGGGATCATTGATCCCGATGAGCTTGACCAGTATATCGCGCGGGATGGATACAAGGCACTGGCCAGGGCCGTATGCGACCTTACTCCAGATGACGTCGTTGAGGAGATCCTCGACAGCGGCCTGAGGGGCAGGGGCGGAGGCGGTTTCCCTACCGGACGCAAGTGGATGTTCGCCCGCACTGCGCCGGGCGATGTGAAATACGTGGTCTGCAATGGCGACGAGGGTGACCCCGGCGCGTTTATGGACAGGGCTGTCATGGAGGGCGATCCGCACAGGGTGCTTGAGGGCCTGGCCATCGCGGGCAGAGCCATCGGGGCTTCGCACGGCTACATCTACGTGCGGGCTGAGTACCCCATGGCCGTCGGCAGGCTCAAGCGCGCCGTCGAGCAGTGCCGTCGCGTCGGCCTTCTCGGCGAGAGGATACTCGGCACCAATTTCAGCTTTGACGTGACCATCAAAGAGGGCGCCGGCGCGTTTGTGTGCGGCGAGGAGACGGCTCTGCTTGCCTCGATAGAGGGCAAGCGGGGCATGCCGAAACCCCGTCCGCCTTTTCCTGCGCAGGAGGGCCTTTTCGGTAAGCCCACTGTCATCAACAATGTTGAGACTCTTGCGACAGTGCCATCTATCATCCTGCGTGGGCCCGCGTGGTTCCAGAGCATCGGAGTGGAAGGCAGTCCGGGCACGAAAACCTTCGCCATCACCGGGCAGGTCGCGAATACCGGTCTCATAGAGATCCCCACGGGTAAGACCCTTCGGGAGGTCGTGTATGACATTGGCGGCGGCATCCGCGGTGGCGGAGAGTTCAAGGCGGCGCAGATCGGAGGGCCATCAGGCAGCTGTCTGCCCACTGAGTTGCTCGACATCAAGCTCGACTACGACTCCCTAACCAGGGCAGGGGCGATGATGGGCTCGGGCGGCTTGGTGATCATGGATTCGGGCACGTGCATGGTCGAGGTGGCGAGGTTCTTCATGAGCTTTGCCCAGAAGGAATCGTGCGGAAAGTGCGTGCCGTGCCGTGAGGGAACCCACCGCATGCTCGAGATCCTTGAGAAGATCGTCGGCGGCACGGCCACCATGGATGACCTGCATATCCTTGAGACTCTGGCCTCGGTGGTGAAGGAGAGCTCGCTGTGCGGGCTCGGACGCACGGCGCCGAACCCGGTGATGGCGACGATGAAGTATTTCATGGACGAGTATGTTGCGCACATTGTCGAGAAGCGGTGCCCGGCCGGGGTGTGCAAGGCTCTGAAGCGCTACGAGATATCTGAGAGCAAGTGCCGCGGATGCACCAGGTGCGCACAGGCGTGCCCCGTTGGGGCCATAAGCGGCGAGGTCAGGCAAGTGCACGTGATCGACGTTGCGAAGTGCACCCGTTGCGGCGCATGTGTGGCTACGTGCAAGTTCAAGGCTATTGCGGCCGTATAGGGCAGGAGGTAAGCAGGCAACCATGGCAATGGAACCTGTGGTCACTATAGACGGGATTTCAGTCCGCATCGAGGGAGAGCGCAACCTGCTCGAGTTGGTGCGCAAGGCAGGCATCGATCTACCGACTTTCTGCTATCATTCTGAGTTGTCGGTGTACGGGGCATGCAGGATGTGTGTGGTCGAGGTGGATCGCATGGGCGTCGTAAGCTCGTGCACAGTGCCGCCTCAGCCCGGTATGGTCGTGCGCACCAACACCGAGAAACTCATGGAGATCAGGCGTACGATCCTGGAGCTCCTCTTGGCAAGGCACGATCGGGAGTGCACCACATGCACCAAGAACGGTGGATGCCGGCTGCAGAGCCTTGCCCAGCGCTTGGGCGTGAGAGACATCCGTTTCGGCGGCGGCGACGCCAAGAGGCCGCTCGACAGGAGCACGGCGGGGATCGTGCGCGATCCGAACAAGTGCATCCTCTGTGGCGACTGTGTGAGGGTTTGCGGTGAGGTGCAGGGCATCGGCATACTCGATTTCGCGTTCAGAGGCGCGAACGCGGCGGTGATGCCCGCCTTCAACCGTGAGCTGCGCGAGGTCGACTGCGTGCAGTGCGGGCAGTGCGTGAGCGTGTGCCCGACTGCAGCTCTGACCATCAAAGATGATACATCCAGGGTGTGGAAGGCCCTGGGCAACCCGAAGATGAAGGTCATTGCGCAGGTGGCCCCGGCGGTTCGGGTTGCCCTCGGCGAGGAATTCGGGCACGCGCCCGGATGGGCCGATACTGGGAAGGTCGTGGCGGCTCTGAAGCGCCTCGGGTTTGACATGGTACTCGACACGGCCTTCACAGCCGACCTCACCGTGGTGGAAGAGACCGCGGAGTTCGTAGGTCGGCTGGTATCCGGTGACCGTTCGCGTCTGCCGCAGTTCACGTCGTGCTGCCCGGCATGGGTGAAGTACGTTGAGCAGAGACATCCGGAGTTCCTTCCCAACCTATCGACGTGCCGTTCGCCTCAACAGATGTTCGGTTCGCTGGTGCGCAACACGCCCGTGCTCGGAGAGGCCGAGGACGGCACGGATGTGTTCGTCGTGTCGATCATGCCGTGCACGGCGAAAAAGTCGGAGGCTGCCCGCGAGGAGTTCTCCCGCGACGGCAGGCCCGATGTGGACGTGGTGTTGACCACGCATGAGCTGGCGATGATGATACGTCAGGTGGGGATCGACTTCGACCAGCTGCCATCAGAGCCCTTTGATCTGCCTCTCGGCATGGCCACTGGAGCCGGGATGATCTTCGGAAACACCGGAGGTGTGGCCGAGGCGGTGCTCAGGGCGGCGGCATCACTGCTTGCACCGGCTGACGCAGAAGGGCATCGACACGAGGCGGCCAGGCTCGCGTTCGAAGAGGTAAGGGGCATGGATGGGGTGCGCGAAGCCAGCGTCGAGCTGGGCGGCGTCACGATCAGGCTAGCCGTGGCGCACTCGCTGGGGGCGGCCAGTGCAGTTCTGGAGGCCATAGCAGAGGGCAAGGCCGAGTATGACCTGGTTGAAGTGATGTCGTGCCCAGGCGGGTGCATCGGCGGTGCTGGGCAGCCAGTGCCATCTCATATAGAGGTGCGGAAGAAACGAGCAAAGGCGCTCTACGGCATCGACAAGATGCAGATGCTGCGGCGCGCACACGACAACCCCTTCGTAACAGCGCTTTACGACCGCCTGTTGGGAGAGGCGGGCAGCGAGAAGGCTCACGAATTGCTCCACACGCATCATGTGCATGCAGGAAAGGCGGGCTCTGCGTGTAATTAGACTCTCAGCTATGCGCGTTCTGGCTGGGAGGGCAAGTAGTTGCGAGTAATGATAGTGCTCAACCCCACTGCAGGTGGGGGCAGAGCTGCAGCACAAGAAGAAGCAGTTATCAAGGCCATGAATCGGCTAGGGGTCGAGTTTGAGATACAGCGTACACACGGTCCGGGAGATGCTGTGAGAATCGCCCGGGCCGCAGCATCTTCCGGATATGACGTGGTGGCTGCCATGGGAGGCGATGGAACCGTCAACGAGGTCGTAAACGGGATCGCAGGCACCGGCGCCGCCCTTGCGCTGATACCGACGGGAACAGGCAACGACTTCCGCAGGGCCGTCGAGGTGCCGGGCGATGACCCGGAGGCCGCGTGTGCCATTATCGCCCGGGGCAAGCTGCGAGCTGTCGACCTCTGCCGCGCAAACGACAGGTACTTCATCTCAAGCTTCGGAACGGGCTTTGACGCCGCCGTCACCTACCGCACGAACAGCAGGAAGAAACGGCTGTCGGGCATATGGAACTACCTTCTGGCGCTTGTCCAGGTCATCCTCACCTACCGCCCGGCGCATGTCAAGATCACGCTTGATGACCGTGAACTGTCGAGGACGCCCCTGTTGTGCGCCGCCACCAACGCGCGCACCATCGGCGGCGGGATGATGATCTGCCCCGATGCGGAAATCGACGACGGGCTGCTCGACGTGTGCATTGTCGATAAGATATCGCTCATCAAGTTCGCGCGGTGTTTCTCGAAAGTCATGGATGGCTCGCACACGTCTATCAAGGAAGTCGAGATGTACAAGACCTCACGGCTGATCATTGAATGCGCTACGCCTCAGGTGTGCCACGTTGAGGGCGAGGCCTTTTTCAGTGATAGACTAGAGTTGACCGTCGAGCGTCAGGCCATCAACGTAGTAGTGGGCGGTGATTAACGCCATGGACTGGGGACTCCCCATTTTGTCAGGATATGCCCTCGGTTCCGTATCATGGGCCGTAATCATTGGCAAACTGGCGGTACACGTTGATGTAAGACGGAGGGGCTCCGGCACAGCCGGGGGCGCGAACGTTGGACGGCTGGCCGGCATAGGCTGGGGCGCGCTGGTGGCCCTTCTCGATGTGGGAAAGGGTGCGCTGGCTGCGTACGTGGGCATGCGTCTCGCCGGAGGCGACTTGCAGGGCGGAATGACGGCCGGTGTCGCCTCAGTTGTAGGGCACATTCTTCCTATATGGTTCGGATTTCGAGGCGGCAAGGGGATCGCCACCTTTGCCGGCGTGTGCGCGGTGGTGGCGCCTGATGTGATACTCCCGGCTGCGGCGATGTGGGTGCTGGCTTTCGCTCTCACACGCACAGTTGCCAGGGCGTCTGCCCTCGCGGCGGCGATGCTGCCTGCGCTTGGCTTCGCGATCGGGGTCGGCCCTGATCAGATCGTCTACCTTGCGGCTGCAGGCTACGCGATCTGCCTGCGCCACATGCCGGAGGCTGTGGCGGGCAGGCACCGCCGCCGGCGCATCCGCAGGCTGGCATAGGCCATGAAGAGAGTTGCGGTTTCGTTCGCGTTGGTGGTTGCCCTGGTGGTGCTTGTGCCGGGGCTGGCTGTTGTGAAGGATGGGGGCACCACGACTGCGGTGGCAGTTGTGCGGACCATCAGAGTCGGGCTGGCGTGTGCCGACAAACCCACGATTGGAGTCGCGGTGGTTGGCGGCGTTGGCGGCGCGGGAAGCGCGACCGGCGCGGCTGGCGCTGCAGGTCAACGCCTGGTGGTGAACGGCACTGAGCTGGCCGCGCCGGTGCGGTTCGAGCTGGATTCGCGGCCTGAAGCAGGAGGCAGTGTGCTGGCGTGTCACGGGGCTGATGCGACAGTGGTCCGCACATCCATGCCGGCTACGGTAACGGTCGGGGGCAGCGGAACGCAGTCTCACCTATTGTGGCTCGACAACCCGGCGAGTGTGTACAGGGGCGAGTTCCTGATATGCCTGCGAGCAGGCGGCAGCGGTCTTGCCATTGTTAACGTGGTAGACCTCGAGGATTACGTAGCAGGAGTGGTCCCATACGAGATAGGTGCGAGTTCGCCGCCGGAAGCCCTGCGGGTGCAGGCGGTCATTGCCCGCACTGAGGCGGTGAATGCCGGCAGGCGTCATGCTGCCGACGCGTTCGACATATGCAATACCACGCATTGCCAGGTGTACCTGGGGGCTGCCCGCGAGATCGCGACGCCGGCGGTGCGTGAGGCGGTGGACGCCACGGCCGGAGAGGTGCTTTGGTACGGCGGCAGGCCGGCCCCTGACAGCAACTACTTCGCGTGTTGCGGAGGCTACACCGAAAGCTCGCTGGCGCTGTGGAAGTCGGACGTCGTGTATATGCGCACCATCGCATGCAGGCCATCGAGCAACGGCGCCGCGCGGACCTTGGACTCTCCCCGCGACGAGGCGATGGTGAGGAAGGCCATCCTCAACCCTGACGCCAGTGACTACTGTTACGGGTCGAATGGCTATCGATGGACCTACACGGTGACAGCGTCGGCGCTGGCAGCCTCTGTGTCGTCAGTCATCGGGGTACGACCAGCGAACATCACCGGCATTGAGGTGCTTGAGCGGACTCCGAGGGGGGCTGCCGTGAAGGTGGCCATCGTCACGCCCGGGCGAAGGCACGAGATCGCAGGCGAGCTGGCCATCAGGATGGCCCTTGGAGGGTCGGTGGCCGTGAAGAGCGGCGTGTTCGTGGTCGACGCGGTGCCGGCGGGGGGCGAGGGCAAGCCTCCGGCGGAGTTCCGGCTGTCGGGTGCGGGCTACGGCCATGGAGTGGGCTTGTGTCAGTACGGCGCGCGGAAAATGGCTACGCTGGGCATCGGCTACAGAGATATAATCAGCCACTACTATCCAGGGGTGACTGTGGGGCGTCTTGAGTCGCCTGAACAGGAGGACGCGGGCGCGCCGGACGCG
>DBQN01000002.1:16587-50317 GCA_002305255.1 Firmicutes bacterium UBA1393 | reverse complement strand
CAGGAGTCGCCGGAGGCGGATGAAGTGCCGGAGGCGCAGGGAGATCCGGAGGCACAGGAAGAGGCGGCGACAGGTGAGCCGCCGCAGGGAGACGAACACACATCGACTGAGGTTCCGTAGCCGCGCGCGACGGGTGTCGCGTACCACATAAGCCAGGAGGAGTGTTCATGGCCAACGTCAGGGTGGTGACCGACAGCGCAAGCGCGGTGCCCACGGAACTAGCTGAGGAGCTAGACATTTGCGTCGTCCCCATTCAGGTGCAGTTCGGGACCGAGTCGTTCAAAGAGGGAGCCGACTTGACTCTGGCGCGCTTCTATGAGCTCCTCGACGGGCCCGTGATCCCGACTACGTCGCAACCCTCTCCCGGCGACTTCGTGGAAGCCTATGGGAGACTGGCTGAAGAGACCGATGAGATTCTCTCGCTACATCTTACCTCGAAGGCCAGCGGTACGTGGCAGGCGGCGCGTCTGGCGGCACAGATGATAGACCGCGCGCGCATAAGTGTCGTCGACACTCTGACGGCCAGCTTTGCGGCGGGGATGATCGTCATAGCCGCTGCTGAGGCGGCGAAGGCGGGAATGGAGCTCAAACAGATCATGGAGGTCGTGAAGCGCGGCATGGCCAGCACCCAGATCTTCGTCGCGCTTCCGAGCCTGAAGTATGTGAGGCGTTGTGGCCGGGTGCCACATGTGCAGGCATGGGTGGCTACGCTGCTCAACATCAGCCCGATATTGAGCGTGAGGGACGGTCTGGTTGAGGCCGTGGAGCGCGTCAGAACTTTCCGCGGGGCCGTCAAGCGCAGCGTTGAGCTGGCCGAACGCGCCTGCGGCGGGCGCACGAGGCGTCTGGCTGTTGTTCATACGAACGCCCTCGAAGAGGCGCGAAAGCTCGTCGACGAGATTGTGGCCAGCGGACGGATTGTGGCAGACTCGGTGTACATCTGCGACATGAGGGGATCCATGGCGGTGCACGGGGGGCCGGGCATGCTCGGCGTGGTCGTGAGCGGGGTTTAGGGTGGCTCGTTGGCGCGGGTCGCGGCTGTTGTTGTTTGGTGCCGGGCGGGCGCGTCCTGAACTGGGATAGTTGCCAGCCGGTTACCCTGGCACAAGGGAGCGACTCTAGCTTTGGCTCAGGATTGAGGTTCAGGCGGGCCAACCGAGTCAGTCATGATCAGAATCGGACCGAGCCCGGCCGGACGACGGCGGAGCGGAGGGCGAGGGCCTTTACATCGGTTTCGCAAGATAGCGGAGCCCTTTATTGAGGGAATCGATGTAAAGGCCCGCCTTTTCTTTGAGAATCGAGACAAAGCTGTTGGCACCCATGACGGTGCCGCTAGCCCCAAATCAGGCCCGCAAGTGGCAACGGCTTGAGCTGGGGCGCTGNNGGCGGGGGCTCGACCGGACGACGGTGAGGCGGAGGGCGCTGGCCTTTACGTCGGTTTCCAAAGATAACGGAGCCCTTTACTGAAGGAATCGATGTAAAGGCTCACCTTTTCTTTGAGAATCGGGACAAAGCTGTTGTGGCTCATGACGGTGCCGCCAGCCTCAAGTCAGGTCCGCAAGTCGCAACGGCTTGAGCTGGGGCGCTGNNGGCGGGGGCTCGACCGGACGACGGCGTGGAGGCGGGCGCGGGCCTTTACGTCGGTTTCGCAAGATAGCGGAGTCCTTTGTTGAGGAAATCGGCATAGAGGTCCGCCCTATCTGTGAGAATCGATGCAAACCTCCTCTAGAGCGACGGCCAAGCTCACAGGATCGGCGGGCCGCGCGGGACACGTCAGCCGCAACTCCTCTAGCAGATGCGCAGGCAATGCCCTCCCACAACCGGCCGTGGGCTCGCGACGGCGATCCCGCCGGTTCGGCCAGGAGGAGCTGTTGGGGGCGAAGTGTCCGGGCTAACGCGATCATGGCCGAATCGCCACCAATCATCTGTTGCCCACGGGCAATGGTAGGGGTATAATACGAAAGCAATATGGTGAATGTAGTGCGCCTATAGCTCAGTGGATAGAGCACCGGCCTCCGGAGCCGGGTGCGCAGGTTCAATTCCTGCTAGGCGCGCCATTTCTATTTTCCTCACTCTCGCGACCCGCCAGTCTGTCGTTGTCCGGCCCGGACGCAGCGAGGTCTCCAGCACTCAGCGGCAGGCAGCTATGGCGCCTCCGCCATCGACCACCCTGTCCACCCGTTGATCCACGTTGATCCACTTCGTTCATGCCTGCGCGATTTCTCGTGACGCAACGCCAGCAAACGCACTCCTCGGATCGCATGTGCCTTCTACCGCAGCCTGTACGACGCCGTTCGACAATTGCTGTGTTTGTAATGTCGATTGCTGGTGAGCCAGCTCGGTATTCATACAAGTCTGTTGGGAGGAATTGCATTCGAATTGCAGAATTGTTCATCTGCTTAGTTCGACGACGGGCACATTCTTGCGGTGATTTGGGGGGAAGAAGCTTGACTGGGCAGAAAACGAGGGTTCTCATAGTCGAGAACAACCAGGATCTGTGCGACGTCATGGAGGCCCTGCTGAACGAGGAAGACGACATGGAGCTAGTCGGCTCAGTCCACGACGGGATTCAGGCACTTGATATGATAGCTCGACATAAGCCCGATGTAGTACTTCTCGACATGATCATGCCGTACCTCGATGGCCTCGGCGTCCTCAGTAAGCTGGCGGAAGACGAGTCGGATTATCGACCCAAGGTGATTGTTGTGTCTGCGTTCGAGGAAGAAGAGATGATCAAGAGATGTGCGCGCCTAGGTGCCGACTACTACCTGCTCAAGCCCTTTGACAGAGAGAACCTCGTGAACCGGATACGTCAGGTGGTTGCCACCGAGCCGCAAATGGCAAGGCAACGGTCTGACCGTAGCTCCGTGGCGCAGATCAGGTCCGATCGCAGTCGGGATCGCGAGCGGCGCCCTAGGGGCAGTGGATTCGACCTCGAGACTGAGGCCACCAGGATCCTTTACAACCTGGGCGTGCCTACATATTTTAAGGGCTACTGTTACATCCGTGATGCCATCATCTTCGTCACGGAAGACATCGGGCTTCTGGGTGCGGTCACCAAGTCGCTCTATCCTAAGGTGGCCGACAAGCATGAGACTACCCCCCTTATCGTCGAAGCCGCGATAAGGTATACGATACAGAAGACGTGGAAGCAGGGGAACCCTGACTACATATCAAAGATCTTCGGCTATGCTGTGAACCTCCGAAATGGCAGACCACCCACCAACTCCTTCTTCATCGCGAAGATCGCGGAAGAACTCCGTCTGGAGATGCTGGAGAACGCACAGTAGATTCTCGCATATATTTCTCCACGCTTGTGCGCATCTGGGAGCCGGTGTCGGTCGGCTCCCTTCGTGTGTACGGCGCTACGTGGGGTGAGCGGTCGACCACCCGCGACCGACAGCCACTATCAGACCGTCTGTAACAGGGCTTGTTCAATTGCGCACTATCCCGGCACGTAGTATAATCCCTGTGGACTATGCCCAGGCTTGTGTTGAGCATGGCCGACATGGGGGTGTGTTGGGATTGAGCATCACCGCGATGGACCAGATCAGGGCGGTGGAGGCTGAAGCCGATGAGATAATCCGACAGGCGAACGTCGAAGCCAGATCCATCGTCAGCGAAGCCGAGAGCCAGAGCCGTGCCCTCTTGGCCCAGTCGCAACAGCAGGCATCTGAACGTGCCGCCGGGGTGGAGAAACGATCACAGGAGCGGATCGCCGCCGCGGCGAAGGCGATGGAGCAGGAGATCGCCGTCAGTGTGAAGCAGGTGAACGATACCGCTAAGGCCAACTGGAAACGGGCAGCAGAGCTCGCAGTGCGGAAGGTGTTGACGCGTCTTGGCGATATCTGAGATGAGGCGCGTCACCGTTCTGGGCCACTCGAGCCGGCTGGCACAGGTGGTCGAGGCTATTCACAAGCTAGGACTGCTGCACATCACTCACTATGGTGAGGATCTGCCTGAGGATGAGCGGTCGCAGTATCAACCCTCGGAACAGGCGCAGAGAGACATTGAAGTGCTCGATTCAGCCATCGCGGATCTCACCTATTCCATCGACTTCATGGCGGCGAAACGACATGTCAACAGGAGCATGCTTGAGAACTTCACCGGCTCCCGCTTGTTCCTCACCGAATCAGA
Organism: Firmicutes bacterium UBA1393; assembly: GCA_002305255.1. Taxonomy (GTDB): domain Bacteria; phylum Bacillota; class DTU025; order DTU025; family DTU025; genus UBA1393. The sequence goes on along the minus strand of DBQN01000002.1, from coordinate 46,180 downwards.
GTGGCAGTCGGCAACTCTTGAGCCTCTCGATAGAGCCAGGAGCATTCACGAACAGGTTCGCCGTATCGAGCAGGAACTGGCCGACATCGCCGACAAGCGGAACCGCCTTACGACTTCCATTGAGGAACTCCGGCCCTGGAGCAGTCTGCAGTTGCCGATAGAACAGGTCAAGTCCGGCAAGTACGTGGTGACGATGCTGGTCACCGCGGACGTTCGTACGTACGCTTCTGCTCTATCCGTAGCGGCGGAGGACATGCCCGGCCTCGCCTGGGAGGTCGTGAGTGTTGGCCGGGAACGTGCTCACATCTTCGTAGCTTACCCTGCAACAGCCGGCGAGCAGGGGCTCGCCGCACTGTCCGCTGCAGGCCTGTCTCGAGTGTCGCTGGACCAGTATGTTGGCGTGCCCAGTGAGCTTATCGCCGGCTTTGAGGCGCAGATTGCCGACCTCGACCAGCGGGCTCGCGATGTTGAGGCCGAGATAGATGCCCTGGTTGAGTTGAGGTCAAAGGCCTACGTTCTCTATGACTACCTCGTGAACGAGCGCGCCAAGAAGGCGGTAGTAAGCCGGTTTGGCGCGACAAAGCGAACCTTCGTGGTCGAGGGCTGGATACAGGCTGCCGATATGGAGCGGTTCCGCTCGCGCGTAGAGGCCCTGGCTGGTGACCTCGTGGTGCTGGACAGGCCGCCTCTCGACTCTGAAGTGCCTCCGGTCGAGCTAACGAATGGGCCGCTGGCGGCGCCCTTTGAGGTTGTCACGAAGACCATGGGCCTGCCGCAGCCGGGCACTCTAGATCCGTCGCCATACCTGGCGCCGTTCTTCTTGGTCTTCTTCGGTCTGGCCATGACGGACGCGGTGTATGGCATCTTCATAGCCGCCGTAGCGCTGTGGCTTAAGCGCAAGACGCGCCAGCCGAACAGCAAGTTTCTGAACCTAGTGTTCATGGCCGGGTTGTCTACCATCGTCATGGGGGCGCTGCTCGGCGGCTGGCTGGGCGACCTGCCTATGAGGTTGTTCGGGATGCGCACCGCGATTCTGTTCGACCCGATGGAGAACCCGACGAACTTCTTGATCTTCGCGTTCGCCCTCGGGCTGGTGCACATCTTGTTCGGCATCTGCCTCAAGGCATACCAGAACATCCGCACCGGGAACGTTGCTGCGGCCATTACGGATCAGGGTTTCTGGCTGGCTCTCATTGTCGGCCTCCTGCTCATGGGCGGAGGTGGGATGCTCGGCCCGAGTGGTCCGGCCATCGCGAACGTCGCCAAATACGTGTCCATCGCGTCGGCTCTCGGTCTCGTGGCCACGCAGGGGCGTCACCACCGCAACATACTGATGCGCGTGGGCTCAGGGGTGCTGTCGCTCTACGGTCTCACAGGCTACATGAGCGACGTGATATCCTATGCGAGGCTGTTCGGACTGGGTTTCACCAGCACGGTGCTGGCGGCGGTGCTTAACGACCTGATGTTAAGGCCAGCCGGAACGCCAATCATCGGGCCAGTGATCGCCATTGTGGGCCTTGCGTTCGCTCACCTGTTCAACATCGTCATTAACATCATTGGAGCATATGTGCACTCGAGTCGACTCCAGTACATTGAGTTCTTTGGCAAGTTCTTCGAGTCAGGCGGGCGCAGGTTCGTGCCCTTCGGTTTTCTGGCCAAGTATGTTGATATCGACAGTCTGAAAGGGGTATAGGTCATGGACGTCACTCTCGGAACTATCCTAGGTTTCCTGGCTGCGGGCATCGCGGTCGTTCCCGCCGGTTTCGGCTCGTCAAAGGGCGTCGGCCTCGTGGGCCGGGCGGGCGCGGGCGTGATTACGGAAGATCCCGACAAGTTCGGTCCCATCCTCGTGTTGCAGGCCATCCCGGGCACTCAGGGCATCTACGGGTTCCTTACTGCCCTGATGATCATGGTCAGAATGGGCGTGCTGGGTGGCAACGTTGCGTCACTCACCACCTATCAGGGCATCCTGTTCATCCTCGCCTCGCTGCCCGTCGCGTTCGTGTGCTGGATCTCTGCTCTCTACCAGGCTCAGGTGGCGGCTGCCGGCGTCAGCGTCGTGGCCAAGCGCCCTGAGGAGATGGGCAAGGCAGTCATCCTTGCTGCCATGGTCGAAACCTATGCAGTGCTGGCGCTCCTAGCGAGCTTGTTGCTGGTGTTCTCGATTCGCGTTTGATGAGCCGGGAGTGATTGATATGGACAACCTCGACAGGCTGAAGTCCGTCATTCTCCAGGAAGCGCGCGATCGGGCAGCGGCGATCGTCGCCGAAGCCAGGGCACGAGGCGAACGCGTCGTACAAGAGGCGCGCGCACGCGGCGAGAAGAGCGTTGAGGAGGCTGTGGCGCGGGCGGAACAGGCGGCGGCGGAGAACGAACGCCGCGCCGAGATCGGCCGTTCGCTGAGCAAGAGGAACGCGACGCTCAAGGCCAGGGGAGACATGGTGGACACGCTGATATCGGAGATACCCGAAGGCATCCGTGCCCTCGGAAAGGAGCGCTACCTTCAGATCATCCGCAAGATGATGCTGGAGGCTGCGCCGGCCGGCAAGGTCGACGTGGTGGTCTCCACGCGCGATAAGGCGCTGATCTCCGACGCATTTCTGAGCGCTATCGCGGCTGAGCTCGGCAAGCAGGGAAGGACAGTGTCATTCAGGCTGGCCGGCTATGATGAGTCTATCAAGGGAGGTTTCCTGCTGAAGACGGAGACTCTCGAAGTGGACTGCTCGCTCGACGCACTGGTGGCCATGAGTGAGGACGAACTCGCCCCGCTCGTGGCTGAAGCGTTGTTCGGCGGGAGGTAGTGGCTTTGGGCTTTGACGACAGGTTCGCGTACGCGGTGGGAAGGATTCGGGTGCTCGAGAACCGCATGGTGGACCAGGCCAGGTTCAACCGCATGATAGACGCGGAGAGCCATGACGAGCTGGTGCGCATCCTCGGCGAGACCGAGTTCGGAGGCGAGCGCGATTCCCGGGCTAACGCCTACGAACGCCTGATCGACGCTGAGCTTCTCAGGGTGCACGAGCTGGTGGCGTCGATCTCGCCTGATCCCGCCCTTACAGGTGTGTTCAGGGCGAGGCATGACTTCCACAACATGAAGGCACTGCTCAAGGCGGCCCTAGCTGCTCGCGACAGGCACATCACCGCCTCATCGGAGCCGGGTGACGAGGGTGACCGGTTTGCCCGCGCTGAACGCGCGCTGTCCTCCCTGGGCTGGTTGGATGTCGACGCCATGAAGCAAGCTGTCGAGGGCATGCTGGCCGGCAGACCAGGGCCTGAACCCATCGCCCAGTCACCATGGCTGGGCGAGGCCGAGGAGGCGAGGCTCGCGAAGGCTGTCGTGAGGGCGGGTGAGCTCGGCATTGAGGCGTACGAGGCACGGGAGCGCGACCCTCAGCAGATCGACTTCGTCATCGACAAGGAGTCGTTTCGCTACTTCTTCGACATCGCATCGAAGCCAGGGCGTGAGGCCCTGCTTGAGCGGGTCCGAGTCATGGTTGATCTGACGAACGCCCTCACATGTCTGAGGTTGCGCGCCATGGGCAAGGACGCTGCCTTTGCCGCCGATGCGCTGCTTGCCGGCGGCACCGTGCCGGAGGCTGTGCTTCTCGAAGCTTATGCCCTGAGCGACGACGAGTTCTGGGCCGTGTTCCGCAATACGCCCTACGCCGCAATGGTCAACGACGGGGTGCAGTCGTGGAAGGCAACCGGCTCTCCATGGGCCATGGAGACCAGTATCACGCGGACTCTCGCCGACATCACTGCAGGCTGGCGCAGGCTCGACATGGGATATGAGCCGGTTCTGGGCTACTTGATGGCGAGGGAGGCCGAGGCCGACAGGCTCAGGCGCATCTTCTTAGGGAAGATGGCCAAGCTGCCGACGAAGGTCATCCGGGAGAGGCTGAGTGGCGCATATGCATAAGATCGCAGTCATAGGCGACGAAGGATCGATTATGGGCTTCAGGGCCCTCGGCGTTGATACTTTCGCGGTTGCCACTGCGCACGAGGCACGCGAGACCTTGCGCGCTGCGGCGCGCGGCCAGTACGCCATCATATACGTCACCGAGGGCGTGGCCAGCGATATCATAGACACGATTACCGAATACGGCCATAAGCCGCTGCCTGTTGTGCTGACCATACCTGATTCGTCGGGCAAGAAGGGTGCGGCCATGGAGAAGATTAGGCGAACGGTGGAGAAAGCGCTCGGCGCCGACATCTTGTTCGGGAAGGAAGGGAATGCCTGATATGAACTCCGGGGCGAAAGCAGGAACGATCGTCAAAGTGTCAGGGCCTCTGGTCGTCGCCGAAGGCATGGCCGGGGCCAAGATGTACGATGTCGTGCGCGTCTCCGACAAGCGACTGATCGGTGAGATCATCGAGATGCGGGGAGATCGCGCATCTATACAGGTATACGAGGAAACGGTGGGGTTAGGCCCCGGCGAGCCTGTGTACACCACTGGAGAGGCGCTGTCGGTGGAACTCGGCCCCGGTCTCATCGGGTCGATCTACGACGGTATCCAGCGCCCTCTCGACGTGATACGGGCAGGCCATGGTGACAGGCTCCCGCGCGGAGTCGAGGCTCCCGGTCTAGACAGAGAGCGTAAGTGGAACTTCGAGCCTGTGGCCAAGGTGGGCACGGTAGTGGTTCCCGGCGACATCCTCGGCAAGGTGCAGGAGACCAAGGTCGTGGAGCACCGTGTGATGGTGCCCGTGGGCCTCAGTGGGAAAGTGGAGTGGGTCCACAAGGGCGAGGCCAGGGTGATCGACACCGTCGCCAAGATCAAGACTGATGACGGCAAGATCCACGACGTCACGATGCTGCAGAAGTGGCCCGTCAGGCGTGGGCGCGCGACTCAGGCCAAGCTCTCGCCAGTGGAGCCCCTGATAACCGGGCAGCGCGTGCTCGACACGTTCTTCCCGGTGGCGAAGGGGGGCACGGCGTGCATTCCCGGCCCGTTCGGCTCGGGCAAGACCGTGGTCCAGCACCAGCTGGCCAAGTGGGCTGATGCCGAGATCATCGTGTATGTGGGTTGTGGCGAGCGCGGCAATGAGATGACCGACGTGCTCATGGAGTTCCCCGAGATCCTCGACCCCAAGAGTGGCGAGCCGCTGATGAAGCGCACGGTGCTGATAGCCAACACCTCCGACATGCCGGTGGCTGCGCGTGAGTCGTCGGTTTACACCGGCATAACCATCGCTGAGTACTTCCGCGACATGGGCTACAGCGTTGCCCTGATGGCCGACTCCACGTCGCGTTGGGCGGAGGCGCTGCGCGAGATGAGCGGACGCCTTGAGGAGATGCCCGGCGAAGAGGGCTACCCCGCATACCTGGGCTCGCGTGTGTCGGAGTTCTACGAGCGTGCCGGCCGAGTGAAGTGCCTTGGATCGGGCGACCGCGAGGGCTCGCTGACGGTGGTGGGAGCTGTATCGCCTCCCGGCGGCGACCTCTCAGAGCCGGTCACACAGACCACCCTTCGCGTCGTCAAGGTGTTCTGGGCCCTCGATGCGAATCTGGCTTACAGCCGTCACTTCCCGGCCATCAACTGGCTTACCAGCTACTCGCTTTACCTCGACAGGATCGACGACACCCTGCGCCGCACGGTGGGCGACGAGTTCCTCAGGCTGAGGGCTGACGCCATGAGGATTTTGCAGGAGGAATCCAGTCTCAACGAGATCGTGCGTTTGGTCGGTATGGATGCCCTGAGCGTGCCCGATAGAGTCACAATGGAGACGGCGCGGTCTATCAGGGAAGACTTCCTGCACCAGAACGCGTTCCATGAGACTGACACCTACACGTCTCTGAAGAAGCAGGCAGCGATGCTGGAGGTGATCCTGGCGTTCGACGCGGCGTTGCGTCAGGGCGTCGACAAGGGCGCCGACCTTGAGCGGCTGCTTGCCCTGCCGGTGCGCGGGCGCATCGGCCGAATGAAATACGTTGAGGAGTCGCGCGTCGACACGATCACGGATCTGGTAGAGCAGATCAGGCGCGAAGTTGACGGCCTGGTCTCGGGCGGAGGTGAGAGCGTTGCTTAAGGAGTATCGTACCGTCCGCGATGTTGCCGGTCCGTTGATGTTGGTTGAGCAGGTCGAGAATGTCACATACGGCGAACTCGTGGAGATAGTTGTAGGCTCTGAGCTCAGGCGCGGCAGGGTGCTGGAGGCCACGGGCACAAACGCCCTGGTGCAGTTGTTCGAAGGTTCGGCCGGGCTGGACATCACTGCTGCGCGCGTGCGTTTTCTCGGCCACGGCATTGAGCTTGGTGTGTCGCCGCAGATCCTGGGCAGGGTGTTCGACGGTCTGGGCAGGCCGCGCGACAACGGGCCCAAGATCATACCCGACAAGCGATTGGATACCAACGGAACGCCCATTAACCCGTATGCGCGAGACTACCCATCGGAGTTCATCCAGACCGGCATCTCCGCCATCGATGGTCTGAACACGCTCGTGCGCGGGCAGAAGCTCCCGATCTTCTCGGCCTCCGGCTTGCCGCATTCGAGACTGGCGGCCCAGATTGCCAGGCAGGCGAAGGTTCTCGGAACTGATGAGCAGTTCGCCGTGGTGTTCGGCGCGATGGGAATCACGTTTGAAGAAGCCGACTTCTTCATATCCGACTTCAGGCGCACCGGAGCTATCGAGCGTGCGGTGCTGTTCATGAACCTTGCGAATGACCCGGCCATCGAGCGCATCGCGACGCCGCGAACTGCGCTGACGGCTGCGGAGTACCTCGCATACGAGCTGGACATGCACGTGCTCGTGATCCTCACCGACATGACCAACTACGCCGAGGCGCTGCGCGAGGTGTCGGCCGCTCGTAAGGAGGTTCCGGGCCGCCGTGGCTACCCTGGATACCTCTATACCGACCTGGCCACGATCTATGAGCGCGCAGGCAGGATAAAGGGGAAGAAGGGGTCTATCACTCAGATCCCGATCCTGTCGATGCCGGAAGACGACAAGACTCACCCCATTCCCGACCTCACCGGCTACATCACCGAGGGTCAGATCATGCTCTCGCGCGAGCTGCATCGCAAGGGCGTCTATCCGCCCATCGATGTGCTGCCGTCGCTGTCGAGGCTGAAGGACAAGGGTATCGGTGCCGGCAAGACCCGTGAGGACCATGCCGACACCATGAACCAGCTCTACGCTGCATACGCCCGCGGCAAGGAGGCCAAGGAGCTGGCAGTGATCCTGGGTGAGGCGGCGCTGTCGCCGACTGACAAGATATTCTCCAAGTTCGCCGACCAGTTCGAAGGCGAATACATCAAGCAGGGCGAGAACGAGGATAGGCCCATCACGGGCACCCTCGATCTCGGCTGGGATCTGCTCAGCCTGCTGCCTGATGACACACTGACCAGGGTGAGAGAGTCCTTCATTGAGAAGTACATGCCCGCCGACCGCAGAAGCGGGGAGTGACGTATCCCGATGGAGATCAGAGTAAGCCCCAACAGAATGCAGCTGCTCGCCCTAAAGCGCAGGCACTCCATGGCCGTGCGCGGGCACAAGCTGCTCAAAGACAAGCTAGACGAAATGCTCAGGCGCTTTTTGGAGCTGGTGAAGCGAGACCGGGAGCTCAGGGCTGCCATCGATGAGTCGCTGGCCCAGGCGTTCCAGGGTTTTCTACTGGCGCGGGCGGCGATGTCGTCGGAAGCAGTTGATGTGGCGTTGATGTACCCCAAAGAGCACATCAGCTTGACCGCTTCGCAGAAGAGCATAATGAACGTCGCTGTGCCCAGCTTCTCCTGGAGCTTCGAGCGGCAGGGCGATGAGAGCAACATATACCCCTATGGATTCGCCTACACCTCCAGCGAGCTTGACTCAGCCATAAAGCTGCTGTCAGAGTCTATGTCGAGCCTGGTGGAACTGGCCGAAGTGGAGAAATCGGTGGAGCTGATGGCGTCCGAGATCGAGAGGACGCGACGGCGCGTGAACGCCCTGGAATACGTGCTCATACCCGACCTCGAGCGGGCCACGAAGTACGTCACCATGAAGCTGGACGAGGCTGAGCGCGGCAACCTGACCCGTCTGATGAAGGTCAAAGAAATGGTGAGGGAGCGCGGGGTGTAGGGGTGTAGTGGGTATAGCGCCCCGGCGGTCGGCGACCGGCGACCGGCGACCGGCGGCTGACCTCGGCCGGCAGGACCAGCAAGAGAAGTGAGAAGTGAAGAGGGTCCGCCCCGCGGGGCGGACCCTTTCGACGTAATTTCGACACTCTGACGGCGCTTACCCTTGCCCCTGACTACCCCGCCTGATACTTGGACGGGCACTTAACCAGCAGCTTCTTGGCTCTGAACACATTGCTGCTGCCGTCGATGGAACCGACTGCGACGACGCTTTCGGCGTCATCAAAGTTTGCAGGTGGGGCTCCGCTGTACTCGACGACCATCGTAGTTCCTGACCTGTCGGTGAGCTCGAATGTGAACACGCCCCGAGCGGCGTCGTGTCGCGCTGTTGCCTTGTCGACGGTGCCCGACACCTGTGCGGTTCCGCCCTTCGCCGCCGCTTCGACGAACGTGACGTAGGGCGTCAGGGCGTGCTGGAATGCAGTCAGGCCGAACACGCCGAAGGCTGCGATAATGATGACGCCGAGTATCAGTCTCTTCTTGTTCAACGCTTCTCAAGCCTCCTGAGGCTGGCATCTATGCGCATCATGTATACGAAGAGCAGGATCCATGTGAGCGCGGCGGTGCCGGCTGCGATGAGGCGCGATGTCGTGTCGTTCACTGACTGTCAGTCCTCCCTGTCGACTGCTTCTGCTTCCTGTGCGCGATTCAGCACACGCCACGCGCGCATCCGCAGATTGAAGGCCCACGCGTAGACGCCGGTGAAGCCGGCCAGCGAGGCCATGAATACTGTGAACATCTTCGAGTCCATATCGAGACCCCCGCCGGCCTGGATGATGGGGCCGTCGGGATGGAGGGATTGCACCGCAGGTATGCGGGGCACGACGAATACCAGTAGCGGCACGGTCACGAAGGCGAGGATGCCATACACCGCCGAGAGCGAGCTGCGGCGCGACGGATCGTCGATCGATGAACGAAGCGCGAAGTAGGCGCCGTAAATCAGCAGAAGCACGAAGATGGATGTCTCGCGGGGATCCCAGTTCCAGTACGAACCCCAGGCGGACTTTGCGAATATCGAGCCGCTCACCGTCGCAATCAAGCAGAAAAGCAGCCCAAGCTCTGCGGCGAAGGATGCGCCCGCGTCGAGGTCGACGCGGCGTTTCCTCAAGTAGCCGACGCTGTACACCGTGCACATCAAGAACGCCAGCACCGCAATCCACGCACTGGGGATGTGGAAGTAGATGATCCGCGACATTTCGCCCAGCGTGACGGCAGCGGGCGCATAGAAGAAGGCGCCCACAATGACGATCACCATCCAGGCGCCGAGTAACAGTTTCGCGCCGGCGGAGGCTATGAGACGCTGCATCGATGCACCTCCGGTAGATAGATCATTGATCATGAATCATTGAGGAATAAGTCAGTCAGCAATCAGTCATTCCACACGTAGTCGAACAACAACAGCGACGAGGCTATCATCAGTGTCGAATACGCAGCCAAGGTCATGAGGTCGCCCGATGCGCTGCCTGTACCGGACAGCGCGACGGCGGACGATCTCACTGCCGAGGCCAGTCCGGGAAGGGATATCGGGAAGGCGAGCACTGCGAAGAGCGCGCCTCTGGAGTTCGCCCTCGATACTATTGCCGCCACTATGGTAGACGATGATGCCAGAGCCAGGGTGCCCATGGCGGCGCTGGCCGCAAGCAAGCCCGGCAGTGGAACCGAGATGTCCATCAGCACCAGGAACAGAGGTAACACAACTGCGCTTACCGCCGCCTGCAGAACCACGTTGAAAAGGAGTTTCCCAAGGTAGACTGCCTCCGGCGCCGCCGCCAGGCGCAGCGCCAGTGCAGTGCGCCCCTCCTCCTCGCGAACAAACGACCGAGACAAGCCTGTCATTGCTGAGAAGAACAGCACGGTCCAGAGAAACGCCGACTGTGCATCGGGCTCCAGTGAGTAGGGGCTCACCGAAAAACTGACCACGGCCAGAGCGGTGATGGCGAACAGCAGCACAGCCGATAGTGCATACCTAGTGCGGAACTCGCTGGTGACGTCCTTTGCCAGAACGGAGACTGCCTCACGTGCCCAGTTTGATGACGAAGTCACCCCAGAGCACCTCCTCCGGCTCGTTCGTGGCGATGACAATACAGGTGTCGTTGCGTGCTGCCTCTATGAGACCGCGCACCATAAGTACGCCCTGCTCGTCAAGGTTCGAGGTAGGTTCGTCAAGGAGCAGCAGCCTGGGGCGGTGCATAAGCGCGAACGCGAACTTCAGCCTCTGCTTCATCCCGGACGAGAACGCCCCGACGAGGTCATCGCCGCGCCCGGCTAGGCCTAGCTCAGCGAGGATGCGTTCAGACGAGGCGCGCGTGCCCGCGACTCCGCGCACTCTGGAGAAGAACGCGAGGTTCTCGATGGCCGTCAGCTCATCGTAGAGTGTGAGGTCAGGTGACACCATGCCAAGCAGAGTGCGGGACGCCTCGATGCCGAGCTCCTTACCGTCGGAACGCCACGTCACCCGCCCAGATGTGGGGCGCATTAGTCGCGCGACGATCTTCAGCAGCGTGCTCTTGCCGGATCCATTCGGGCCCGTGACTACCATGACCTGCCCTGTGCTCACGCTGGCGGTCAGCGGCTTGAGTGCTCGGCGACTGCCGAAAGTGCGCGACACCTGGTCGAGGCTGAGCTCAAACGACAACTCCAGACCCCCGTTCACGGCTGTCCAATCAAGCAATTATACCGTTTACCAGTGAATGATGTAAACGGCACAGGCTGCTGCGCGGCTGACCGCCGGGTGTCCGGTTGGCTGGACGTTGGGTCGGCGGAGGGTCGCAGGCGGCGCGGGGCGACCGGTGGGCGAGCGATCGGCGCGCCGCGGCGGCGGGGAGGGGAGGGCGGAGGGGGGGTGACCCACCGATGGGTCGTTTATGAGGGCGATCGACCCGTGGATGGGTCGCTTGAGGCCGAAACCGACCCACACATGGGTCGCCTCGCCTTCGGCATGGCGGACGGGGCAACGTGGGCAATAAAGGAAAGGCGGCGCCGCGCGCCGCCTTCAGATTCTAGCTGCTAGAGCCGTTTTGGATCGTGACGACCTCGGCGAGGCGGCGGTGCCCTCCTCCCGGCGGCCGGGGGCGGCGCAGTGGTGACCCAGCGGTGGGTCACTTTCGAGGCCAAACGACCCGGGGCTGGGTCGTTTGGTGCGAAAATCGACCCATCCGTGGGTCAGGCCAGCTATGAGGGCCCGAAGCCGACCCATCGGTGGGTCAACCCAGCTACAAGCGCGTTTCGACCGTCTCCGAGGTGCCCGACCGTGGCTTGGAGCCGTTGCTCGACAAAGGAGAGCATGCCCCGCGGGGGCATGCTACCGTTTCTACTCGTTCGGAAGTCGAACCGCCCCGCCCGCCCCGACGACCGCCGCTCAAACGGGATGGCTGATCGCGGCGGCAGGATTCTGGGCTCCGGCGGAGGAATACTACACGGATAAGCATGGCGGAAGCATCTACAAGAGCTCTGCGTTGTGAGGGGTACAAAGCATCATGCAGGTAACGCGCAACATCATGGATCAAGTAAGGCAAGACATCTCCGAGGCACTCCGCAACTCCATCTCTGAGCTGGTGGCTGCCGGCAAGCTCCCGCCGGCCGTTGAGGCGCAGGCGGTCCAGGGCATCGCGCTTGAGGCGCCCAAGGATCCTAACCACGGGCACCTGGCTTCTCCGGTGGCGCTTGGGCTGGCGAAGAGCGCCCGCATGGCGCCGCGGGCAGTCGCCGAGGCCATCCGCGATCAGCTCATGCAGCCGGGCCACAGTCCTTATATTGAGATGGTGGAAGTGGCGGGGCCGGGGTTCATAAACTTCCGTCTATCATCGAAATGGGCAGCCGACACAGTGCGCGCCATCCGCTCGCTGGGCAGGGAGTACGGCACTTCCACCCATGGCGCGGGTGCCGGTGTGCTGGTGGAGTTCGTGAGTGCGAACCCGGTGGGCCCCATGAATGTGGTCAACGCCAGGGCAGCCGCCGTCGGCGACACGCTGGTCAGGCTGCTGAAGGCGGCGGGCTACCGCGCGGCCAGTGAGTTCTATGTGAACGACGCAGGCAGGCAGGTAGACATCCTCGCAGAGTCGGTGTTCGCCCACGTTCAGCAGCTCAGGGGCGTCGAGTACGAGTTCCCTGAGGAGGGCTACCGGGGCTCATACGTGCGTGATATCGCCGAGAAGGCCCTTGCCGACCTGGGAGAGCAGTTGGGTGCTGCCGCTGACGCTGATGCAGATGCGGCGCGCGCGCTGCTACGCGAGTTCTCTCTTCAGTACATCCTAGGCTGGCAGAAGCGGTCACTGGGCGCGTACGGTGTCGAGTTCGACAGGTGGTTCTCAGAGAAGAGCCTGCGCGCTGCCGGCGCCGTTGAGGACCTCATCGCCAGCCTGACTGAGCAGGGCCTCACCTATGAACAGGAGGGGGCGCTGTGGTTCAGGTCGACTGCTTTCGGCGACGACAAGGACCGTGTGCTCATCAAGAATGATGGCGATTACACCTACGTCGCTCCCGACCTGGCGTACCACAAGGACAAGCTCAACCGTGGCTTTACTAAGCTCATCGACATCCTCGGCCCGGATCATCACGGCTATGAAGGGCGCATGCAGGCGGGCCTGAAGGCATTCGGCCAGCCCGACGGCACGCTTGAGGTGCTGATCCTGCAGCTCGTGACGTTGCTGCGTGACGGTGAGCCGGTGAAGATGTCTAAGCGCGCCGGGGAGTTCATCACCATGGACGACCTCCTGGAAGATGTGCCTGTCGACGCTGCGCGGTATTTCTTCATCATGCGCAATACCTCGTCGCACCTGGAGTTCGACCTCAACCTGGCGAAGGCGCAGAGCATGGACAATCCGGTGTGGTATATCCAGTACGCCCACGCGCGCTGCTGCAGCATCTTCCGGCAGGCCGAGGCGGCCGGCATTCCGGCCTCGAGTTGGGCAGATCCCGACATCGCCCAGCTTGCGCAAGCATCCGAGGCGGAGCTTGTGCGCAAGATGGCGATGTTCCCTGACGAGGTGCTCTCGGCGGCCATCGAGCGCGCGCCGTCTCGCATGGCCAGGTTCGCGCTGGACTTCGCGGGGGCGTTCCACAGCTTCTACACGGAATGCAGGGTGATCACGGATGACCCCGGCCTCACCGCGGCCCGTCTGGCGCTGGTTGATGCGGCCCGCACTGTGCTGGCCAACTCCCTGAACTTGATGGGCGTGTCGGCCCCTGAAAGGATGTAGCAGAGTGTCCGAGTCGTCGCCGTCGCCACCGACACAGTTGCGCTCACGTCCCCGTCTGGTCGACGCACTGCGCCTGTTCATCAAGGCATCAGGGCTGACCTACGAGAACCTCGGGATGTCGCTCGTGCTGAGTATCGTGTGGTTCTTTGCCGTCGCTACTGCGGCAGCGTTCGTGAATGTGGCGCCCATCATCGTGCCGCTGGCTATCGTGCTGGTGTCGCCGATCCACGCGGCAACTGCCGCATGGGCCAACCTCGTGGTTCACCGGGATGATGCGGGGTTCAAGGCCGTGGTGCGCGCCTATCGGACGTTCTTCGCCCGGTCTCTGCTGCTCGGGGCGATGCATGCGATTGCGGCGTTTGTGTGCACCGTAGACGTGTACATAGCGTTCACGAGTCAGTCTTCAATGCTCAAAATATTCGCAGGCATATGGGTGTACGGTGGGCTGTTCGTCGGCGCGGTGTTCATGTACGCATATCCGGTGATGGTGGAGCAGAACACTACTGCGTGGAAGGCAGTACGAAGGAGTGCCCTGCTCATCCTCGACAACCTGGGGTTCACGGCAGTCGCAGGCCTCGTTGCCGCGCTGCTCCTGGCGGCGGGAACCGTGCCCACGGTGCTCATGCTCGGCGGCGTCCAGGCGGCCGGCACGTTCAGCATCATCGGAGTGATGGTATACGCCGGCCTGAGCTCGGTGTATCGGAATCTCGCGGCAGTCAGGCTGCTTCAGAGGTATGACGCGGCGCGCGTCAGTGAGCGTGAACGACTACAGGATGATCTGGAGGAGGAGCGAATGGCAAGGCTCGAACGCAATCGAATTACCTGGCACGGCCACTCCTGCTTCTCGCTGGTGATGGAGGGCGGGTGCCGCGTGGTTATGGACCCCTTTGATGCGGCAGTGGGTTATCCGCTTCCCGAAGTCGCCGCCGATGTGGTCACCATCAGCCACGACCACTTCGACCACAACAACGCAGCTGTGGTAAAGGGCTCGCCCAAGGTGCTCAAAGGCCTCACGGATTTGGTTATCGGAGGCGTGCGTTTCCGCTCGGTGGAGTCGTCCCACGACGCTCCGGGCGAGTCGAAGCGGGGCATGAACTACATCTTCCTCGTGGAGACGGATGATTTCCGCATCTGCCACCTGGGCGACCTGGGTCAGCCCCTCAACGAGCGCCAGCTCACGGCGTTGGGCAACGTGGACGTGCTGCTCATCCCCGTAGGCGGCACGTATACCATCGATGCTGCCACGGCCGTAGACGTTGTGGCCGCCGTAAGGCCCAGGGCAGTGATTCCGATACACTATAAGACTGACGCCACCGGCTTCGATATCGCCGGCAAGGACGCGTTTCTATCGCACTTCAGCGACGTGCGCCACATCGGCGAGACCAGCTGGTCAGTGAGACGGAGCGACCTGGCGAAGCCTGAGGCGGAGGGCGTGGGCGACATCCCGGTGGTGGTCCTCAACTACAACTGACGCACACATCGCACGCACACATCGCAAGCATGGCTAGCCGTGAATCTGCCCAGATGATATAATAAAGTCCCGTTGGGGTGTTCACCCCACTGGGGAGGGTAATCCACGTGGCCAAGTACATCATCGTCACAGGTGGAGTAGTATCAGGACTAGGCAAAGGAATCACAGCAGCTTCTCTTGGCAGGCTTCTCAAGGCCCGCGGCCTTACCGTCAGCGCCCTGAAGTTTGATCCATACATCAACCTCGACCCTGGCACCATGAGCCCGCTGCAACACGGAGAGGTGTTCGTAACTGACGACGGGGGCGAGTGCGATCTCGACCTGGGCCACTATGAGCGCTTCATCGACACAAACGCCACGCGCCACAACGACATCACTACCGGAGTCATCTACTCAACGATCCTATCCAGAGAGCGCCGGGGAGACTTCAACGGCGGCACCGTGCAGGTGATCCCGCACATCACTAACGAGATCAAGGACAGAATATACAAGCTGGGTAGCAACGGCTCGGACGTTGTCATCGTCGAGATCGGAGGCACAGTGGGCGATATCGAGAGCCTGCCGTTCCTCGAGGCCGCACGCCAGCTGCGTACGGATGTCGGGCGCGAGAACGTGATGTATGTCCACGTGACGTTAGTGCCATACCTGAAGTCAGCAGGGGAATTCAAGACCAAGCCTACCCAGCACTCAGTGAAAGAGCTGAGGAGCATCGGTCTCCAACCTGACGTCATAGTGGCGCGCTCTGATCGTCCGCTGCCGCTTGATATCAAGACCAAGATCGCGTTGTTCTGCGATGTCAGCCCTGAGGCGGTTGTGTTCAATCAGGACGTGAAGTCCATCTATGAAGTGCCCCTCGTCATGCAGGAGCAGGGCATCGACGACATAGCCGTCAAGCGCCTTGAGATAACCGGTGCCGCGCCCCGCGCCGATATGACTGCATGGCGCAGCATGGTCGAGCGCCTGTATGCGGCCAAACAGAGAGTACGCATCGGGCTTGTGGGCAAGTATGTGGCTCTGCCCGACGCTTATCTCAGCGTAGTCGAAGCGCTTCACCACTCTGGCATCGAGAACGGGGTCATAGTTGACATAGACTGGATAGACTCCGAGACCATCGTGGACGAGCAATCGGCCGACTCAAAGCTCGCCGGCGTCCATGGAGTGCTGGTGCCCGGCGGATTCGGCCCCAGGGGCGCGGAAGGCAAGATGTTGGCGGCGGGATATGCTCGCAGGGCCAGAGTGCCCTTCCTCGGCATATGCATGGGGATGCAGTGCGCCGTCATCGAGTTCGCGCGCAATGTATGCGGGCTTGCGGGTGCCAACAGCACTGAGTTCGACCCGTCTACTCCGCATCCTGTGGCCGATTACATGGCCGATCAGCGCGGCATCGAGTGCCTTGGTGGCACGATGCGCCTTGGATCCTATGATTGCGTGCTCGAACCTGACTCCACTGCGGCTGCAGCCTATGGGCGCACTCACATCAGCGAGAGGCATCGCCACCGCCACGAGCTTAACAGCGAGTATGCGCAGATCCTTGCCGGTCACGGTATGCGGCTCACAGGCATCAACCCTCAGAGGAACACGATTGAGGTGTGTGAGCTATCAGGGCACCCGTGGTTCGTCGGCACACAGTTCCATCCGGAGTTCACGTCTCGTCCCGGCAGGCCAAACCCGCTGTTCAGGGATTTCATCGCAACTTCAATGAAATACGCGCAAGATGCATAGCCCGATCGAGCTGGGCGCCTTGTGCGCCCGGCTCCCATAGAACGTCGGGGGCGCCCTTCGGGCACAGGAGACTGCCGTCATACGGAGAATAGCGCCATCTAAGACAATCCTCGCCAGCACAGCCATTGCTGCCAGTCAAATGCCTTCAAGCAAATCGCCCAGCTCAAGAGGGATGCATCCTTGCATCCCGAAAGGAAGATGCGGAACATATGAATATTGCCGACCTCGAGAAGAAGACAGTCGCAGAATTGCATGACCTTGCTAAGGAGCTGGGAATACCAGGCCATTCACAGCTGCGAAAGCAAGAGCTCACGTTTGAAGTGGTAAAGGCGGCTTCAAAGAAGGAAGGTGCGCTCTGGGCCGATGGCATCCTTGAGATCCTGCCCGAAGGTTTCGGGTTCCTCAGGGTTGGAGGCCTCACGCCGAGCTCCGACGATATTTACATCTCACCGTCGCAGATACGCAGGTTTGCCCTGCGCAAGGGCGACATGGTGTCAGGCCAGGTGCGTCCGCCCAAGGAGGGCGAGAAGTACTTCGCCTTGTTACGGGTGGAGGCCGTGAACGGTGCCGACCCGGAGTTTGTTGCCCGGCGAATCCACTTTGAAGACCTCATTCCGGTGTACCCGAACTCCCGTCTCTACCTCGAGAGTGATCCGAAGGATGTGACCACAAGGCTCATCGACATGGTCGCGCCCATCGGAAAGGGACAGCGCGGCCTGGTGGTGTCGGCGCCAAAGGCGGGCAAGACGACTATACTGAAGAAGATCGCTAACGCGGTCACCGCCAACCATCCAGAGGTGCAGCTGCTGGTGCTCTTAGTAGACGAGCGGCCTGAAGAGGTCACCGACATGGTCAGGTCGGTTCAGGGCATGGTAGTGGCGTCTACGTTCGACCAGCCATCGTCTAACCACGTGCGTGTAGCCGACATGGTGCTCGAGCGGGCCAAACGTCTCGTGGAGCACGGCAAGGACGTGCTGGTGTTGCTTGACTCCATAACAAGGCTGGCGCGGGCATACAACCTGGAGGAACCGCCTTCAGGGCGTACCCTGTCGGGCGGCGTCGACCCTGCGGCCCTGCACAATCCGAAAAGGTTCTTCGGCGCGGCGCGCAACATTGAGGAGGGCGGCAGTCTCACCATCATCGCCACGGCGCTAGTAGACACGGGCAGCAGGATGGATGATGTCATTTTCGAGGAGTTCAAGGGCACAGGCAACATGGAGCTTCATCTCGACCGTAAGCTCAGCGAAAAGCGGATTTTCCCGTCTATCGATGTGAACAAGTCAGGCACCAGGAAAGAGGAGCTTCTCATGACCGATGAGGAGCTTGACACAATGTGGGTGTTGCGCAAGGCCATCGCAAACATGAGCTCGTCGGACGCAACTCAGCTGCTCATCGACAGGATACGCGCCACCAAGTCCAACAAAGATCTCAGCTCGATAATCCTCAAATCTCAGTTTGCTGAGAATCTGAGAAACTGGCAGAACTCCAATTCAAACTGATATGGGTTTTGTGGTATACTTAACCGAATGAATAGTCCACCCCGATGGATTGACGCAACTCTGAGGGGGGAGATAGTTGCTGACCAGGCGAATGATGCCCATTCTGCTGGCGGCTGCAGCTGCATCCTGGATCGCGTTCTCCGGCTGTGCCCACGCGACGGCAGCCCCGAGCAGCATGAGCTTTCATGAAGCAAGAATACGCAAGAACCCGGCAGCCAAACTCGTATCCAGCCTCTCAATGCACAGCAGGTCCGCGTTGTTGGCCCACTATGGGGCCAAGGCAGACGTGACTGCCTCTTGGGACAAGGGCTGTTTCACAGGCATATCGGTCACCGCCATCGGCAAGGTGACTGCTGACCGTC
This sequence comes from Firmicutes bacterium UBA1393, assembly GCA_002305255.1. GTDB lineage: Bacteria > Bacillota > DTU025 > DTU025 > DTU025 > UBA1393. The sequence continues at coordinate 27,814 of DBQN01000002.1, read as the reverse complement.
TCACCACAGGGCCATCAGGGATTCTGTTGGCCGCTGCGCAGCAGCTGCTGCCCAAGCGCAGCGCTCTGCAGCTGGCGAAGGGCCCTGCCGGCACCACGGTTCCTCAGGGTGCGTACATCATCAAACATACGGTGGCGCAGGGCGAGAGCCTGTCTACCATTGCGGCGAAGTACTCTGTCAGCGTGAACACGATCGCGTGGTCCAACAGCATTGCCAATGTCAACAAGCTCAAAGTCGGGCAGGTGCTGGAGTTTCCCTCGGTGTCGGGTGTGGTGCACAAGGTCAAGAGCGGGGAGACTATCTGGACCATTGCCAAGCGCTATGGCGTGAGCCGCGACGAGATCGTCAAGGCGAATGCGCTGACTGAGCCTGACAAGCTGGCGCTCAATCAGGCTTTGGTGGTGCCCGGGGGCAAGCCCATCGTGTCGAACAGCGCTCCTGTGCAGCTGGCGTCACGTGGCGCAACGACTGCGAGGGAACAGGCTGCCGCATCCGGTTCCTCCACCGCATTCAGATGGCCCCTGACGGGCAGGATATCTTCGAAATACGGCTCGAGGTGGGGCTCTACCCACCACGGGATCGACATAGCGGTGCCGGTGGGCACCTCGGTGAGGGCCGCCGCGTCAGGCAAGGTCACCTTCTCCGGAACACAGTCGGGTTACGGCAAGATCATCATCATTGACCATGGAAACGGCGTGAGCACCAGGTACGCCCACAACTCCAAGCTCCTCGTGGGCGTCGGCGACAGGGTTGACGCCGGCGACAGGATCGCCCTGTCGGGCAATACCGGAAAGAGCACAGGTCCGCACCTTCACTTTGAGATCCGGATGAACGGACGGTCGGTAAACCCCCTGAATTACCTGGACTAGGAGCGCGCACATGCTCAGTGTAGCCCTCGTTGACAGGCATGGACACATTATGCGCAATGATAACGCCCGTGCGGTAGGCCGCGCGGGCGACTATTTCGTTGAGTTGTCGCCGGATGACGTGATTCCGTTGCCCGAAGGTGCGACGCTTATGCGCCTGCCAGGGCGCACGCCGGTGGGCGTGGCAAACACCTTGGGCCGTGCCGGCCGTGTAGAGCGCGCCGACGCCGCGTCAGGGGGCGAGGAGTTCGTGCTGGCCGGGCCGGGCGAGGCTGTGTCGGTCATGCTTCCCGGCGGATACACGCGCACCCTCTTGCCGGCCTATCAGGCGGGGCCTGACGCCCCTGCGCTTCCGCTATTCGGTTACACCGCAGTCGCCTTCGATGGCGATGAGCTAGTAGTGGCGGCGGTGCGCACGGATGAGCGCGACACGTGGGATCCGCGCCACTACAACCTCGACGTCCTGCCCGGTGCCGTCAGAGAGCGGCTGAGCCGCGCGCCGCAGAACCGCGTGCTGGCCCAGTTGGCCAGGTGCAGCCTTGAGTACGGCTGCTTTACTGCCCAGAACGTGTTCTACAGGCGGTGGGAGGGAGGCATCCCTGTCTCGCCTGCGTGCAACGCAAGGTGCATCGGGTGCATATCAGAGCAGCCGTCGGAGTGTTGCCCGTCTCCACAACAGCGCATCAACTTCGTGCCCACGCCCGATGAGGTGGCCGAGGTTGCCATCGAGCACCTCGAGAACGCGCCCGAAGGCATCATCAGCTTCGGGCAGGGATGCGAGGGTGAGCCAACCCTTCAGCACGCCCTGATCGCCGAGTCAGTGAGGCGCGTGAGGCGCGCGACGACGCGCGGCACGATCAACATAAACACCAACGCAGGCAATACCGCCGCCATCCGCGAGGTGTGCGAAGCGGGCGTTGATAGCCTGCGCGTCAGTCTCATCAGTGCGTTGCCTGAGATGTACACGGCCTACCATCGCCCTCAAGGCTATGGCCTCGAGGATGTGGCCCGGTCTATTATGCTCGCAAGGTCAATGGGGGTTTTCGTGTCGCTGAACTACCTGTGCTATCCGGGGTTCTCCGATACCGAGCCCGAAGTCGACGCTCTCGTGAGTCTCATTGACGATACCGACGTCAATATGGTGCAGCTTCGCAACCTCAACATCGATCCAGACGTGTTCTCTTCCACAATGCTGAAGCCGTTTCCCGCGCGCGAGCCCAGGGGCGTTGCCAACGTCATTCAGCACCTTCAGGATTGCTTTCCCGAACTCCTCATCGGCAACTTCTCCACAGCGGTCGCAGACGTACACGAGGACTAGCCCAGTCTGACTATTCTTGACTTTGTTTGCCTAGGGCCTTGTATTGTGCCGCAGGTGGTGTATCATATTATCCGTAAGGTCAATGAACGTCAAGCAACCACCGAGCGGAGGGAAGGCTGAATGGCGAGCCTCGCCGACTTCATAGAGGGCCACATAAAGCTGCTTTTCGACACCGTAGACTCTGCGTGTTCAGAGCCTGCGCACTGTGGCCCCATTGAGCTTCAGCGGCGCGAGCTGGCCGAACGGTTCAGATGCGCGCCATCGCAGATCACCTACGTGTTGGCGACGCGGTTCACTCCGGCACGGGGATATCTCGTGGAGTCGCGTCGCGGCGGCGGTGGGCACATAAGGATATGGAGGCTGCGGGCTGACCTCGACCTCGACCTGCTTGAGGCGGTGGAGGCTCGACTCGGCGCAGGGGTTGATCCGACCACAGCCCGCGAGCTCGTGGCGAGGTTGGTGGATTCAGGGCTCATCAGGCGCCACGACGCCGAGGCAGCGCTGGCGGCGGTATTGGACGACGATCAACTGGGCGGTGCCGTGGGCGAACTCGTCAGATCACGTTCGCTCAGGGCAGTGATAAGGTTCCTGCTTCTGCAGGGACGTGTCGATGGAAGGAGGAGTTGAGCATGCTATGCCAGTCGTGCAATGAACGGCAGGCTAATGTGCATGTTACGCAGGTAGTCAATGGAGCCCGCACCGAGCTGCACTTGTGTCAGCAGTGCGCGGAGAAGCGCGGGGAACTGCAGGTGCTCGCAGGGCCCAAGTTCGCCTTCTCCAACCTTGTGGCGGGCTTGCTGCAAAGCGGCGGTGCGGCCGTCTACCCCGTGGGCATTCCCGGTGGCGTGCGGCGGAGGTGCGCAACGTGCGAGACCGACTACGCCGACTTCACCAACAGCGGCTTTCTAGGATGTTCCGACTGCTACGCGCAGTTTGAGCCGATGCTTCGACCCATCATCGCACAGGTGCACGGCCACACCCGACACACGGGCAAGGCCCCGGTGAGGTCGGGCAATGCGTTCAGGTTCCGTCGCGAGCTTGAAACGCTCAGGGCCGATCTCAAACGCCTGATCTCGCTGGAGGAGTACGAGCAGGCGGCTAAGGTGAGAGACAGAATCAGGGAGCTAGAGGCCAGGCAGCAGAAGCAAGCTGACCCCAAGCCCGGCGCCGACAGCACCGACAGCACCGGCGGCGGCGACAATTCGGCCGGCGGCAGCGGCGGCGGCGGTGACAGCGGTAGCGGCGGCAGCTGCGGCGGCAGTGGCAACCCCGATGGTGGTGATGGCACGTGTTGAAAGACGGGGCGCTCTGGGTATCAGGGGGCGGGCCCGATTCCGACATCGTAGTGTCCAGTAGGGTGAGACTGGCGAGGAACCTCGCGGGCGTGCCGTTCCCAAACCGCGCAAAAGCCGGTCAGCTCGAGGCCGTTCTGGAGAAGATCCTCCACGCGGTGGAGTCGACGCCGTCGATAGGCCCTGTGGAGATGTTGCGCCTCGCAAAGATGTCGGCCGTAGACAGGCAGATAGCTGTAGAGGAGCACCTCACCAGCCCACAGCACATAAGTGAGCCCGCCGGACGGGCGCTGGTGTTGAACCGCGACAACTCCATGTGCATCATGATCAATGAGGAAGACCACCTCAGGATACAGGCCATCTTGCCGGGGTTCCAGCTTGATCAGGCACTCAGGCTGGCATGGGCGGCCGATGATGCGGTGGAGGAGACGATTGACTACGCGTTCGATGCTGAGCTAGGTTACCTTGCCGCCTGCCCCACGAATGTAGGCACCGGGATGCGCGCCTCGGTGATGCTGCACCTGCCTGCGCTCGCGGCCACGAACATGATCGGCCAGGTGCTGGGGGCAGTGTCAAAGGTGGGTGTGGCAGTGCGCGGCATCTACGGCGAGGGCACTGACGCAGTGGGCAACCTATTCCAGGTGAGCAACCAGGTGACCATGGGCAGGGCGGAAGAGGAGATCATCGCGCACCTCAGGGCAATCGTCAAGCAGATCATGGACAGCGAGAGGGCAGCCCGCCGCGCGCTGATGAATGACGCGCGAATGCAGCTTGAAGACAAGATCTTTCGTTCCTACGGTCTCCTGACCAATGCGCGCCTGATGCCGTCGGAGGAGGCGCTCCGGCTGATATCCGATGTGAAGCTCGGCGGAGACCTGGGCCTCATCACCAATGTGCCGGAGGACTTGCTGACGAGGGTGTCAGTGAACACCATGCCAGCGCATATCCAGCGCTCTGCCGGACGAGAACTCTCTGTGTGGGAGCGCGATCTTGCCAGGGCTGCGATGATACGTGAAAGATTCGGCGGCCAGGCCCCGAAACGGGGCCGGCCAGGCGATTCTGCTGCCGACAAGGAGGAGTAACAAGTCATGTTTGGGGCATTCACAGAAAGGGCGCAAAGGGTTCTCTTCCTGTCACAGGAGGAAGCCCGAAAGCTGGGCCACGATGTGCTCGGGACTGAGCACCTCCTGCTCGGCCTGACCCGTGAAGGACATGGCGTCGCGGCCAGAGCCCTTGCTGCCCTCGGCATCGAGGCTGATGCCGTCAGAGAACAGGTCGAATCGATCATAGGAAAGGGCGATACCGAGGTCGCCGGCGGCCCCATCAGCCTCAGCCCGCGCGTCAAGCGCGTGCTTCAGCTGGCCATCGAAGAGGCGCGCGGCATGGGCAACGGTTATGTTGACACCCACCACCTGCTGCTGGGGCTCATCCGCGAGGGTGAAGGCATCGCGGCGCAAGTGTTGCAGAACCTAGACGCCGATCTCGACAAGGTGCGCGACCAGGTAGTGTCTCTGCTCAACCTGGCCCAGGGTTCAGCCAGGGCGCAGGAGGGAGCCGACGCCGGTGCCGGGGCAGGCGGCAGCGGCGGCGGACCTCAGCAGGCAGGGAAAGAGGGACCCCTCGCGCGGCACGGCCGCAAGAAGGGTACGCCCACACTTGAGCAGTTCGGGCGCGATCTCACTGCCCTTGCCCGCGATGGCAAGCTCGACCCGGTGATCGGTAGGCAGACTGAGATGAACCGCGTCATCCAGGTGCTCTCGAGGAGAACGAAGAACAACCCTGTGCTCATCGGCGACCCTGGCGTCGGAAAGACGGCCATCGTTGAAGGCCTGGCGCAGCGGCTGGTCAGCGGCGACGTTCCTGAGCTGCTCCTGGGCAAGCGCGTGCTCACCCTCGACCTTGGCTCGCTGGTGGCGGGAACAAAGTACAGGGGCGAGTTCGAGGAGAGACTCAAGCGGGTGATAGACGAGATCATCAGCTCAGGCGATGTGATCCTGTTCATAGACGAACTGCACACCGTTGTCGGCGCCGGCGCCGCTGAAGGCTCCCTGGATGCAGCGAACATCCTCAAGCCCGCACTGGCCAGGGGCGAGCTGCAGTGCGTAGGCGCGACCACGCTGGATGAGTACCGAAAGCACATCGAGAAGGATGCGGCCCTTGAGCGCAGGTTCCAGCCGATTCAGGTGGGTGAGCCCAGTACCGAGGCCACCATAGCTATACTGGAAGGTCTGCGCGACAGATACGAGGCGCACCACAGGGTGAAGATCACCGACGATGCTTTGCGCGCGGCGGTGGCGCTGTCAGACAGATACATCACCGACAGGTTCCTGCCCGACAAGGCCATCGACCTCATCGATGAGGCGTCATCAAAGGCTCGCCTTGCGGCGCACGTGGCTCCTTCCGACATCAAGAAGCTCGAGAGCGAACTTGAGCGCATCAAGATGGAGAAGGAATCGGCCATACAGAACGAGGAGTTCGAGAAGGCCGCCGTGCTTCGCGATGAGGAGACCAAGATGCGCGAGAGCATCGACGAGCAGCGCAAGGAGTGGCAGAACCGACGCTACATCGATGGTGCGATGGTAACGGCTAACGATATCGCAGCGGTAGTAGCGGCATGGACCGGGGTGCCGGTGACCAAGCTTGAGGAGACTGACGCCCAGCGCCTTCTGCGTCTGGAGGACATCCTGCACGAGCGGGTAGTGTCGCAGAATGATGCCGTTGCGGCCGTTGCGCGCGCGGTGCGCCGGGCACATGCAGGCCTGAAGAACCCCAGGCGCCCGGTGGGGTCTTTCCTGTTCCTCGGCCCCACAGGCGTGGGCAAAACAGAGCTGGCCAGAGCACTGGCTGAGGCGCTGTTCGGCAGTGAAGACGCCATGATCAGGCTCGACATGTCGGAGTATATGGAGCGCCACACCGTGAGCAGGCTCATTGGAGCGCCTCCCGGCTACGTCGGATACGACGAGGCAGGGCAGCTCACAGAGAAGGTGAGGCGCAAGCCCTATTCCGTGGTGCTGTTCGACGAGATCGAGAAGGCGCACCCTGAGGTGTTCAACATCCTGCTGCAGGTGCTGGAGGACGGACGTCTCACCGACGGGCACGGTCGCACCGTCGACTTCCGCAACACAGTGCTGATCATGACGAGCAACGTGGGCGCGACCCAACTGAGGCGCGACGCAGTGCTGGGATTCGTGGCCGATACAGGTGGAGAGGCGTCATACGAGCGCATGAAGGACAAGGTAATGACGGAGCTCAAGCGCACTTTCAGGCCTGAGTTCCTCAACAGGATCGATGATGTGATCGTGTTCAAGAGCCTTGACCTGGATGACATGGACAAGATCATTGATCTGGTGCTCGACACAGTCAAGACGCATGTGGCTCCGGCAGGCATTACGTTGCAGTTCACACCGGAAGCCAAGAAATTGCTTGTCAAGGAGGGTTACGACCCCGACTACGGGGCACGGCCCCTGCGGCGTGTGGTGCAGCGTATGGTTGAAGACAGGTTGTCAGATGAGATCATCGGCGGCAAGATCCCTCACGGCACCACAGTCACAGTCGATGTTGACCCGGACGCCAAGGGCAAGCTTGTGTTCAGGGTAGACGGATGAAGGCGCCGAAGCGCGTATTCAGCTGCAGCGAATGCGGCTATGAGTCGGCAAAGTGGATGGGCAGATGCCCGGGTTGTTCGGCCTGGAACACCTTCGAAGAGACCACCAGGATCGACCCCGGGCCATCGGCCCGGCCGGCGTTGCGTTCAGCCGCGGGGGTGGCCGGCATCGCCGGAATCAGTCGGGCGGCTTCGGGACCGGTACCCGTCGGCGATGTCGCCGCCATGGAAGAGCACAGGTTGACCACGGGCATCTCTGAGTTCGACAGGGTGATGGGCGGCGGGATCGTGCCCGGTTCGGTAGCCCTCATCGGTGGCGACCCGGGAATAGGCAAGTCAACGCTGTTGTTGCAGGTGTCCGACAGGATCGCTCGAGCCTACGGCAGTGTGCTGTACGTCACGGGCGAGGAGTCGGCCCGGCAGGTGGGGATCAGGGCAGCGCGCCTGGGCATCCGTGCGGAACGGCTCATGGTGATGTCGGAGACTGACATTGTTGCCGTGATTGAGCAGATAGGCAGGCTAAACCCGTCTCTCGTTGTGATAGACTCAATACAGACCATGGATGAACCATCGGTTCAGTCATCGCCCGGAAGCGTGACTCAGGTCAGGGAGTGCACGGCGGCGTTGATGCGCGCCGCGAAGGAACTGGCCATCCCTGTGTTCCTTGTCGGGCACGTGACCAAGGCGGGTGCCATCGCCGGGCCGAAGGTGCTCGAGCACGTGGTCGACACGGTGCTCTACTTCGAGGGCGAGGGTGTACACGCCCACAGGATCGTCAGGGCGGCCAAGAACAGGTATGGCTCCACCGATGAGGTCGGAATCTTCGCTATGACAGACTCAGGGCTCGAGGAGGTCGCCAACCCGTCGGAGACACTGCTGTCGGAGAGGCCGGGTCAGGCCGCGGGTTCTGTTGTCACGGCGAGTGTGGAGGGGGCCAGGCCTCTGCTCGTCGAGGTGCAGGCACTGGTGGCCAGGTCGGTGACGGGAGTGCCGCGCAGAACCACCACAGGTGTCGATCACAACAGGACCGCCATAATCATTGCTGTTCTGGACCGCAGGGCAGGTTTCAACGTCGGCGGCGAAGACATATACGTGAACGTAGCCGGCGGATTGAGCCTTGCTGAGCCCGCGAGCGACATGGCAGTCGCCGCTGCCATCGTGTCGAGCTTCCGCAATGCGCCTGTGGCCGCCGGCACCATCGTGTTCGGCGAGGTGGGGCTGGCCGGCGAGTTGAGGGCCGTCAGCCGGGTGGAGCTGAGGCTGGCAGAGGCGGAGAGGCTCGGCTTCACACGATGTGTGCTGCCTGCGCACAACTTGAAGTCACTGGGCAAACGAAGTCGCACCGGCGCCGTTCAGCTTGTGGGGGTCGGCAGTGTGAGAGAGGCGATAGACGCAGCGTTCTGGGAGGGCTGATGCGATGTCGGAGAAGAGCCGCAAGATATTCAGCATGGTCGCGCCGGGCACGCCGCTTCACGAGGGGCTGGAGAACATACTCCGGGCGCGCACCGGCGGCTTTGTAGTCGTTGGCGACGTGCCGGAGGTGATCTCCATCGTTAGGGGAGGCTTCCGTCTCGACGCGGAGTTCTCGCCTGCCGCCATGTATGAGCTGGCGAAGATGGACGGTGCCATAATCCTGTCTTCCTCAGGTGACAGAATCGTGTGGGCCAATGCCACGCTCGTTCCTGACCCCGACATCCCTTCCAGAGAGACAGGATTGCGGCACAGCACAGCAGAGCGCGTGGCGAAGATGACGGGCCAGCTTGTGATAGCCATCAGCCAGCGGCGGTCGGTGATAACGGTGTACATGGGGCACACCCGCTACGTTCTGCGCGATATCGGCGTGGTGCTTGCCAAGGCCAATCAGGCACTGCAAACGATGTCTAACTACCAGGACGTGTTCTCTCGGGCGCTGCTCAACCTCTCGGCCCTGGAGTTCATCGAGGAGGTCACCGTAGGCGACATCGTCAAGGTGATCCAGCGCTACGAGCTGCTGAGGCGTGCCTGGGACGAGGTAACCGATTACGTCGCCGAGCTCGGTTCGGAGGGAAGGCTCGTAAAGGTGCAGTCGGAAGAGATCATCAGCGGCACCTACGAGGATGCGCTGTTCGTGGTGATGGACTACCTGCCTGCCGGAGGCCAGGCAGAGGCGGAGAAGCTGCTGAACAGCTTGGCGGAGTGGCCCTTCGATGAGGTGCTGGATGCGCAGGCGGTGGCAAAGGCACTTACTCAGAACTCAGCGGTGAGCACGGAGTCTTCCATGATGCCGCGAGGCTATCGCGCGCTTTCGAAGATATCGCGTCTGCCCCTGTCGGTGATTCAGAACGTCGTAAATGGCTTCGGATCGCTCAAAGCGATACGGGGAGCAAGCACTGAAGAGCTCGATGAGATCGATGGAATAGGCGAAGTAAGGGCACGCGCCGTCCGAGAAGGGCTGGCGCGCCTGAGGGACCAGGTAGTAAGGAACCTGACGCTGTAGTGGGACGGGGATACCTAGCTCATGTTGAACACGCCAAGGGTGCGTAGGCTCTCCCACTCGCGCTCTACCGCTTCGCTGAAGTCAACGCCTGTGATCTCACACAGCGCGACGAGGTAGAACAGGCATCTGCCCACCTCGTTCTCGAGCGCGTCGCGGCAGTCGGCGCAGAGCTCGCCAGAGATGTGGGTATCGATGAACTGCTTTATCTGCGACAGAGTGGTGCCTTCCGGGTGTTCGGGGAACTTCTGGCGCTTTGCACATACCTCCGTGCAGCCGCAGCTTGTGACTGACTTGGCTACCGCGCGGTTGACTCGGGAACTCGCCTCCTGGAACTTGGTCATCACATCTAGCACGCTGCGGTGGCGAATGAGGCAATCCGACACGGCCTCCTGGAAGTCTGCAAAGGAGAAGTCCGCCAAGGCACGTCACCTCCAAAACCCATTCACGCTGGCTGTTCGGCACCTGCCAAGTTCAACTTGATTATACGTTTGGCCTAGTGCGTTGTCAATCTCAGCAGGCAATGGTACAATTTCATAAGGTGGTCCGAGGAGGAAGGTGTTTACCGTGTTCGGTGTGGGCGACAATGTAGTCTACCCCAGGCATGGAGCGGGGGTTATTGAGGCGATCGAAGAGCGAGAGGTCCTCGGGCGACGCGACCAGTACTACGTGATGCGCCTATCTGTGGGGGACATGCGAGTGATGGTGCCCTGTAGTAATGCGGAAGAGGTCGGCCTGAGATCGGTGATCAGCCCTGAAGAGGTTGATGCGGTGTACGAAGTGCTCAAAGGCGAGAAAACGTCGATGAGCCCAAACTGGAATCGCAGGTACAGGGCAAACATGGAAAAACTGAAGACGGGCGACGTGCTGATAGTGGCAGAGGTCGTCCGCAATCTCGGCCTGAGAGACAGGGAAAAGGGGCTGTCAACAGGCGAGAGGCGCATGCTCGAGGACGCAAAGCAGATACTCTGCAGCGAACTGTGCATTGTCCAGAACAAGCGCCTCGAAGAGGTCGCAGCGTGTATTGAGGCCATACTCGACGAGTAGGGCCTCTATATTTCACGTCCCTCGTGGGAACGATAAGCCGGAACGGCTCGGCTCGGCCGATCCGACCTACTTGGAGGTGAAATTGCTAGTGCGCTACGGTGGACTCCGACTGTTCATGGCAGTCCTGGGCATGATCGTGGGCTACTTCATTTCCCGCAGCCTTCCGGTGGAAGCCATGACGCCATCGAGCCAGGGCGTGGCTTTCAGGGCAACGATGAGTACGATAACCGGAGGCGGACTAATCGGTTTTCTGGTGGCTCCCTTGGTTGGACATGCTTACTTAGCCTTCTCTAGGTCAGTCGACACAGGCGTGCGCAGGCTATCGGCGATAGGAGTGGTCTCGGCCGCCCTGGGCGTCATAATCGGTCTTATAATCGCCAATCTTCTAGCCGTGCCCATCGCGCTTATCCCCACAGCAGGCAGCTACATAGCCATCGGCGTCAACGTAGTTCTGGCCGTCGCAGGTCTCATCGTCGGCTACCACAAACGCGAAGAGATAATGTCCTTCATGGCCCAGCCGCGCACCGCGGAGGCAAGCGGTCGCGGGCATCAGGGCGCAAGAGACAAGTCCCTCAAGTCCTACATGGGAAGAGCTCGTCCAAAGCTTCTTGACACCAGCGTCATCAT
>DBQN01000002.1:9281-16561 GCA_002305255.1 Firmicutes bacterium UBA1393 | reverse complement strand
AGCGACGTTCTTAAGCGCAACAGAGGCAGGCGCGGGCTCGACATCCTCAACAGGATGCAGAAGGACGAGGGCCTCGCCATCGAAATCGTCGACAAGCGCATTGACGATGCCGAGGTTGACGCGAAGCTCATCAAGCTGGCGCAGATGATGGATGCCACAATACTCACCAATGACTTCAATCTGAACAAAGTCGCAGAGCTGCACGGAGTAGATGTCCTCAACATCAACGAGCTGGCCAACGCCTTAAAGCCCGTGGTGCTGCCTGGTGAAGAGATGACGGTGCACGTGGTGAAAGACGGCAAAGAGGCTGGGCAGGGCGTCGCGTATCTCGATGACGGCACTATGGTGGTCGTAGATGGCGGCAGGCGCCACATCGGTGACTCCATCGGAGTCATGGTCACGAGCGTGCTGCAAACCTCGGCTGGGCGCATGATCTTCGCAAAGCTCAAGGCGGCTGACAGGGCGGTGTGATACACATGGCTGGCAAAGTGCCGGCTGCGGCCATCGTCGTGGCTGCCGGCGCAGGGCGGCGCATGGGCGCGTCAGGCTCGGGCGTGCCGAAGCAGTATCTGTCCCTGGGTGGTCTGCCCGTGGTCGTGAGGGCCATAAGGGCGGTGGTGTCGGCCCCCGGTATCGAGCGCCTAATAGTCGCGGTGCCCGCCGGCGATGTGGAGCGATTTGAGAGGGATATCATACGCAGGTATTCCCTCTCTTCGTTTTGCAGGTGTGATGTCGTTGAGGGAGGGCCCGACAGGCAGAGCTCCGTGCTGGCGGCGCTGAACGCTCTGGTGGCGGACGAGGCGGCGCACGAGGCGGTGCACGAGGCCGGCGCGGATATGGGTATCGTCGTCATCCACGACGGGGTGCGGCCGCTGGCCTCGCCACGGCTGGTGGAGGCAGTGATCGAGGCCGCTGAGAGAACGGGCGCGGCCACGTGCGGAGTGCCGCCGGTTGACTCGGTTAAGCAGGTTTGCAGCGGCACCGTCGTGCATACACTTGACAGATCCCAGCTCAGCCTCGTTCAGACCCCCCAGGCCTTCAGGCTGGACGTCATCCTTAGGGCGCACCGCGAGGCCCTGACGCGCGGTTACAGGGCCACCGACGATTGTGCCCTGGTGGAGTCGCTGGGCCTGCCGGTTGAGGTAGTGCCCGGCGACAGGCGCAACATCAAGATCACCACAATTGAAGACATGGCAGACGCAGAGGCGGTGCTACGACGCATGGGCGAGAGTGTGGGTGAGACTGTGGGCGAGATGGCAGGCGCGGCGCCACGGGCAACGACGAGTGAGACTGCGTGCCATGTAGCCTATAGCGGCAGCGCAGCAAGCTTCAGAATCGGGCAGGGGTTCGACATCCACCGTACTGCCACCGGCAGGCGCCTGGTGTTGGGCGGGGTGGAGATTCCTCACCCCATGGGCCTGGGGTTAGCCGGGCACTCCGACGCCGATGTGGTCGCACACGCCGTCGCCGACGCGATGCTGGGAGCGGCCGGCCTGGGCGACATCGGAAGGCACTTTCCTGACACCGACCCCCGGTATGAGAATGCCGACAGCATGGAACTGCTCTCGCAAGTGACGGCGATGTGCCGGGCGGCCGGCTACTCAGTTGTGAACTGCGATGTCACAATCATCGCTCAAACGCCAAAGGTGAGCCGATACTCCGCCGAGATGGCGTCAAGGCTTGCGCGGGCCATGGAGACCGCCGCCGAGTGTGTTAATATTAAGGGAAAGACCACCGAGATGCTGGGCGCCATAGGTCGTTCTGAGGCGATTGCGTGTTCTGCCGTGGTGCTCGCGGTGAGGCAAGAGTGAGTGACACAGGGAGGGCCTCTTCATGGCGATAAGGATCTACAACACCTTCACCAGGCGCAAGGAGGAGTTCGTGCCGGTACACCCCGGGAAGGTGGGCATCTACAGCTGCGGACCCACGGTGTACGATTACTTCCACATCGGCAATGCGCGCGCCTTCGTTGTGCCCGACGTGATCCGAAGATACCTGCTCTACCGTGGCTACGAAGTCACGCTGGTGCAGAACATAACCGATATCGAAGACAAGATCATCAAGCGCGCGCACGAGCGTGGCGTGAAGCCTGAAGACATTGTCGCGGAGTATGCCAGGGCGTTCATCGACGACACGGAGGCACTGGGCGTCAGGCCTCCCGACGTACAGCCCAGAGCTACAGAGCACGTAGAAGGCATGATCAAGATGATCAGTGCCCTTGTGGAAAAGGGGCTTGCGTACGAGGCTGATGGCGACGTCTATTACGACGTTTCGAAGTTCGACCCATATGGCTCGCTGTCGGGCCAGAACCTCGACGATCTGCAGGCAGGCGCCAGAGTCGAGGTGGGGGAGACCAAACACGATCCGCTGGACTTCACGCTCTGGAAGGCGGCGAAGCCGGGCGAGCCGGCATGGGACTCTCCATGGGGCCCCGGACGGCCGGGATGGCACATCGAGTGCAGCGTCATGTCAACGAAGTACCTGGGGCCAGTGTTCGACATACACACGGGCGGCGTCGACCTGGTGTTCCCGCACCATGAGAACGAGATCGCCCAGAGCCATGGTGCCAATGGTGAGCCTCCGGTGAAGTACTGGGTTCATAACGGTTTCGTGAACATCGATGGCCAGCGCATGGGCAAGTCGCTGCACAACTTCAAGACCGTGCGCGACATCCTCAAGAAGTATCCCGGCAAGGTAGTGCGCTACTTCCTGATCTCGAACCACTACCGCAAGCCTATCAACTTCAGCGAGGATGAGCTGTCGATGTGCGCACGCGCGCTAGCGCGTATCGAAGGCGCGGTGTCGAACGCCCTGTTCGCCACGGGCATGGTGGGCTGGAACCGTGAGCAACTCCAGCAGGCAGCCAAGGCCTTCGCAGGCGACGTGCAGGGAGGCGGGGTCGGCGAGAAGGCCGCCGCACTGAGTGAGGCAGCACGTTCGGCTAGGCAGGCCTTTGAGGAAGCCATGGACGACGACTTCAACACCGCCGGGGCAATAGCAGCGCTGCACGAGCTGGCGACGGCCATCAACACCTACGTTAACCAGGGCCTCGAGGCCGGGCAGGGCCAGTTGGCAGAGGCGCGTGCGACCGTGGCGGGAGCGGTGCTGACCATGATAGAGCTGGGGGATGTTGTCGGCATCCTCAGCTTCGAGTCAGTGGAGGCGGCCCGCGCAGGAGCAGGCACCGGGGCGGGCGCCGGTGAGGGCGCCGAGGGCGATGTAGGCCAGTGCGATGCCGGCGATGCCGACCAGCTGGCCGAGGCGCTCATCGAACTGCTCCTTGAGATCAGAGCCGACGTCAGGGCGCTCAAGCAGTACGCGCTGTCTGATAAGATTCGCGGCAGGCTCGCCGAGGTAGGGATAATGGTTGAAGACACTAAGGACGGCGCCAGGTGGAAGCGTGTATCTCAGTGACGAGCAAGCCCTTGAGGTGTCTCCGACGGTGCTTGCGTACGTGGGCGATGCCGTGTGGGAGCTTTTTGTAAGGACGCAGCTGACCGTCGATTCCAGGGGCATAGCCCGGGCGCGTGACCTTCACGTCGCGGCGTCAGGCTCGGTGAACGCGAAGGCCCAGGCCGGTCTGGTCAGAAGGTTGGCCGAAAAACTCAGTCCTGAAGAGAACGACATAATCAGGCGCGGGCGCAACGTGCGTCCGCGCCATGCGGTGCGGTCAAGCGACCCGGTGCAGTACAGGCAGTCTACCGGGTTCGAAGCCCTGCTGGGCTACACATACCTCACGGGTCGCACCAGTCGCCTCGATGAGTTGCTCCACATGGCCATGGAAGCATCGAGGCAGGGCAACGGCTGGGAGGGCGCCGACGGCACGGAGGGTGAGAATGGGCAGTGAGCGTGGTGGGCCCGGCGGCGCAGGCGCAGGAACCGACCGGGACTACGTGGTTTGGGGCCGCAGGCCTGTTGCGGAAGCTCTAGAGTCGGGTAGACAGATCAACAAGATCATCATGGCGAAGGGCAGCGTCGATCCCGGGATTCTGGCGGCAGCCAGGGCTAGGCACATCCCTGTGTCTGAGACCGACAGGCAGGGCCTGGAGCGGGCCGCCGCCGAGGTGCGTGCAGGCAATCATCAGGGTGTCATCGCTTTTCTTGCGCCCATCGAATACGTTGAGCTCAGCGATGTGCTTCAGGCCGCGAAGGCATCGGGAGAGGACGCGTTCATAGCTGTGCTCGACGGCATTGAGGATCCGCAGAACCTCGGCTCGATCATCCGCACTGCCAATGCCGCAGGCACCCACGGGGTAGTGATTCCTGTGCGCAGGAGCAGTCCCGTGAGTCCCGCGGTGGTGAGGGCATCGGCCGGGGCGGCGGCCTACACTCCTGTGGCCCGTGTGACCAACATCGTGCGCACAATTGAAAGCCTGAAGCAGGCAGGGCTGTGGGTGGTCGGCACTGAACCGGAGGCGGCTACCAGTCTCTATGATGCTGACCTGACCGGCCCGGTGGCGGTGGTAGTCGGCAGTGAGGGGAAGGGAATGTCCCGTCTTGTGGGAGAGGCATGTGATTTCACAGTCAGCATACCTATGCGTGGGAGACTGGCATCTCTCAATGCCGGCGCCGCCTGGGCAGTGGTGGCCTTTGAGATAGCGCGACAGAGAGTCGGGAAGGGAGGAAGTATGGGAGGGAGTCCCATTCATAGTTAATATGTATGGGCACGTCAACCAGTCCGGTTGCTTGACCCCCATAGTACGCTGCGATATAATGTCGTTGACCTACGAGGATGGTCTTCAATAGCCTTCGTCTTCCGCTGATATCCCGCCGGAAGTGACTCGTAGAGCTTGAGAGTCTATCCGTGCGCTCTACGAAGTCGACCTGGTGTCGGGAGGGAACTCATTTGACTGCCAACCTGCAACGCGAATCCTGCGCATGCTACGAAGAGCTAGCTGATGAGCAGATCGTCGAGTTCGCAAGGCTTGGAGATAGAACCGCAGAAGAGCACCTGATAAACAAGTATAAGAACTTTGTCAGGGCAAAGGCACGCTCCTATTTCCTCATCGGCGCCGACCGAGAGGACATCATCCAGGAGGGCATGATAGGCCTCTACAAGGCGATACGCGATTTCAAGTCGGACAAGCTCGCATCGTTTCGAGCCTTCGCCGAGTTGTGCATAACAAGGCAGATCATTACGGCGATTAAGACAGCTACGAGGCAAAAGCACATTCCTCTGAATTCTTACGTTTCTCTGAATAAACCCATCTATGATGAAGAGTCAGATCGTACTCTCCTTGATGTACTGTCGGGCAACAAGATCACCGACCCCGAGGAACTGGTGATCAGTAGAGAGGAGTTCGTCGACATCGAGGTGAAGATGGGCGAATTCTTGAGCGAACTCGAGCGTGAGGTGCTCAACGCTTACCTTGACGGCAAGTCGTATCAGGAGATCGCCGTGGATCTCAAACGGCACGTGAAGTCCATCGACAATGCGTTGCAGCGTGTGAAGAGGAAGCTCGAGCGCTACATAGAGAAGCGCAATGAGTGAAGCGCAGACGTCTGCGGGGCGGGCAGTGAGTGCCCGCCCTTTCTGCTACCCTCTGGTTCGACCTAGTCACCCGCGGCCGAGCGCAGACGTGATGGACGTCAGGCGCACCCTCGAAAGCATGAATTGCCACAGGAGGGCCTTGTCGGGATGATTCGATTGCGGAAGCCGATCTCGGCGCTCTTTGCGCTGATTCTGTTGTGTGCCACGGTGCTGCTGGCAGCTCCTGAGTGCCGCCTTGGGAGCCCAAGGCTGTCGGCAGAAAGCCGCCCTGAGGCCCAGGGTCCTGCACCGAGTGTGATCATGTTCATCGGGGACGGGATGGGGTTCGGTCACATCGAGGCGGCGCGAGTCGCTGCCGCGGCTGCAGGCCGGAGCCTGACGGTGGATTCCATGCCGGTCAGATCGCGAGTGCGCACACTGTCATACGCCGACTACATCACTGACTCTGCCGCAGCCGCTACAGCCATGGCTACCGGGCACAAGACCATCAACAGCTTCGTGGGCGTCGACTCAGAGATGCAGCCGGTGACTACGATACTTGAGGCTGTGCGCGAAGCGGGAGGGCTCACTGCGCTGGTGACCAACGGCGCCATTACCGGTGCGACCACGGGGGCCTTCGCGGCGCATGTCGACGATCGCCAGTCAGAGCATGAGATCGCAGCGGCGCTTGTGTCCACACGGCCCGACGTGATGTTCGGAGGCGGGTACGCCAACTTCGCCCCCAGTCTATCAGAGAACGAAGAATCCGCGATTGAGCGGGCCATGCAGGCGGGCTACCGTGTAGTGCGCACCGTAGAAGGGCTGGTATCGGCATCGACGCTTCCACTCCTGGGGCTGTTCGCCGAGGCCGATTTCCGGTTTGCGGCTGACCGCGACCCCGTCGCAGAGCCGAGTCTGGCCCAGATGACAGCGAGAGCCATCGAACTGCTGACCGGAGAGGCAGCGATGGGGCGGAACTTCTTCCTCCTGGTGGAGAATGATCTGATTGACGCGGCGTCTCACGAGCATGATGTCGAGCGAATGGTAAGTGAAGTGCTGGAGTTGGATGATGCCGTCAGTGTTGGTCTGGAGTTCGCCCGCTCTCACCGCAATACCCTGGTGCTCGTAGTGGCCGACCACGACACAGGCGCGGTGGAGCTCCTGGCCGACGGACAGGTGAGGTTCGGTTCCGACGACCACACTGCCCAGCTAGTGCCTTTGTTTGCGGAAGGTCCTGGGCAGGAGAGGTTCTCCGTCGACTCCATCGACAACACCGAGATCGCCAGGATAATGGCCGAGGTCATCGGGGTGAAGGTTGGGGATCCGGTAGTCGCGCCCTAGAGCCTCTTCAGTGATGGGGACGGGCGGCGCCGCCCGATGCCGCGCGACGCCGCCTGTCTGGGAAGCCTTGTCGGGATTCTAGTCCCGACCAGGGGCTAGATGACGGTGATGGACTTCTGGATGGTGCCGCCCCTGGTGGAGCGCACGTTCAGTTCGACGGTGCCGGAGCCGGTCAGGATCCAGGTGACCTCCTTGGACTGGCCCTCTTCGTCGAGCTTGCCAGTGAAGGTCCCGATGGTCTGAGTCAAGGCCGGCGAGTTCGGTGCGAGCTTCACGCCCTCGCCGAGCTTAAGGGCTGCCTGGCCCTGGCGAACCATCTTGACCAGGTTGGCCTGGAGCAGTGCGTCGGGCAAGAACCCGGTGTTGCTGATGGTGACAGTGAGGACGGTGTTGCCGTCGTCATCTTTCTTCATCGTCACACCGGTAAGCTCGATCTTCGGCAGCGACTTGGCCAGCAGCAGGTTGAACC
>DBQN01000002.1:0-9228 GCA_002305255.1 Firmicutes bacterium UBA1393 | reverse complement strand
GATCTT
Source organism: Firmicutes bacterium UBA1393 (assembly GCA_002305255.1). Classification (GTDB taxonomy): domain Bacteria; phylum Bacillota; class DTU025; order DTU025; family DTU025; genus UBA1393. The sequence goes on along the minus strand of DBQN01000002.1, from coordinate 9,222 downwards.
GCCGTCCTCGTTGAAGTCCTCAACGTAGTCCTGGTTACCCCATAGCTCGTCGCCGTACCAGATGGCGCCGAACTGGAAGTAGCCGTAGTCGGGTGAGTGGCCGAACAGCGGGTTCCCGCGGCCGTTGCTGTACTCCCAGAACACGTCGCCGGCCCTGGCGTAGCCGCTCAGCTTACTGCCCTCCTCGTCGAAGAACTCGTAGTAGTTGTTGTCTTCGACAAACATCGACTCCTCGCGCGTGCTGGTGGACGGGGGACGCAGATGCATGGGCACGGAGGTGTCCATCGTCTGCACGATCGAGATGTTCGGATGGGTAACCATCCACAGGAACATCGAGCGGATCTCGGGCTCAGATAGCGGATACTCGCCCGCACCGCCCTGGGTGTACCCGAATCCCGTCGCCTCAGTCATGGGCCTCCAGTTCTCGGGGTAGTTACGGTGCAGGTCGAGGCCGCCGATGCCGTCCTCATTGACCCTGCCATCGCCGTCGTTGTCGATGCCCTCGCTGCCGTACACGTAATCGCCTTTTCCGGCACCGACGTTGATCATAAGGCGACCGGATGGATCATTGGGATCGATGGTGTAGTTGCCATTGCCCGGGCCCACATACTTGCGGTAATTCCTGCTGTAGCCGTCGCCGTCGAGGTCCTCGGCGGGATCTTCATCGAGCAGGCCGTCGCCATCCTGATCGTACGGCCTGACGGTGGAACGGCAGGTCTGCGCGGTAGTCAGGTACATCTCGGAACCGTCGGGGTTCTCCACAGGCCTGACGTAGTAAGTGAAGTTGTCGAGCAGTCGTGTCATCTCGGGGTCTTTGCCGTAGCCCGATAGCAGTGTCCACGCGAAGTTCATGGCGGCGGTACGGGTGATGGTCTCACCCGAATGGCGGTTGGCGCCGACGAACATCGCAGGCTTCGACTCGGCAGAACCAGTCTTCTTGTTGGTGATGGTCATCTGCCAGATGTCCTGGCCCTCATACGACTTTCCAACAGTGTACACGTCGACGAGGTCGGGCCACTGGGTCGCCCACTTGTTCATGAGCATCCTGATCTCGGGGAGAAGGGGTATGTGCTCCGTGTCGAATTCGCCCCACACATTTGGCTGGGTTTGGGGATAGTTCACTTTGATCGCGCGCGCAGCAGCCGCGTTCGGCGATACCTCCTGGGCCGTCACATTGGCTCCGGCCAGCAGTACCACCATGGCGAGCAGGAACAGTAGGAGCCTTCGCATTTCGGTTCAGCCTCCCATCAGGTTTACTCCGGTTGCGGGTGCAACATCAATTCCCTCCTGCCTAGCCCAGCCCTCCTGAGATTAGTGGCGCGCATTCGATGACCGGCCTCGGAGTCTGGCGAAGCATGCCTACAGGCGCATGCATGCCTCGGGATCCAAGTGTTTATGCGGCCACCAGCTGGAGTAATGTGGCGATGCACCGATATTGGCGAACATATGCGGAATTACGTGGGGTACGACGAAGCAGGAACTTGCGATGTAGCGCCGAAACATTTCCCCACCGGTTGCGGGTTACTCCATTTGCAGCTAGGTCATTTATGGATGGGGAGGTCAATAGCCGTGAGGAGAGTCACCGGATTCCTTGTATTAGTGCTTATCGCACTACTAGCGTTCGCGATCCCCAGTGTCAGTGCCCAACAGGAGCCGATCAGGATCGGCGTGTATGAGCCCATGACAGGCCCGATGGCCGCAGGCGGCCAGATGACCTGGGAGGGCATCGTGCTTGCCCACGAGATGACCCCGACGGTGCTGGGCCGGCCGATCAAGCTGTTCCTGGCCGACAACAAGAGCGATAAGGTTGAGTCGGCAAACGCCGTGGCGAAGCTGATTGAGCAGGACAAGGTCATTGCCATCATTGGCAGCTACGGCAGCTCCAACTCCATCGCAGGCGGCGATGTCGCTGAGAAGGCGGGCATCCCAATGATGACCGACTCGGCGACGAACCCCCTGGTCACCCTGGATAAAGAGTACATGTTCCGCGCCTGCTTCATTGACCCGTTCCAGGGCGAGGTCATGGCCAAGTTCGCCTATGGCGAGGGCGTGCGCAAGGCCGCCATCCTAAAGGATGTCGCGCAAGACTACTCAGTTGGACTATCGAACTACTTCAAGAAGACGTTCATCGCGTTGACGGGCGATCCCAAGTCCATCGTGGCCGAGGTAGCCTATCAAACCGGCGACCAGGACTTCAGCGCTCAGCTGACCCAGGTCATCAACTCCAAGGCTGAAGCCCTCTTCGTTCCCGGCTACTTCGGTGACATGGCGCTCGTGGCCAAGCAGCTCAGGCAGCTTGGATCGAAGATCCTGCTGATGGGCGGTGACGCCATTGACGCTCCCGAGCTGGTCACCATAGGCGGCACTGCGGCCGAGGGCATCGTGTTCAGCACCTTCTACAGCGCCGATGCGCCGGCCACGCCTGAGGCGAAGAAGTTCGTCGACGCATTCAAGGCGAAGTATGGCAAGACCCCGAACGCCAACGGCGCTCTGGGCTATGACACCTACAACCTGGTGGTAGACGCGATCCGCCGCGCCAACTCTGACGATCCCAAGAAGATCAGAGACGCGATGGCGTCGACCAAGGATTTCCCTGCGGTAACCGGCAGCACCACCATTGATGAGTCGGGCGACGCCACCAAAGACGCAGTGCTGCTCAAGGTCGTGGACGGGAAGTTCACTTACCTGACCACGGTCAAGCCGTAGCGCGAGTCCGCGATAGGGTTAGCTGAGGGCAGATTGCAGATTGCAGAACGGCCGGCATCCTGGCGCAGGTCCGGGTATCCCGGCTGTTCTGCATATGCGAGCCTCATGGCAATTGGAGGTGTCAAATTGACCTGGGCAGTGTTTGCGCAGAACATCGTGAACGGCATTTCGTTGGGCAGCCTGTACGCTCTCGTGGCCATCGGGTACACGATGGTGTACGGAATCCTGCGCCTGATAAACTTCGCCCACAGTGACGTGTTCATGCTGGGGGCGTACATGCTCTTCTACATCGATTTCATGTTCAGATTGCCCTGGTGGCTGACGTTCGTCCTGGCTGCGGTGCTCACAGGAGTGCTTGGCATCACCATAGAGCGAGTGGCATACCGACCGCTACGTCAGGCTCCCCGGATCTCATCACTCATCTCGGCCATAGGTATCTCGTTCTTCATTCAGAACCTCGGTCTCGTCGTGTTCGGTGGCCGGCCGAAGCCCTTCCCGGTGCCGCAGTTCTTCAGCCAGTCTTACATGGTGGGCTCTGTGTACATGGCCAACATATCGTGGGTGGTGCCGGTGTTCTCCGGCCTGCTGATGCTGGGCCTCACGATGCTGGTGTACCGCACTAAGGTCGGCCTGGCCATGCGCGCGATATCCCACGATATGGATACCTCGAGTCTGATGTCGGTGAATGTTGACGGGATCATCGCGATAACCTTCGGCGTCGGATCTGCTCTGGCGGCTGCCGGGGGGATCATGTGGGCGCTGAAGTATCCTCAGATAAACCCGCTAATGGGAACTGTGCCGGGCATAAAGGCCTTCATAGCCGCCGTGCTCGGAGGGATCGGCAGCATTCCCGGGGCGATGATCGGCGGAATGCTGCTGGGCATGCTTGAGATCATGCTGGTGGCGCTGATGCCCACGCTATCGGGATTCCGCGACGCCTTTGCATATCTAGTCCTCATAGTGATCCTGCTCGCGAGGCCCACCGGTCTGCTCGGGCGGGAGTTCAGAGAGAAGGTGTAGCCGATGCTGGGCGTGTACAACCCGGCGCGGGCGCGCCTGAAGCTGTTGCTCACCTTTGGCGGACTTGCTGTGCTCGCCGCTGCCATCTGGTGGGGCAACGCCAACCTGAGCAGCTATAACCTCCGCATACTCAACCTGGCCGGCATCAATGCTATCCTCGCTGTAAGCATGAACCTGATCTTCGGCTTCACAGGGTTGTTCTCCCTGGGGCATGCCGGCTTCATGGCCGTCGGGGCGTACACATGTGCCCTCCTGACGCTGCCTGTTGCGACCAAGGACTCGATCTTCCTTCTGGCTCCGCTCGCATGGCCGTTCAGCGTGATCACGCTGCCTCCCATCGCGGCGGTGGTGTGCGCGGGGGCTACCGCCGGCCTGATGGCGTATCTCACAGGCTTTCCAGTGCTGCGCCTGCGCGGCGACTACCTTGGCATCGCCACGCTTGGGTTCGCCGAGATCATCCGGGTGGTCGCGAACAACATCCCTTCAATAACCAATGGAGCGCTTGGCCTCAAGGGAATCCCGTCGTTCGCCAGCAACCTGTGGTGGACGTGGGGATGCGTGGGCATCACCGTGTTCGTGATCTCGCGCCTCGTGAACTCGGTGTACGGCAGGAGCCTGCTGGCGGTGCGGGAAGACGAAGTCGCCGCCGAGATAATGGGCGTGAACAGGACTTATCACAAGACGGTGGCTTACGTCATTGGCTCGTTCTTCGCCGGTGTAGGCGGGGCGCTGATGGGAAGTCTTGTGACGACGATTGACCCCAAGACCTTCGGCTTCACGCTCACCTTCAACATCCTCATCATTGTGGTGGCCGGGGGGCTTGGAAGCATAACCGGCTCAGTACTCACCTCAGTGATTTACACGGTGCTGCTCGAGGCGCTAAGGCCGATAGAGGCCAGCTGGCGAATTGGGCCGCTCCGCGTGCCTGAGATCCCCGGGCTGCGCATGGTGGTGTTCTCGCTGGTGCTGCTCGTGATCATCCTGTTCTACCAGCGCGGACTGTTCGGCGGGCGCGAGTTCTCCTGGGATAGAGTGCTAGACTGGATCGACCGCCGACGCAGCCGAAAGCAGGGGGTGAGAGCATGAAAGAGCCGAAAGAGCTGAGCGTGCGCGGCCTGACCATGCGGTTCGGCGGTCTCACCGCTGTGCGAGACTTTGAGCTGGAACTGGCAAGGGGCGAGCTTGTCGGACTGATTGGCCCGAACGGCGCAGGCAAGACCACGGTGTTCAACGTGGTGACCGGCGTATACCGGCCCACCGCAGGAAGTGTCAGCGCGGCCGGCGTCGACATAACCGGATGGCGCCCCGACAGGGTGTGTCGGCAAGGCATCGCCCGGACATTTCAGAACATCCGTCTCATGAAGAGCCTGAGTGTGCTCGACAACGTTATCGTAGGGCACAGGCTCCGTCTCAAATCCTCTCTACCGGCGGCGATCCTCCGCACTCCGGGGTATGTGAAGGAAGAGCAGAGCATGGCGCGAGAGTGCCTGGAGCTCCTCGACGCGCTTGGGCTGGTGCGGTACGCAAACGCGCCTGCCGGGGGCTTGCCCTACGGCGAGCAGCGTCGGGTGGAAGTAGCCAGGGCGCTGGCCACCCGTCCTCGCGTGCTCCTGCTCGACGAGCCCGCCGCAGGTATGAACCCCAGTGAGAGCATGGCTCTGTGTCAGTTCATTCAGAGAGTGCGAAGCGACTTCGACCTCACAGTGCTCCTGATCGAGCACGATATGAGCGTCGTGATGGGGATATGCGAGAGGATCACAGTCCTCGACCACGGTGAGACCATTGCGTCGGGCGAGCCCGCCGACATACAGGCAAACCAGCGGGTGATCGAGGCGTACCTGGGGGTGGGATTCAAGAATGTTGCAGCTCACTGATGTCAACGTTCACTACGGCGGAATACACGCAGTCAAGGGCGTGACCATGCACGTGAGCCCGGGCAGCATCGTCACCCTCATCGGGGCGAACGGGGCAGGGAAGAGCACGATCCTCAGAGCTGTGTCGGGCCTGGTCAGGCAGTGCACCGGCTCCATAGCCTTCCTGGGCCGGCCCATACTGGGCCTGCGCCCACACGACATTGTGAAGCGAGGGCTCACCATGTCGCCCGAAGGCCGGCGCATATTCCCGAACCTGACGGTGAAGGAGAATCTCGCCCTCGGATCATACAGCCGCACCGACAGGGCGGGCGTGGCCGATGACGAGGAGCGCGTGTTCAGGCTGTTCCCCAGGCTTAAGGAGAGGATATCCCAGCCCGGCGGCACACTGTCAGGTGGAGAGCAGCAGATGCTCGCGGTGGCCAGGGCATTGATGTCGCGGCCCAAGCTCTTGATGCTCGACGAGCCGTCGCTGGGGCTTGCCCCCGTGCTGACGCAGGAGATCTTCGAGATCATCACCACCATCCGCAACGAGGGCACTACCATCCTGCTGATCGAGCAGAACGCCTTCGGCGCACTGAGCATTGCTGATTACGGCTACGTGCTGGAGAACGGCAGGATCGCACTGGAAGGCCCCGGCAAGGAGCTCCTGGGAAGCCAGGCCGTGCAAGGCGCTTACCTCGGCGCACGGGTGGGCGTAGTCTGAGGCTACTTGCTCGCCTTCTCATCGTACATCGCTCTGTCGGCCTCGCGCATCAGGGTGTCTATGTCGGCCTGCATGGGCGGCAACCACAGCGCCACTCCGATGCTGACATCGAGGGTAGACGCTGTGCTGGAAGACCGGGCCCATGATCTCGTAGCATCTCTGATCGATGCGGCCACGGCGCGCGCCTCATCGAGACCGGCGCCCGGAAGCAGCACCGCGAACTCGTCGCCGCCGAGTCGAGCCACGGTATCCGAGGGCTTCACAGAGCCACCCAGTATGGCGGCGAAGGTCTTGAGCACCTCGTCGCCTGCTTGATGCCCAAAGGTGTCATTTACTCTCTTGAACTTGTCGAGATCGGCCAAGAGCGCCCCGATGCTGCCTCCCGTTTGGGAGGCAGTGTTCATCTCCTTGATGGCGGCCTGCTGAAAGCCGTGCCTGTTGTAGAGGCCGGTGAGGGAGTCACGCACAGCACTCGCCCGGAGCTCTGCGAAGATCGAATCCAGCGGCGCCCTGAGCCCCTTCAGCACTACCCCCTGAAACAGAGAGTTGTAGGCAACGATCTTGAGGATGTGACCTGCCATGTTCATCAGACCGTACACATTGTCATACAGCGTGAAGCATAGTTCCGACGCGATGGTCGCGGCGGCGGCGAAGATCAACGCCCTGTAGAGGCCTGGGTCGATCTCAGCGCGCCTGCACCCCAGGAGTAGTGCTCCGGTGGCGGTGATTGCTATAATCGCGGCCTCACTGGCCAGCTTGAAGGGGGTGAGGCCGTTCTCTTGAGTGAAGCACACGGGGAACACATCCCCCGCAAAGACTGCCCAGGCCATCAGCGCGGCCAGGCCGATGAGGGCCGCCGTGATCGCCGGCCGGGGGAGCCTGCGCCTTATGAACAGGGGCAAGAGCAGGAAGGTCAGACCCCACAGGTAACGGCCTGCTATCCACAGTTGTGTTGCGGTGTTTGCACAGGAACAGACCAGCACACCCATGCCCTGGTAGGAGAGGAGGTGCAGGAAGTCGAGGACGGCTATGACGACGTGTGCCTGCCCTATGAAGAGCAGCAGATCGTCCTTGGCATACCTGTATGTGCAGGACGCAAGCACGTATGTGACAACGGCGACGACTACTGAGAAGCCTTCGACCAGCGCGTGAAAGAAGAGGTAGTTGCGCAGCCCTATCCAGACCAGGGTCGCGATGAGGGCTGCCGTTGACGCTACTCGTGCGGCGGCTGCGGCGGTTGGTATGGCTTGACTTGTGACGGATTTCATAATGATTCCCTCCCTTCGTGGCTCCGAGCAACGTACGCTAGGTTACTCGAGCTGACGAGGGGAGGGAACGTTCGTGATGGAATCGGTGCCTATGTGAACCTATGCGTTCTTGCCGGCAGCCACCTGGGAGCANNAGCGCAATCAGTTCGGCCTGCCCGTTGGCCACCAGAACCGCCGCGGGGCGCGGATGCCGGTTGTAGTTACTCGCCATGGAGAAGTTGTAGGCTCCTGTGCACAACACAGCCACGATATCGCCTACCTCCACCTTCGGAAGCTCGATGTCGTAGATCAGCATGTCGCCTGATTCGCAACAGTTGCCGGCGATGGAGACCTTCTCGTACGGCTCCATCGACACCTTATTGGCGATCACGGCGTCATACTCTGCCTGATACAGGGCAACACGGGGATTGTCGGCCATCCCGCCGTCAACCGACACGTAGGTTCTGACACCTTCGATGTGCTTCACGGTGTTGACGGTGTAGAGTGTCGTTCCCGCCTCGCCCACGATGGAGCGACCGGGCTCCAGCATCAGAGTGGGTAGGGGAAGTCCGCGCCTAATGGCGGCCTCACGAACGGCCGGACCAACTGCCGCCGCCAGATCCTCCACTGTGGAGGGCCTGTCGCCGGTGTTATATGCAATGCCCAGTCCGCCCCCGAGATTGAGCTCCTCAATGACGAACCCAGTCTCATCCCGGGCATCCCGGGCGAAGTCCATCATGATGTTTACGGCGTCGACGAAGGGCTCCATCTCGAACACCTGAGAGCCTATGTGGCAATGAATGCCCGTCAGTCTCAGATTCTTCAGGCTCTTCGCAAACGCCACGGTGCGCATGGCGTCTCCATTGGAGATAACCACGCCGAACTTGGAGTCGATCTGCCCCGTTCGGATGTAGTCGTGAGTGTGGGCCTCGATGCCGGGAGTGAGACGCAGCATCACGCTGGCAATCTGCCCTCGCGAACGGGCGATCGCGTCGATCAGCCTGAGCTCGTCGAGGCTGTCGGATATGAACCGATGTACCCCCGCGTCAAGCCCCAGCTCGATCTCTGACGGTGTTTTGCTATTTCCGTGGAAGAAGATCTGATCGCCTGTGCAGCCTGCCTCCAGAGCGGTATGCAGCTCCCCGCCGGAGCAGACGTCGAGAGACATGCCCTCCTCTAGGACCAGCAAGACTATGGCTTTGCTCATGAAGGCCTTGCCCGCGTAGATCATGCGGGACTTTGGATAGTGCGCGGCGAAGCTGCGTACGTAGTCGCGACACGCACGCCTGATGCGGGCCTCGTCGACGACATATAGAGGTGTGCCGAACTTCTCTGCCAGGGCTACGGCATCGCAGCCTCCGATGGACAGGTGCCCACGAGAGTTACAGTGAACGCTTGATAGGTGCGATCCGCCTACGACGTGCGCTTCCCCAATTGACCATCACTCCGATCAGCTAAATTACGCGTAGATTACCACATGACCGGGCGTTTGGCAAGAAGAAACCGAGGCTGACGCTACGTGCGCCGGCGGGAAACGTACCTTGAGCTGGTGCGACCCATGGATGGGTCGGTTTCGAGCGCGCGTAGCTGGCCTGACCTATGGCTGGGTCGTTTTCGGGCTCAGATGACCCGTGTATGGGTCGTTCGGCCTCAAGAACGACCCGCCGGTGGG
>DBQN01000003.1:46880-50974 GCA_002305255.1 Firmicutes bacterium UBA1393 | reverse complement strand
CCTCTGAAACGACCCACAGCTGGGTCGCCCCCCCTTCCCTCTCGCCACCCATCCTCCCATCCCCCCTCCTCCCTCACACAGCCCGCCCGCTAACCCGAATACGACCCTGCGTGCGGCCGATTGACCATCTGGTCAATACATGCTACCGTATGATTGTGCTACAGATCGCCCGTAACGAGTTTGCCGGTGCCCGACTCGATGGAGGTGGCTTAGTTGCACCTGGTGGAAGCTGTAGGCGTGACGAAGGACTACGCTCACGGCAAGATGGCCCTGCCTGCGCTGCGCGGCATCAGTCTGGAGCTCAGCTCTGGGGAGTTTGCCGCGCTCGCCGGACCTTCAGGCTCCGGAAAGACCACGTTGCTCAACCTGATCGGCTGTCTCGATTCGCCCACGAGCGGAAAGCTCACGGTGGCGGGCACCGACGTGCAGACTTCGTCTCCCACCACCCTGGCCCGTCTCCGCCGCGAGAGACTGGGCTTCGTGTTCCAGACATACAACCTCGTGCCCGTGCTCACCGCATACGAAAACGTTGAACTCCCTCTGGTGCTACTCGGGCGCAAGCGCGACGCCTCGACCCGCGCCGCGGTCATGTCGATCCTCTCCGAGGTGGGCCTTGAGGGCCTCGAGACGAGGCTTCCATCTGACCTGTCAGGTGGTCAGCAGCAGCGCGTGGCGATCGCCCGAGCGCTGGTGAAGCAGCCAGCTCTGGTGCTGGCAGACGAGCCCACTGCCAACCTCGACTCCGACAACGCCCGGGCAATCCTCGACCTCATGAGCCACCTCAACAGTGTGAAGGGCGTGACCTTCCTGTTCTCCACCCACGATCAGCTGGTGATGGAGTACGCGCGCCGCATCGTATCGTTGCGTGACGGTAAGATCGTGAACGACGAGAGGAGGTAGGCGGTATGCTTGGATTCTATCTCTCGCTCACGCTGAAGAACTTGCTGCGCCGCAAGCGCCGCACGCTGCTGACTGCCGCGGCAATCGCCGTTGGCATTCTGTACTTCGTTGCCTTCGACTCCATGCTCAGTGGCCTGAACCAGGAGGCCGTCAGCAATATGATCAGCTTCGAGACTGGCCACGTGCAGCTCACAGCCCCTGTCGGCACTCCGGCTCCGTCGGTAGAGGCGGTGCTTGCCGACGTGCGCTCGCAGGCTGACGTTGTCGGTGCGACTCCCAGGTTCGTGGTTCCCGCGATGCTGGTTGCAGAGGCCGACGAGCTACCTGTCTCCGTCGTAGCAGTCGATCCCAAGTCCGATACGCAGGTGTTCAAGCAGGCACACTACGTCACCGAAGGTCAGTGGCTGACGGACGGCACAATGATCGGCGCTCCCGACACAATCGAAGAACCCACCGCCACCGCTCCGATCAGCATCGTGCTCGGACAGCGTATCGCCGGACTGCTCGGGCTAACCGTCGGCGACTCAGTCGGCATCAGACTCAACGATGCTACCGCGATGGCCACCGCGACGGCCGGCGCGCCGCCCGCAGCGGCCACGGTCACCGGGATCGTGAACACCCCTCACCCCACGGTCAACTCGTCGCAGATCTTCGTGGCGGTGGGCCGCGCTCGCGAGCTCGTCGACGCCGCAGGTGTCAGCCCGAGCACGGTGGTCTCGGTGTCTGTCGCCCCGCGGCGCACCCGCGATCCGATACGCATAGTCGCCTCCATCGGTACCATAGCAGGCTGGAAAGTAGAATCGTGGAACGATACAGCTACTTTCCTGGCCATCGGCTCGGGCAAGCGTACCTACGCGATGGCGCTACTCGGGTTGGTGATGATCATCGCCACCATCGGCGTTGTGAACTCAATTCTGCTCTCGACTATGGAGCGTACGCGCGAGATCGGCATTCTCATGAGCATCGGGATGACTCGCTCCCAGATAGTGACCTTGTTCGTGATGGAGGGCGGCGGCCTCGGGCTGCTCGGCGGCCTGCTGGGGGCGGTGATGTCAGTCGCGACGAACTACTACCTGGTGGAAGTGGGTATTGATATCCAGTCGATTCTGGGAGACATTGATCTTGACATCGGCTATCCCATCGCAACTGCAATGCGCGGCGCCTGGAACTGGCCAATGCTGATCGTGGCCGTGCTGTTTGGACTGGCGGTCTCACTCATCGCAAGTTACTTGCCGGCGCGACGCGCGGCCGGTCTCGACCCCGTCGCGTGTTTGAGGCGGCTGTAGCCCGTCTCCGAAAGGAAGTGCGTCATTTGAGGCTCCTCATCAGAATGGCATGGCGTAACCTGCGCCGTCACGGCGGGCGCACGTTCCTCAGCGTGCTCGCAGTGTTCATGGGCGTGTTCGTGGTGGTAGTAGCTAAGGGTCTGGTAGACGGCATGGTCGATTCCTGGCTGGCCTACAATATCAACCTCAACTCGGGCCACGTCAGGATCACTCAGCCCGAGTATGAACTGGCTGAGAGACTGCTGTCGTTGTCGCACACTGTCGACGCCGGGCTCGCCGATCAGCTGGCGCAGCTGCCGGATGTGTCGCTCGCCACGGGTAGAATCAGGTTCGCAGCGCAGCTTACGACGGCCGATGCCGGCGCCGCGCCCGGCGCGGACGCTGCGGCGCCACTGCGCGTGATGGGCGTCGGCGCCGATCTCGTCGCCGAGGACCGGGTTACCAGGCTCAGCCGATATCTGACGGCACGGGACGGCAGTCGATTGCCGACCACCGGTGCTGCAGAGGTGTTGCTCGGCGCGGACGCCATGAGGCAACTTGGCGTAAAGGTGGGCGACTATGTCATCGCCCGCGTGCTCACTGCGGCGGGCGAGCCGCGCAGAGTGAAGCTTGCAGTGGCCGGAAGGCTTGAAAGCGGTCTTAAGCTGCTGGACGCCGAGTCAGCGTACGTGCCACTTGATACTGCTGCCGCCATCCTTGACATGCCCGACGCGTTCACCGAAATCGTGTTGTTCTCACCAAAGCCCAATACAGCCTCTGAGCTAGCCCGCAGAGTGATGGGGGTAGGCAGCGTGGCGGCTGCCGGCCTGAAAGTGACACCCTGGACCCGCCACAGCGAGCTCATTGTCTGGATGAGCAGAGTCAAGGCGATCTACTCCATGATATACGTGTTCATTGTCGCGCTGTCGGCATTCGTGGTGTTCAACACATTGACGATGGTAGTCGCCGAGCGCACAAGGGAGATCGGCATCCTTGCCGCGATGGGCCTCTCTCCCGCTGACATCAGAAGGCTCTTCATTGCCGAAGGAGCCATCGAGGCAGTGGTGGGCAGTGCGGCAGGTGCTCTGGCCGGCGGGGCTTTCAACCTGGGCTTCAGCAGGGCTGGCTTCAGCATCGGCAGCATGACACAGGGCATGGGAGGCGAGTTCCTCATAACGAGCAGGCTCTACCCCACCGCGAGCTGGGGTGTTGTGGTCTTCGCGTTCGTGCTCGGCATCGCGGTGACTGTAGCTGCGGCGTGGATCCCCGCTGCGACGGCCGGCCGGCTCAAGCCCACTGAAGCCCTGCGAACGGTGTAGGGTGTAGAGTGATGGCTACGCCACAATCCCGAATGGATGCTGAGAAGGAAGCGCGCCTGATCCGGGCTAGCATAGAGGAGTTTGCCAAGGGCTACGACACTGCGTCAACGAACGAGATCGTCGCGAAAGCCGGCATCTCCAAAGGACTGTTGTTCCACTACTTCGGGTCGAAGCGCGAGCTCTTCCTCAGGCTGTTCGAACAGTGCACTGCTCAGGTGTGGGAGCAGACGAAGGCACTGGTGTCGTCGCAGACGGGCGATGTCTTCCAGCGGCTCACAGCCATGGCGACCGCCAAAATGCAGATCGCCCGGGATGACCCTGCCATGATGCGGTTCCTTGCTCGGGCGGTGGAGTCGCCCCCGCCGGAGCTCAGGGAGGAGATCCGCGCGATACAGGACCGCATCGCAAGCGGCGGCATGCTCAGCCTTTTCGCCGACCTCGACCTGTCGTCACTGCGCCCCGGCGTGGCTCCTGATACCGCGCTGAGGCTCATACAACTGGTCTTGAACGGATTGAGCCAGGAGTACCTCAGTCGCGGCGACCTCACCTCTCAAGACTGGGACAGCGCCGTCGAGGAACTCAGCATGCTGATGGAACTGCTCAAGACTGG